>NZ_ATLP01000033.1:0-182399 GCF_000416215.1 Pseudomonas sp. CF161
CTGAGGCGCTGGCGCAGGCTGGCACCGGTCTGGCGCAAGGCCTTGAGCCGGTAGTGCCAGGCGTCGACACAGCCCTGGGGCCCTGGCAGCCAATAGCGGCGGGGGGTGGGTGGTGTCGCTCAGGCCATAGCGGCTGCCGTGCGGACCGTCGATGCGCTGCAACAGCGCCATGCTCCAGAGCAGTTCGAGCCAGTGCCCGGTGTTGTCCGGCGCCAGTTGCAGGCGCGCAGCCAGGGTCGGCACGTCGAGGGGTTGCTCCAGGGCACTGAACAGGTCCAGCTCCAGGGCCAGGGTCAGGGCGTCGGCCTGGACCGCAGCGCCGGCCAGTTGCCAATAGGCCTGCAGCGGGTGGCTGTGGTTGAAATCAATAATGTTCACGGTCTGGATTCCCTTATTTACAAGTCGAATGTCAGGCGCAATCCCAACTCCCGAGGTGGGCTGTAGACGTCCACGAAACCGTTCTGGTAGCCCACGGCGTCGTAGCGTTTGTTGGCCAGGTTGTTGACGTAGGCGCTGACCTCGAAGCGCTCGAAGCTGCGCCCCAGGTCCAGGTCGATCAGGCCGTAGCCGGCCCGGCGGTTGCTGTTGGCTGCGTCGAGGTAGGTGCGGCTCACAGCACTCAGGTTGAGCTGGGTGTACCAGCGGCTCTCGGCGTCGTAACGCAGCCCGAGGTTGCCGGTCAGGTCCGGGGCAAAGGGGTTGTGATTGTCGGAATAGTCGCTGGCACCGTCGGTGAAACTGTCGAAGCGGGTGCGGTTGAGGGCCAGTGCGCCCAGGACTTTCCAGCCGCTGCCCAGCAGGTAGTCGGCCTGCAATTCCAGGCCACTGGAGCGCGCCGACGCGGCGTTGGCGATGTACACCACGCCCGGGGTGAGCATCTGCTGCACCTGCATGTCGTCGATGCTCATGGTGTACAGGGCCACCGAGTACTGCAGGCGGCGGTCGAGGGCCCCGCCCTTGAGGCCGATCTCCCAGGAGCGAACCTTTTCCGGGGCGTAGGCCGGGTAGTTGGCGGCCGGGCTGAAGGTGTTGAAACCGCCGGCGCGGAAACCGTCGGCGACGCTGGCATAGACGAACGCGTCATCCATCCATTCGTATTGCAGGGCGACCTTGGGCGAGAAGCGCTTCCAGCTGGCGTCGCGGGAATCGCCGCCCTCCGGGGTGAAGCGCACAAAGTCGCGCTCGGCGCGGCCGCCCAGGGTCAAGGTCCAGCGCTCGGCCACCGGAATCATCCAGTGGCTGAACAACGCGGCGCTGTGCCCTTCCAGCTTCGAGCTGTAGGGCAGCAGGCGCATTGGGGTCTTCTGCTCCCCGCCCAGGTCGTGCCGGTCGCGATCGAAATACATGCCCGTGACCCACTGGCTATCGCCCAGGGTGCCTTCCACGGTGAACTGCTGGGACAGGGTATTGAAGTGGTTGTCGCGGCCGATGTGCAGGGAGTCGGCGGGCCGGAAGTCGGTGTCCTGCAAGACCCGGTCGTAGAAGTCGCTGTTGCCGGTCACCGAGCGCAGCTTCAGGCCCGAGGCCAGCTCGGTGCTCAGGTCCAGGGAGATGCTGCGGGCACTGGAGTGATCCCAGCCGCGCACGCCGGAGCTGACCCGGGCCCGGGGGGTGCCGGATGCGCCCCACTGGGCCGCACCGTCGTCATAGTCCTGGCGCGAATAACGCAGGATGGCTTCGGAGCTGTCGTCCGGGGTCCAGCGCAAGGCCATGCGGCCCCCGTGCTTCCTGCGGTCGTCGGCCTCGCCGCCGTGGTAGCGGTCATCGATATAGCCGTCCTGCTCGCTCCAGTTGCCAGTGACCCCGAGGTACAAGCGGTCTTCCACCAGCGGCCCGCTGAGGTCGGCCCGCGCCACGCGCTTGTCGCGGCTGCCCAGCTCAGTGGAAAGCCGGGCGTGCGGGGTGTTGTCCGGGGCGCGGGTATAGATGTTCACCACCCCGGCTTCAGCATTGCGTCCATACAGCGCCGACTGTGGCCCACGCAGTACCTCGACCCGCTCGATCCCCAGCATGTCGTGGTCGAACCCCTGGGCCATGAAGGTCGGCACGCCGTCCACCATCATCAGCGCCGAGGATGAATAAGAGGCGAAGTTGGAGCTGATGCCACGCACCACCGGCGGCTGGATCGCCGACTGGCCGAAGGGCTGGAAACCAAAACCCGGCACCCGCCGCAACAACGCCGGCAGGTCCTGCACATGCTCGCGTTCCAGGGTCTGGCCGTCGAACACACTCATCGCCGCCGGCACCGACTCGGCGCTCTGGGACAAGGCGTTGGCGGTCACGGTGATCGCCGGCAACTCTTCCAGCGCTTGGGCTGGAGCCGCGGCCGCGACCATCAGCGCGGCCCACAACGGCGTGCTTTTTCCCCAGGCACAGCGACCGATCCCGGGCTGACTGACATTCATTTGATGCGCTCCAAAATGTGCTCATTGGTTCAATGGCAAAAATGGTAACAGCGGCAAAAAATGATAATCATTCTTATTAATATGCCGTCCGACGAATTTCCTATGGGTTCCGGCGCGGACTATTCCACCCCCCTGAGAATGGTTCTAACGTGTGGCCAATCCCGACGAGACAACTCGAGATCACAGTGATGCTAAAAAGGAATTCGCACCGAGCGGTTGCCCCAGCCCACCGCCCCTGCTGCAGCCCCAAGCCGTTGACCTGGCATGCCTGCACCCGCCGCAGGCGCGCCCTCTATCAATACCTGGCAGATGCCGGAAGACACCCGGCCAACCGTCGCGGCCGGCTGTTCGCCCCACGGCCACTGCAGCCCGCAACCTGCGCCCACGCCAACCTCGCTGTCGGCTCCCCGAGCTTGCGCACGTCCCCTACTCTCCAGGACTTTTGACCGAGATGAAATTCTCCAACTTCTTCAGAAACAGCAACCTCTTCACGCCCCAGACCCCAGGCGCCAGTGCCAGCAGTGGCGGCCAGGGGGCGAGCGAGAAGCACCGCCGCGCGGTGTACCTGAACTTCAACGAATCCCCCTTCGGCCCCATGCCGCCGGCCCTGGAAGCGGCCCGCGACAGCCTGCCGGATTGCGGGCGCTACGGCTTCGCTGCGATCGATCAACTGCACCAGGCCCTGGCGCAGGAACTGGCGGTGCCCCGGGACCACCTGACCCTGCACCCGGGCTCCAACCGGGCCCTGCACTATGCCGCCGCGACCTTTACCGGGCCGGGCAAATCCCTGGTCATGGCCACCCCGGGCTACCCGATCTGCGAGCTGGCCGCGCGGCGCGCCGGGGCCGAGGTGCACAAGGTGGCCCTGGGTAAAAACGGCGCCCACGACCTGCAGCGCATGTGCGCGATCGAAGACGCCGGCCTGATCTACCTGTGCAACCCGAACAACCCCACCGGCACCCTCACGCCCCATAAGGCCATCCTCCAGGCCCTGGCGGAAAAACCCAGGGACGCGGTGTTGCTGGTGGACGAGGCGTACCTGCAATTTTGCGATGAACGCTCGATGCTGCCCTGGATCGAGCAACGCCCCGACCTGATCGTGCTCCGCACCTTTTCCAAGATCTACGGCCTGGCCGGCCTGCGGGTCGGCATGGCGATGGCCCAGCCCCAGACCTTGCAGCGCATCACCACCCTGCCCGCCGACGACGTCTCGATCACCGCGGCCCAGGCCGCCCTGGCCAGCCTCGGCCAGAGCGCTCAGGTGGCACAACGCAAGCTCGAAATCGCCCGGGCCCGGCAGGAAACCATCGACTGGCTGCAATCCCGGGACATTCCCTGCACGGCCTCGCAATCGAGCTGTTTCATGATGAAGGTCGGGGACCGGGCCCCCCAGGTCATTCAGGTCCTCGCGGACCACGGCGTGCACATCGGCCGTGCCTGGCCCGAAGCCCCGGAGTGGGTACGCGTCACCGTGGGCACCCGGGATGAAATGGACGTCTTCAAGTCCGTCATGAGCCAAACCGTGTGCGCCAACTTCCACGGTTTCTTCTATCCGATTTAAACCACCGGCGGGCATGGGCACCTCGAGGGGCCGACCCGGGCTTGGCCACTAGAAGACTGCAACGGCGCTACAACCTTCAACGGCAGTACAACCTTCAACGCCTGCATCACCTGCTGATCGAGGTGCGGGCTTCGTTCATCCAGAATTTCATTCAAGACAGGAACAACCATGCAACTTCCCCCCCTGGTAGAGGCTGACGCCACATTGAGCGCCAGTGAAATAAGCCGTTATAGCCGGCATCTGTTATTGCCCGAAATCGGCCTGCAAGGGCAACAACGCTTGAAGCACAGCCGGGTCCTGGTGATTGGTGCCGGCGGGCTGGGTTCGCCCACGCTGTTGTACCTGGCGGCGGCCGGCGTCGGCACCCTGGGCATCATCGACTTTGATGTGGTGGACGAGTCCAACCTGCAGCGGCAAGTGATTCATCGCCTCGCGGAAGTCGGCCAACTCAAGACCGAAAGTGCCAAGCGCACCCTGCAGGCGCTGAACCCCCATATCCAGATCAACCTGCACCAGCAACGCCTGGACAACGACAACGCCGTGGCGCTGTTTGCAGACTATGACCTGATGCTCGACGGCACCGATAACTTCGCCACCCGCTACCTGGTCAACGACGCTTGCGTGTTGGCGGGCAAGCCCTATGTCTGGGGCTCGATCTACCGCTTCGAAGGCCAGGCCTCGGTGTTCTGGGAACAGGCACCCGGCGGCGGGATCAACTACCGCGACCTGTACCCCGAACCACCGCCGATGCACCTGGCGCCATCCTGTTCCGAAGGCGGCGTGCTCGGGGTGCTCTGCGCCTCCATCGGGGCAATCATGGCCACCGAGGCCATCAAGCTGATCACCGGCATCGGCACCCCGCTGCTGGGGCGCCTGGCGGTGTATGACGCCCTGGAAATGAGCTACCGCTTCCTGCCCTTGCGCCCGTCGCTCAAGCGCCAGCCGATCACCGCGCTGCAGGACTACCAGCAACTGTGCGGCCTGGGCAGCGTGCCCAGCCTGGATGCCCACGCCCTGCAAGCCCTGCGCCTGGGCGGGCAGCCGCTGCAGGTGATCGATGTCCGGGAAAAGAACGAATGGGACATCCTGCACATCCCCCAGGCGCAGCTCATGCCGATGCAGCAGGTGCTCAGCGGCGCGCATAACGCGCAGCTCTCGCGGGACGCCGAGATCGTCGTCTATTGCAAGGCCGGCAGCCGCTCCAGGACGGTGGTCCAGGCCCTGACCGAGCAAGGCTTCGACAACGTGCGCAACCTCGAAGGCGGGGTCCTGGCCTGGGCCGCGGCCTATGCGCCGACGCTGCCGGCCTATTGATCGCACCCCCGACCCCGACCCTGATGAGTAGCCCTTTATGTTGCTGCTGAGCCACGACATCGTCAGCGCCATTTTCGACCAGGCGCGCCAGGCGCACCCCATCGAATGCTGCGGAATCATCGCCGCAGCCGTCGGCAGCGAGCGCGCCACGCGGCTGATCCCGATGGTCAACCGTGCCCGTTCCGAGGTGTATTTCGAGTTCGACCCGCGCCAGCAACTCCAGGTCTGGCGCGAGATGGACGCCCGGGATGAAGAACCCCGGGTGTTCTACCACTCCCACACCGCATCGCGGGCCTTCCCCAGCGCCACCGACATCGCGTTCGCCACCGACGCCAACGCCCATTACCTGATTGTCAGCACGGCGGATTACGACCCGCCGCTGCGCAGCTTTCGCATTGTCCAGGACTGTGTCAGCGAAGAGGACGTGCGTATCGATGCGCGGCCCGCACCTGCACTGAACCTGCCCGATTAACCCCCTACGGAGTGCCACCCCATGAAGATCATTGTTCCCACCCTGATGCGCCACCTGACCGCCAACCAGAAAACCGTGGAGGCCCAGGGGCAAACGGTCAGGCACGTGATCGACGCGCTCGAGCAGCAGTACCCGGGCCTTGCGGCTCGCCTGATCGACGGCGGCGAGGTTCATAAATTCATCAATATCTATGTCAACGACGATGACATCCGCTTCTTGCAGAGCCTCGACAGCGCCGTGACGCAGCAGGACCAGATCACCATCCTGCCTGCCGTCGCCGGTGGCTGCTTTTAACGCCCCGAGCGAGGAATGACCGATGTGCCCTTGCCCCTATATGCACTCCGCACCACCCCAACAATGGCATGACGCCCAACTGGATTTCGCCGAGAGCATGAGTTACGGCGATTACCTGGGGCTGGATAAGGTGCTGGATGCACAAGCGCCACGCTCCCAGCAACACAATGAAATGCTGTTCATCATCCAGCACCAGGCATCGGAACTCTGGATGAAGCTGCTGTTGCATGAGCTGCGTCACGCCCGCCAGTTGATCGACCAGGGCCAACTGGGGGGCAGTCACCGGGTGCTGGCCAGGGTCCTGCGGATCATGGAGCAGATGGTCAGCTCCTGGTCGATCCTGGCGACCCTGAGCCCCATGGAGTTCATCAGTTTTCGCTCGGACCTGGGGCAAGCCTCGGGCTTCCAGTCCTACCAGTACCGCGAGATCGAGTTCATGTTCGGCAACAAGAACCGCGCCATGCTCCTGCCGCATCAGCACACGCCGCAGATCGCCCGCAACCTCGAACGCTGCCTGCACAGCCCTTCCCTGTACGACGCGATCATCCAGCAGATGGCCCGCCAGGGCTTGCCCATTGCCGCCCTGCGCCTGGACGCCGACCCCAGCGAACCGACCCGCAGCGATGCGTCGGTGGAGGCCGCCTGGGTCCAGGTCTACCAACAACCGGAGCGCTACTGGGACCTGTACCAGTTGGGAGAAAAGCTCATGGACATCGAGGACGCGTTTCGCCAATGGCGCTTTCGCCACGTCACCGTGGTCGAGCGGGTGATCGGCTTCAAGAAAGGCACCGGCGGCACGGAAGGCGTCGAGTACCTGCGCAAGATGCTCGGCACCGTGCTGTTCCCTGAACTCTGGAGCCTGCGCTCAAGCCTTTAGCCGACGCCTTATCAAGCCCGCTGCCGCTGCGAACCGGGCACCACCCCAAGAGAATTCGCCATGACCGCTACAGACAATGTTCGTCAAGTCACCATCATCGGCGCCGGCCTGGCCGGAGCCCTTATCGCCCGCCTGCTGGCCCGTCAGGGCTGGCGTGTCAGCCTGTTCGAACAGCGCCCCGATCCGCGCATCGAAACCGGGACCCGCGGCCGCTCCATCAACCTGGCCCTGGCCGAACGCGGCGCCCATGCCTTGCGCCTGGCCGGGCTCGAACCCGAGGTGCTGGCCGAAGCGGTGATGATGCGCGGGCGCATGGTGCACGTCCCCGGCACGGCCCCCAGCCTGCAACCGTACGGACGCGATGACAGCGAGGTGATCTGGTCGATCAACCGTGATCGTCTGAACCAGATTCTGCTCGACGGCGCCGAAGCGGCCGGGGCGAAAATCCATTTCAACCTGGGGCTCCACAGCGTCGACTTCCCGCGCCAGCGCCTGACCTTCAGCAACGCCTCGGGGGCTCACCTGGGCAGCCGCTTCCAGTTGCTGATCGGCGCCGACGGCTGCAACTCGGCGGTGCGCCAGGCCATGGCCGAGGTCGTCGACCTGGGCCCGCAACTGGAAACCCAGCCCCACGGCTACAAGGAATTGCAGATCACCCCCCAGGCCAGCGCGCACTTCGGCCTGGAGCCCAACGCCCTGCACATCTGGCCTTGCGGCGACTACATGTGCATCGCCCTGCCGAACCTGGACCGCAGCTTCACCGTCACCCTGTTCCTGCACCATCAGAGCCCGGCAACCCAACCCGCCAGCCCCTGCTTCGCCCAACTGGTCGATGGACACGCCGCCCGGGCCTTTTTCGACCGCGAGTTTCCCGGGCTGTCGCCGATGCTGGGCAGCCTGGAACAGGACTTCGACAATCACCCCACCGGCAAGCTCGCGACCCTGCGCCTCGACACCTGGCATGTCGGTGGCCAGGCCGTGCTGCTGGGGGATGCCGCCCACCCCATGGTGCCGTTCCACGGCCAGGGCATGAACTGCGCCCTGGAAGATGCGGTGGCCCTGGCCGAGCAGTTGCAACAGCCCGGCGATACCGCCAGCGCCCTTGCGGCATTCACCGCGCAACGCCAGCCCGACGCCCTGGCGATCCAGGCCATGGCCCTGGAGAACTACGTGGAAATGAGCAGCAAGGTGGCCAGCGCCAGTTACCTGCTGGAGCGCGAACTGGGAAAAATCATGGCCCAGCGCCAACCCACGCGTTTCATCCCGCGCTACAGCATGGTCACCTTCAGCCGCCTGCCCTATGCCCAGGCCCTGGCTCGCGGGCAGATCCAGGAGCAGCTGCTGAAATTCGCCGTGGCCAACCACACCGACCTGACCTCGATCAACCTGGATGCCGTGGAGCACGAAGTGACCCGCTGCCTGCCGCCCCTGAGCGACCTGGCCCAGGGCCGCCGTTGCTGACTGTGAAGGAACCTGCCACGTGCCCGCACGCAAACTGTTCGACATCAGCCCACCGATCTGCAGCACCCTCGCCACCTGGCCGGGGGACACCCGCTACCACCAGGAAGCCGTCTGGGTGCTGGATCAGCAGTGCCCGGTGAACGTCGGCAAAATCACCCTCTCGCCCCACACCGGGGCCCATGCCGATGCCCCGCTGCACTACAGCAGCAGCGGCGCCGCCATTGGCGCGGTGCCCCTTGAGCCCTACCTGGGAACCTGCCGGGTGATCCATTGCTTCGACAGCGGCGCCCTGGTCCAGCCGGAGCAGGTGGCGCCGCACCTGGCCGGGGCGCCGGAACGCATCCTGCTGCGCACTTATCGCCGCAGCGACCCTTGCATCTGGGACCCGGACTCCAGCGCAATCGCCGTGGCCACCCTGCACTTGCTGGCGCGGCACGGAGTGCGGCTGGTGGGCATCGACACGCCCTCGGTGGACCCGCAACAATCCAAGACTCTGGACGCACACCACGCTATCGAGCGCCATGGCATGGCCATCCTCGAAGGGCTGGTGCTGGATGAGGTGCCGGCCGGGGACTACGAACTGATCGCCCTGCCCCTCAAGTTCATGGCCCTGGACGCAAGCCCGGTGCGGGCGGTGTTGCGCAGCCTGCCGGAGGTACGGCCGGGGTTACCGGAGGAGTAATCGAAGTAAGGTCGGGCAGGCTCTCAGCGATCTCAATCGATGCTTGAGCGATTACCACCGGTGGTCATGACGGATTCCAATCATTTAACAGGACTATGACGCGCGATTCCTGCATTTACAGGTTTCGCCCGCCCTGTTTATGCGGCCCTTATGCATGGGTCAGCCTTTAGCATAGGGCGTGTCAAATTCCCCCTAGCGATGCCGGAGTCTTGTTTATGCCCACTCTCGATTTGCCGTTCATCCGCAGCCATTTCCCGGCCTTTGCCGAGCCCTCGCTCGAAGGCCAGGCATTTTTTGATAACGCTGGCGGCTCCTATGCCTGTCAGGAAGTCATTGATCGCCTCAATCGTTTTTACCGTCAGAACAAGATGCAACCCTACGGTGTGCACCCCGCCTCTCGCCGGGGTGGCGAGGAGATGGACCGTGCTCATCGCGAAATGGCCAGCTACCTCAACGTCGCCCCCGAGGAGGTGCACCTGGGCCCCTCCACCTCACAGAACCTCTATGTGCTGGCAGAGGCCTTTGCCAATCGGCTCGAAGCGGGCGATGAACTGATCGTCACCAACCAGGACCACGAGGCCAACAATGGCGTGTGGCGACGGTTGGCCAAGCGCGGCATCGTCATCAAGGAATGGCAGGTCAACGCGACCACCGGCTCCCTGGATACAGCGGCCCTTGTAGAACTGCTGACCCCACGCACCAAGGTGGTGGCCTTCACCCACTGTTCAAACATCCTGGGTGAGATCAACCCGGTCCGCGAGATCTGCGAAATCGTCCATGGGGCCGGCGCCGTAGCCGTTGTCGACGGTGTCTCTTATGCCGGCCATGGCTTGCCGGATGTGGCCGAGCTCGGCGCGGATATCTACCTGTTCTCGCTGTACAAGACCTTTGGCCCGCACCTGGGCGCGATGGTCATTCGCCGGCCGCTGATGGATTTTCTCGGCAACCAGGCGCACTACTTCAACGCTGCCCACCTGGCCAAGTGGTTTGTCCCGGCCGGCCCTGACCATGCCCAGGTCGCCGCGGTCAACGGCGTCACGGCCTATTTTGACAGCGTGCACGCTCACCATTTTCCCGAGGCCGACAACAGCCAGCGCGCTGCAAACCTCAGGGGGCTGTTCAAGCAGGCCGAAGTCGGGCTGCTGAGCCCACTGCTGGCGTTCTGTGCCAAGGATCCGCGGATGCGGCTACTGGGCCCCACCGACGCCCAGAAAAAAGCCGCGACCGTATCACTGCAAACCATGAATGCCACGCCTCGCGACGTCTGCGAGCGCCTTGCCGGCAAGGGCATCATCGCGGGCGCTGGCCATTTCTATGCCGTGCGCCTGCTGGAAGCGCTCGGGATCAATCCCGAGGAAGGCGTACTCCGTCTTTCATGTGTTCACTACACCTCCCCGGAGGACGTGCAACAACTGATACGGGCGCTGGACGAGTCGCTCTAAGCTCACCGCCACCACGCATGGGTACCGCCGCGCCCGGGCCCATGCGGACTTCACGAGCGATCACCGACCAGCTCATCCAGGCAGATAAATGACTGCGTGCTGCTGATATCAGGGTGGCTGCTCAGCTCATCGACCAGAATCCGGGTGAAGTCGGCCATGCGCGGCGCCACCACGCGCAGCATGAAATCGACATCCCCGGTGATGCCTGTCGCCAGGCGCACCCACGGTCGGTTCTGCAGCAACAGGGCAACACGCTCGCGGGCGCCTGGCTGGTTTCGCTGCAAGGTCACCAGCACCCAGGCGTTGACATCGTTGCCGAGCTTGTTTTCATCAATGTCCGCTGAATAACCACGGATCACGCCTTCGTCTTCGAGCCTTTTCACCCGTCGCTGACACTGAGACGGTGACAGCCCCACCTGGGTGGAGAGTTGCTGATGGCTGATTCGACCCTCCTTGCGCAGCACAGTGATTATTCGTGTATCCATCCGATCAAGCTTGAAATCAGTCATGCAAGGTCACCAGAGCGCAGGATTCCCGCGCAGGAAATCATGGCGGTCACAGCAATGCAAACCTCTTGCGCGGTAGCAGAGACATCACCCAAACCTCCACTGACCAAAACCGCGACCCATGATGCAAAAACGCCCAATGCAAGGCATCGGGCGTTGGTTGCGCAGCATGGCGGCCAGGCGTGCTTTGGTCTGTGGTTAATGCTGCAGGATTTTCGACAGGAAGCTGCGCGCCCGATCCGAGCGTGGCGCACCGAAGAACTCTTCGGACTTCACGTCCTCGATGATTTCTCCGCCGTCCATAAACACGATGCGATCAGCCACTTTGCGCGCGAAGCCCATTTCGTGGGTGACGCACATCATGGTCATGCCTTCACTTGCCAGCTGAACCATGACGTCCAGCACTTCATTGACCATCTCCGGGTCGAGGGCCGAGGTTGGTTCGTCGAAGAGCATCGCGATCGGGTCCATGGCCAGGGCACGAGCGATGGCTACCCGCTGCTGCTGACCGCCGGACAACTGGATCGGGTACTTGTGGGCGTGGCTCTTGAGGCCGACGCGATCCAGCAATTGCATGCCTTTTTCGGTGGCCGTGTCGCGGTCGCGGCCCAGGACCTTGATCTGCGCCAGGTTGAGGTTTTCGATGATGCTCAGGTGCGGAAACAGCTCGAAATGCTGGAACACCATGCCCACCCGAGCACGCAGCTTGGGCAGGTCGACCCCTTTGCCGGTGACGGGCTGGTTATCGATGAAAATCTCGCCCTTCTGCACCGGCTCCAGGCCATTGACGCATTTGATCAACGTGCTCTTGCCCGAACCGGAAGGTCCGCACACCACCATCACCTCACCCCGCGAGAGCTGGGTGGTGCAGTTGTTCAGAACCTGAAAGTTGCCATACCACTTGCTCAGGTTTTTCATCTGGATCATGCGGTTCTCCCTATATTTCTTTTCAGGCGCTTGGTCAGGCTGGACAGCAGATAGCAGATCACCAGGTAGACCAGGGCCACGAACAGGTACAGCTCTACCAGGCGCCCGTCACGCTGGGCGAACTTGCTCGCAGCACCGGTGAAGTCGGCGATGGAAAGCACGTACACCAGTGAGGTGTCCTGGAACAGAATGATGGTCTGGGTCAGCAGCAACGGCGTCATGCGCCGCATCGCCTGGGGCAGGATCACGTAGAACATGGATTGTGCCGGGCGCATGCCCAGGGCCGCTGCGGCCTGTCTCTGGCCGCCACTGACGCTCTGGATGCCGCCGCGAATGATCTCGCTGTAGTACGCCGCCTCGAACATGCAGAACGTCACGAAGGCGGTGACCACCGGACCGATCTGCACCGGCCTCTCGGTGCCGAAGGCCATTTGCAGCAGCAGCGGCATCAGAAAGTAGAACCAGAAAATCACCAGCACCAACGGAATGCTGCGCATCACCGTCACATAGCCCAGGGCAAACCCGCGCATGACGCGGTTCTGCGAGAGTCGCATCAGCGCCAGCAAGGTGCCGGCCAGGATACCGACGGACATCGCCACCAGCGTCAGCAGCAGGGTGAACTTCAGGCCATTCCACAGCGCCGGCATAGCCCGCACGATTACGCTTGGATCGAGTTCAAACATAACTACCTCGTCGCGCCGCGAAGGGTCAGGGAGCGTTCGATATGACCCATGACAAAGGTCACCAGCAACGAAATGACCACGTAGATCAAGGTTGCGGCGGTGAACGCCTCAAAGGTATTGAACGAGTATTCGCTGACGTTTCGCGCCTGGGCGGTCAATTCCATCAAGCCAATGGTCAGGGCCACCGATGAATTTTTCAGGGTGTTCAGCGCCTCGGACGTCAGCGGTGGGAACACCACGCGCAATGCCTGGGGCAACAGTACCTGCAGGTACATCTGGCTCGGACGCAGGCCCAGCGCCAACGCCGCGCCGCGCTGCCCGGCGGCAACCGATTCGATGCCAGCCTTGAACAGCTCCGACAGCTTGGCCGAGGTAAAGAGGGTCAGCGCCACGACCGCGCTGAAGAACGAGGGATAGGGCAAGTCCTGCTTGAGATAGTCCCCCATCGACACCGGCAACAGCTCGGGGATCACGAAGAAGCAGATGAACATCTGCACCAGCAAGGGGATATTGCGGAACACTTCGGTGTAGAGGTTACCCAGCCACACCAGCGGTCGAAGGCTGCTGGTACGCAGGGTGCCAACCAGGCCACCGATCAGAAAGGCCAGGATGAATGCGACGAGGGTTGTCGCCAGAGTCCAGCTGGTGCCCGTGACCAGCCAATGCAGATAGGAAGACGATTCTCCGGGCGCATAGTCCCAGAACACGCTCCAATTCCAGTTGTAATCCATGAAACACCAACCTTTGAGAGAAAGCGGAACTCAGCATTCGCAGAGGCCGGCAGGTCGAGGAACGGGACGTATGCACAGGCGCAGCCGTTTGCTGGCTCGCGAAGCACCTTCCATTGCAACGTGCATCCACACCGCACGCGTCATCCTTGACGTTCATGACCAGCACACTAGCGACTCACAGATCCGTGTTCACTCGACCCACAGGGTGGCATCAGACGCCAGTATCGTTCGGGTGGGCGATGGCTTCTTTCAGCGCGTCGCTCATGGGCAGGTTGATCACAGCGTTCTTCGGCGGAATCGGCTGCTGGAACCATTTCGGGTATTGGGTATCGATCACGCCGCTGCTGTAGAGGTTGCGCAATACGTCGTCAGCGAAGGTCTTGAACTGCGGGTCGTTCTTGCGGATGCCGATGGCGTAGGGTTCAGCGGACATGGGTTCGGCCAGCAAGGTGTAGGCATCCGGGCTGCGGCTTTGCGCAATGGTCGCCATCAACTGCACATCGTCGTTGATGTAGGCCACGGCACGGCCGGTCTCGAGCATCAGGAAGGCTTCACCGCCATCTTTGGCGTTGAGGATCTTCAAGCCCAGTTGCTGTTCGCGGTCGATTTTCTTGGTGATCCACTCACCGCTGCCACCGGTGATCACCACCACCGACTTGCCCTTGAGATCAGCAATGCTGTTGATGCCCGAGGTTTTCTTGACCGCGTACTTGGCGCTGGCGACGTAGCTGGTGAGCAGGAAGCCGATCTGTTTCTGGCGCTCCACCGTGTTGGTGGTAACGCCGCATTCCAGGTCGATGGTGCCGTTGATCAGCAACGGTGTACGGGTGGCTGCGACCACCGAGACGTACTCGGTCTTCAAGCCGGGCTCGCCGACCTTGACCTTGATCTGATCAACGATCTTCTGGCACAGCTCGATGCTGTAGCCGATAGGCTGCTGGGCATCGTTGAGGTAGGAAAACGGAAGCGATGCATCGCGATAGCCAAGGGTGACAGTGCCCGACTCCTTGATCTTCTTCAGGGTCCCGGTGAGGTCGTCTGCCTGGGCAGCGCCGGCGCTGAGGCAGGCAGTCACGACGAGGGCAAGCAGCTGTTTCTTTTTATCGAGCATGGGGATCTCCGACTATTGTTTTGGCAGCTTTGGCACAGCAAAAGAGCGAGGGCTTCAGCGCAGGGCTGCGAGCGCCTCGCGGATACGAACGAGCGCTTTTTGTAGGTTTTCGCGAGACGTGGCGAACGACAGCCGGAAGTAACCCGGCAGCCCGAACGCCAGGCCCGGAACGACCGCCACACCGGCGTGATTGAGCAGGTAGGCCGACAACTCGACGTCATCGCTGATCACTTGACCGTCAGGCGCGGTGCGCCCCAACAACTGGCTGCACTCGGGGAAGGCATAAAAAGCCCCCGCCGGCGCGCTCAGGCGCAAGCCCGCGCATTGGCTCAGGCCCTCGACCAGCAAGCGGCCGCGCTCGGCGTACTCGGCGGCGCAACTTTTCACGAATGCCTGCGGCCCCTCGAGTGCGGCGCGCGAGGCTTCCTGGGAAATCGCGCTGGCGCCCGACGTGCTCTGGGACTGGATCTTGCTGATTGCCGCGATAAGCGCCTTGGGGCCGGCGGCATAACCGATACGCCAGCCGGTCATGGCATAGGCCTTGGCCACGCCATTGATCAACAGCGTGCGCTCACGCAGCTGGGGACAGGCGTTGCCGAAGGAGACAAACGGCTGGTCGGCGAGCAATACGTGTTCGTAGATTTCGTCGGACATCACCAGCACGTTGGGGAAGTCTTCGAGCACCTTGCCCAGTGCCTGCAGTTCAGCCTGGGAGTAAATGGCACCACTCGGATTAGACGGTGAATTGAGAATCAGCCAGCGGCTTTTCTCGGTCAGGGCGGCTTGCAGCGCCTCGGCGGTCAGCTTGAAACCGACCTCGATGCCACAGGCGATCACTCGCGGGCTGCCACCGTTGAGGGTGACGATGTCGGAATAGGAAACCCAGTACGGCGCGGGGATGATCACCTCATCACCGGCTTCCAGGGTCGCCATGAAGGTATTGAAAATCACCTGCTTGGCGCCGTTGCCGACGGTGATTTCGTCGACGCTGAAACTCAGGCCGTTTTCGCGCTGGAACTTGCCGACAATCGCCTGGCGCAACGCCAAAGTTCCCTGGGGCGCGGTGTAGCGAGTATGCCCGTCACGCATCGCCTGGCTGGCGGCGTCAATGATATGTGCCGGGGTATCAAAGTCCGGCTCGCCGAGGCTCATGTCGACAATGTCGCGACCCTGGCTGGCGAGTTCTTTGGCACGCATGGAGATGATCATGCTGGGAGAGGAAGAGATCTGCTTGACGCGCTGACTTTCAAAACTCATGAAATACCCGCCTTCTTTGGAGGTTTGCTGAAGATCATGGAAGATCCTCCAGCGCCTCACTGCTGTTGTACGATGTAGTATGACATGTGATTTTTTGATTTCGCAATCGGCAAATACAGCTGTTTTCTGCGCGGCGATAAAATTCGTCAAACCTAGCAAACAAGGGCTGTTCAGCCAATTCAGGCGTCAGGGATCGGCATCCGCGCAGTGAAACGCGCTGGATAAATCGACGAAGAGTGCTATGGGGAGGTCAAATTTGCATCAGACATATGATGACTATTGAGCCAGCAGCGCCCTTTCAATAGGTTCCAGACGGCCTGCCGTTGAGACTCAGAGCGTCATGATCGGCCTGAGCAGCGCCTGCCCTTCGTACAGCGCCGACAGGTAGCGCTCGCGAATGGTCTCAAGGGTCATGCGCGAGGCATGAGTGGTCAGGGTCAGCGTGGCCTGCAACTGCCCTTCCCGATCGATCAGCGGCACGCTCAGCACGCGCATGCCCACTTCATATTCCTGATCCACCATCACGTAGCCGCGCTCGCCGGCCAGGGCGATTTCCCGGCGGATCAGGGTTTCGTCGGTCAGCGTGTAGGGGGTAATGGCCCGGGGCGGGTTGCGCTCGAAGTAAGCCGTCAGCGCTTCCGGGGCAAGGCTTGCCAGCCATAGCCGGCCGCTGCCGGTGCAATACATCGGCACCCGTGAACCGGGGCGGATCGACATCGAGGTGATGTGGCTATAGCGGCTGCGCACCACGTGCACAATGTCATCCCCATCACGCACGCCCACCGACACATGCTCCTGGGTGGTCCGCGCCACCTGCTCGACAATCGGGCGCAGCATGCGCGGCAGTACCGCGGAATCGACATAGGCCTGGCCGATGCGCAAGGTTTTGGCGGTCAACCAATAATGGCGGCCATCGGTCTGGGCAAAGTCGTCGTGCACCAAGGTCAGCAAAAAGCGCCGGGCGGCGCTGTGGGTCATCTCGGCCATGCGCGCCACCTCGGGCACGCTCAAGCGCGGATGCTCCTGGGAAAACAGCTGCAACAGGGCCAAGCCCTTTTGCAGGCCGACGATCAGATCCCGCTGGTGGATGGTGGGTTGCTTCATCGGTGCGGTTCCTTGAAAGGCAAATACTGCGATTATCGCAGTGGTGCTGCGATTATCAATCTATTCCCCGGTGCGCTTGATTGTCCGCCCTGTACCCCGCTTGCAGTATTGGCCCCACAACACAGCCAATAAGCGGGATTACCCATGATCCAGGGTTCAACTGAACTGGTCGCCATCGTCGGCTCACCCATCGCCCAGGTGAAGTCGCCGGAAAACTTCAATCGCTGGTTCGCCGACCAGCAGCAGAACGTCGCAATGATCGCCATCGACCTGGCGCCAACCGCCCTGGATGATTTCGTCCAGACCCTGCGCGGCTGGCACAACCTGCGTGGATGCGTGGTGACCGTGCCTTACAAACAGCAGTTGGCCGGGAGCCTGGACAGCGTCAGTGAACGCTCGACGGCGCTGCGCTCGGTCAATGTGATCCGGCGTGAGGCCGACGGCCGACTGGTGGGCGATATCGTCGACGGCGAGGGCTTTCTCAACGCCGCGCGCAAGCATGGGTTCAACCCCGAGGACAAACAGGCTCTGGTGATCGGCACGGGCGGCGTGGGCAGCGCCATTGCTTACGCACTGTGCCAGGCCGGGGTCAGCCGCCTGGTCATCAGCGACATCAGCCACGAACGCGTCGAGGCACTCGGCACGCTGTTGCGCAGTGCCTTCCCGGCTATCGCGATCAGCGCCCGCCCGGCCTCGCTCGAGCCCTTCGACCTGGTGGTCAACGCCTCGCCGGTGGGCATGGGGGCCGCCAGCGATGAGGGCCCGATGCCGTTGCCCGACGCCCTGATGGCAACCCTGAAACCAACCACCCTGGTGGCCGATGTCGTGACCTCACCGGCAGTCACGCCCTTTCTCGCCTTGGCCCGACGCCTCGGCTGCCCGATCCAGACCGGAGCGGAAATGGCCCTGGCGCAATTGGGCAACCTGGGGCACTTCATGGGCGTGACGCCGCTGGAAATCTGACCCTCCGGCAACGTCCTCAAACAGGTGACAAGCATGAACACTACGACTTCCCTGGCCTCGGCCGATGCCGGCCAGACCTATGACGTGATTGTCCTGGGCAGCGGCGCCGCCGGTTTCGCCGCGGCGGTGACGGCCAGTTGCCGCGGGCTCAAGGTCCTGCTGGTGGAAAAGACCGAAGCCTTCGGCGGCACCTCGGCGATTTCCGGTGGCGCGGTGTGGCTGCACGATACCGATCAGGCCCGGGCCGCCGGGCAGCACCTGGCCGCCGAGCAGATGCGCGAGTACCTGAAAGCGGTGATCGGCGATGGCTACAACCCGCCCTTGATCGACGCGTTCATCGAGCACGGTCGTGAAGCCCTGCGCTTCCTGGAAGCCCACAGCGAACTCAAATACAGCCTGCGCCCGCTGTCGCCCGACTATTACCCGGACTTGCCCGGTGGCACCCTCACCGGCCGGGCGCTGGAAATCGACGAGTACGACGGGCGACGCCTCGGCGAGCATTTCAAGGACCTGAAGCGACCGCCGGACGGCATGCTGCTGTTCGGCGGCATGATGGTCAATCGTGTCGACATCCAGCACTTCCTCAGCATCAAGCGTTCGCCCAAATCCTTCTGGCACTGCCTGAAACTGCTGAGCCGCTACGCCGTCGACCGCCTCAGCCATCCCCGCGGCACGCGCCTGACCGTGGGCAACGCCTTGATCGCGCGCCTGGCCACCACGGCCCTGGCCAATGGCGTCGAGCTGTGGCTGCAGGCGACACCCGAGGCCTTGATCGTCGAGCATGGCCGGGTCCGCGGGGTGCAGATTTCCCGAGGCGCCGTCACCCGTCCGGTATTCGCTCGTGGCGGTGTGGTGCTGGCCATGGGCGGCTTTGCGGCAGGCGCCCACGCGGCGCAACAGCGGCCAGACACCGGCTCGGAGCACTGGAGCATGTCACCGCCCGCCAACGTCGGTGATGGGCAACGCCTGGCGGCGTCGATCAACGCCGCCGTCGGCGATCACCTGTCGGCGAATTTCTTCTGGGCCCCGGTCTCGGTCCTGCACAAGGCCGACGGCAGCGTGGAGCGCTTTCCCCATCTGGTCACCGACCGCGCCAAACCCGGGGTGATCGCGGTCAATCGTGCCGGACGGCGCTTCGTCAATGAATCCGATTCCTACCACCGTTTCGTCGAAGGGATGTTCGCCCAGGGCGGCGCCAATGCGCCGTGCTGGCTGATCTGTGACAGCGAAGCCCTGAACAACTACGGCCTGGGCCTGGCGCGACCGAGCCCGGTCGACAACGGCGCGCTGATCAAGGCCGGCTACCTGTTGCGCGCCAACAGCCTAGCCGAACTGGCGCTTGCCGCCGGCATCGACGCCGCGTCGCTGGAGCAGACCCTGGCGCAGTACAACGCCGATGCCGAACAAGGCGTCGACCACCTGTTCGGCAAGGGCAGCACGGCCTACAACCGCTACATGGGCGACCCGCTGCACCGGCCCAACCCCTGCCTGAAAGCGCTGCGCAAGGCGCCGTTCTACGCCGTGCGCCTGTTTACCGGCGACCTGGGCTCCGCCCGCGGCCTGGTCACCAATGGCCAGGCCAACGTGCTGGATCGCAGCCATGCGCCGATCCCCGGGCTCTACGCCGCCGGCAACGAAATGAACTCGATCATGGACGGCACCTACCCTGGCCCGGGCATCACCCTGGGCCCCGGTCTTACCTTCGGCTACCTCGCCGCCAGCGATATCGCGCGCCGGCTCAACCGCACCGCATCACCATCCCCCACTGGAGAACAGCATGTACTACGAACTGCGCACCTACACCCTTAACCCGACAAAGCTCGGCGACTGGCTGGCCCTGTACAAAAGCAACGCCCTGGCGGTGCAGCAGGAACACCTGGGCAACCTCGTCGGCTTCTTCACCACCGAAATCGGCGAAGTCAATCAAGTGGTGCACATCTGGGGTTATGCCAGCCTTGACGAACGCATCAGCCGTCGCAATGCCATGGCTGCCGACCCGCGCTGGCAGGAATTCGCGCGGCTGAACAAGGAGCTGAACGCCGTGGTGAGCCTGGAATCACGCCTGCTGCGCCCTACCGACTTCTCTCCACTCAACTAACCCCGTCGCCGTGTTGCGCCGCTTCCAATCGGCAGCGGCCAACCTCATCGTCCTTATCGCGGTAATCCCTATGTCCATCAGCGCCCCCCTGTTTTGTGATGTTCTGGTCGTCGGCTCCGGCGCCTCTGGCCTGGCCACGGCCGTCACCGCGGCGCAACTGGGCCTCGACGTCCTGCTGGTGGAGAAGGAGCCGCAGTTCGGCGGCACCAGTGCCTGGTCGGGCGGTTGGCTGTGGATTCCACGCAACCCCCTGGCCATCGCCGAGGGTATCGTCGAGGACCTGGAGCAGGCGCGGATTTACCTGCGGCATGAACTGCGCAGCGCAGTGCTCGACCCTCGGGTGGAGACGTTTCTCGAACAGGGCCCGAAAATGGTCGAGTTTTTTCAACGCCATACCGAGGTGCAGTTTTTCTCCGGCAGCAAAATGCCTGATTTTCATGCCAGCCAAGGCTGCGCAGCAGGTGGCCGCTCGGTCTGTGCCCAGCCCTTCGACGGGCGCCGTCTCGGGCCCTGGATCAACCGCCTGCGCCGCCCCCTCGACCTGATCAGCCTGGCCGGCATGGGCATCGCCGGCGGTGCCGACCTCAATCATTTGCTCAATGCCCGCCAGTCGCCGTCCTCATTGCTCTACGCCAGCAAACGCCTGCTGCGCCACGCCCGCGACCTGCTGCGCCATGGTCGCGGCATGCACCTGGTCAACGGCAATGCACTGGTGGCCCGCCTGCTCAAAAGCGCACTGGATCGCAAGGTGCGCCTGCTGGCTGATACGCCGGTGCGGGAACTGTTGCGTGACGGCGAGCGCGTGGTCGGGGCGCACGTCGAATCCGCCGGGCGCCGGGTCGAGATCCGCGCCCGGCGTGGCGTGGTGCTCGCCTGCGGGGGCTTTCCTCACGACCCACAGCGCATCGCGCGCCTGTTCCAGCATGCCGTCAATGGCGGCGAGCATTTGAGCGCGGCCCCCAAGGGCAATACTGGCGATGGCCTGCGCCTGGGCGAACGCGTCGGGGCCTGCGTGGTGTCCGACCTGGCCCATGCCGCCGCCTGGGCGCCGGTGTCGAAAGTGCCCCGCGAAGACGGCGGCTTCAGTGGTTTTGCGCACCTGATGGAACGCGCCAAACCGGGGTTTATCGCCGTGCGCCAGGATGGCCGGCGCTTCGTCAACGAGGCCGACTCCTACCACGACTACATGTGCGCCCTGTTTGCCGCCACGGGGCCGGGAGAAACCCCGCTCTCCTGGCTGATCTGCGACCACCGCGCCCAACGCCGCTACGGCCTGGGCTGGTCCAGGCCCTTTCCATTTCCGACCGCGCGCTACGTGCGCGCAGGCTACCTGTTCAAGGCCCAGACCCTGGCCGAACTGGCCCGCCAATGCGGCATCGATGCCCGGCAACTGCAAGCCACCGTCAGCGCCTTCAACCTCGGCGCGGCCCAGGGGCATGACCCGCTCTTCCAGCGTGGCGAGTCGCTGTACAACCAGGCCCAGGGCGAAGTCCTGCACGGGCCAAACCCGTCCCTGGGCGGCCTGTGCACAGCACCGTTCTACGCCGTGAAGCTGGTGCCCGGCAGCCTCGGCACCTTCGCCGGCCTGAACACCGACGCCAGCGCCCGCGCCCTGGACGCACACGGCGCGCCGATTCCGGGGCTGTTTGCCGTGGGCAACGACATGAACAGCATCATGAACGGCCACTACCCCAGCGGTGGCATCACCCTCGGCCCAGGCATGACCTTTGGCTACATCGCCGCGCAAACGCTTGCCGGCCACCCCCTTGAGCAAGCGTCAACCAGCCAACCTGCGCCTTAGTCAGGGTGAAAAACGCCAGCGCGGAAAACAACCTCCGGGAGCCCGTGATGAGCCAGACCCCGCAAAAGAGCATCCCTTCACGCCTGGCCTGCCGTTATCCCGAGGTGCAACAGGCACTGGACACCGGCCTGCCCGGCAGAAATCGGCAGGTGGCCACTCGAATCGTGTTGTGGGCAGCCAGCGAAGCCGGCCTCAACCGGGCAGAGCTGGTCATTGCGCTGGCGAAAAAAGACCCCGCGCTGTTCGACGAACTCTGCGCGGATATGGAAGAGCAGCAATTCAGATTGTTCGAGCGCGGAGACCAGAGGCACCTGGGGTTTTTCAACAAGGCACGGGTCTACAGCGCAAGCGCCTGGTTGGCCCGTGACGTCCCCCATGAAGCGATCTATGAGTCCATGTTTGCGACGGACAGCGCACTGCCGATGGCTGATTTTTTCTGAACCCTGAACGCGCTGCCCCAGGCCCACCGGGCCTTTCGCGCGGCTCCCGACCCAAGCGGCTCCCCCATAAAGCGCGATGACGTTTATTGCCCACAGGACTATGCTAAGGCGCCATCCGCCCGGCTGGCCTGACTTGCAAGGAATGCATCATGGAGTTCGTGGTTCATAGCTATTGCCTCAAAGGCGCGCGCCAGGAGCCTTTGCTGCCCTCCGTCAGCCTGACACCGAGCTCGTCGACCTTGACGGTCGCCGAGCTCATTCGCCTGACCGTGGCCCAACAGATCGCCGCGCTGTCGGTCCAGCACTGGCTGCAACACCTGTCGGCGCGTGAAGTGCTCGACCGCCAATACCTCAGCGAGCGCGACGTTCTTCAGCAGGCCCGTCAAGGCGCGGTGGCCATGCCTCAGGCCAGCGCGCCTCCGGAGCTGGATGTCGGGTTTGAGGTCGAGCGAGCCTTGAAGGGGTTTGAAACCCGCGCGTTCCGCGTTCTGCACAACGGCGTCATGCTGCAAAGCCTCGATGAATCCATCGAACTGAGTCCCCCTTCCACCCTCGCGTTTATCCGCCTGGTGCCGCTGATTGGCGGTTGACCCTCGTCGCTCATTTCTTTGGATCCCCTCATGCCATCACGCCGTCCTCTGCCGGAACAAGCCACACGCCTCGCTGCGCTGCGAACCTTCTGTGATAGAGCGCTGGATGCCTATCGCGAGCCCGGCACCGATGAAGAATCCGAGATCGATAGCTGGGAAGACCTCGACCTTCTGCGCATAGCCGATGACTGGGTCAGGCAGCATCCCGAGGATGGGCCCAAGGCACTGGTGGATGGTTTTGTATTCCCCACTGTTTGGGACGATCTGCAAGACCACCGCGATCAACGACGTTATGGCCTGCAATATCAACTCTGCGATGCGTGGATCACTGCTCACCCGGATGCCTACACGATGCAGCAGATCTGCGCGCGACTGCAGCACATGCTGCAATTTGCCTTCGAGGACAGTGACTATCCAATGCCCACTGACGAAGATGGCCCCGCTTATTACCGAAGAAGCCCCGACCAGGCCTGGGCCTTCCCGGACGTGCAAGCCTGCATCAATCGCCTGAGCAATTACCCGTCCACCCCGGCCTGGCAGAGCTTCGCCGAATGGTTGCTGGACGGCAGCTGGAACCGCACCCAGCCCTCTTCAGCGCCTGATGGAGAACAACGCACCGTCGCCGACCCGTATCACTACCTGCACCGGGATATCAAATGCATCGCTCTGGGCCTGCTGGCAGCGGGCCGCCTCGATTACCCTCGCTTCGTGCGGGCGGTCGAGACCTGGGGCCGCGCCATGATGTTCTGCTCAGACGCCGTCGGATTGGGCAGCGATGATGTGGAGCTGACTCGGTACACCGATGAAGCGTTCGACGAGGACAATGCAGATGACGAGGCCCCGCAAGAGCAAGACCTCGATGACGAGTCGTCGCAAAGCGATGAGCCCGACACAGAAGAACCCGCCGCAGTGCCTCCTGAACTGGCCAACTTCACCGCGCGTTATATCGAGAACGCCCTGGCCGGGCTACCCGACAACGCCGAGCGGCTGGCTGACACCCTGGGTTCGGTCGAGGTCTATCACAGCCGCTGGTTGCTGCTGGCCCTGGCGGTTGTCGAACGGCTGGGCATGACCCCCGATGGCTTCTTCGACCGCTTCGGCGATACGGCCGCTGTGCTCGAACGCTTCCTATTGCTTCAGGAATTGCCCAGGGAGCAATCGCCTGAGCTGCTCGCGGCGCTGAGGGGTTTTTCAAGAAATACCCTGCTGACCGCCCTGCCCTACGCCGGACACGCCAGCCGAGTGGTGCTCGACGCGCTCGGCTGGAGCGACCTGCAGGCCTTCCAGCGTGAATACCTGAACATTGCCCTGGCCCCTCAGTCCGGCTGGGGCAGCGACCTGCCCAATACCCTGGATGAAACCGTGGGCGTGGTGGACCGCTACCTGCTGGACAAGGCCCTGGCCGAGGCCGACCCGGAGCACTTGCGCCAGTACCTGGCGGCACTCAAACCCTCGCATTGGGCGTTTCCCGAGACGCGCGTGCTGCTCGATGCCTACCAGGGCCGCGGTCGACCGGCGCTGGAAAAGAAGCTGACCCGCCACGCCCAGGCGGCAATGCGCATCTATGGCCTGCTGCCTGTCACCGATGCGGACGACGTACGCCAGCGTTACCTGACACTGAAAAAACTGCACAAGGAGGTGCGTAAATACGGCGCTGAGCGTCAGGCCAACTCCCACGCCGCCGTGCAGGCCGGGCTGGAAAACCTGGCGCGGGTCGCCGGCTACCCCTCGGCGATGCGCCTGGAATGGGCCATGGAATCGCAGATCGCCGAATCCGCCCTGACCGCCGCCACCATCGATGGCTACGAGGTCACGCTCGTCATCGACGGTTTGTCACCCACCTTGCACATTCGCAAAGCCGGTAAGACGCTCAAAACCGCACCGCCGGCCATTCGCAAGCACGCGGATTTCGTCGCCCTCAAGGCCCAGCAGACCCAGCTCAAGGACCAGATCGCACGCTTCTGCCGCACCCTGGAAGCCATGATGAGCAGCGGCGAAACCCTGGCCCTGGACGAGCTGAAGCCACTGTTGAACATGCCCGCGGTGCGCCTGCTGCTGGAGCAACTGATCGTGCAGGTCGACGACGCTGCCCTGGGCTGGCTCGACAGCGCCACGCTGACGGTGACTGACCTTGAAGGCCGCCAGCACACCGCGGCAAAAACCCTGCGGATTGCTCACCCCTTTCATCTGTTTAGCGCAGGGCAACTCTCGGCCTGGCAGAAAGACGTGGTGAGCCATCGCCGCGTGCAACCGTTCAAACAGGCCTTTCGCGAGCTGTACCTGCTGACCCCTGCCGAGAAAGACAGCAGCCTGTGGTCCAACCGATTTGCCGGCCACCGCCTGAAAAGCAACGTCGCCGCGCGGTTGCTGCAGGCCCGCAACTGGTCGACCTCAAGCGTCGAGGACATCTATTACGAGAGCAAAGAGCACGGGATTTACGCCCTGTTCAACTTTCTGGAAACCGGCCATTACCTCTCGGAAACAGAGCACTTTATCTTCGACACGATTGCGTTCTACCGCGACCAGAAAGCCATCCCCCTTGAGCACGTACCGCCGCTGCTGTTCTCCGAAGTCATGCGTGACGCCGACCTACTGGTCTCCGTGGCCCACGCCGCAGACGGCTACAGCACCAGCAACGAAACCCTGCAACGACGCGCCGAACTGGTCGGCGAGTTGATCCAAGGGCTGGGCTTGCGAAACGTTGAATGTGCCGGGCACTTTCTGCACATTACCGGCCAGCGTGCGAACTACCGCATTCATCTGGGCAGTGCCGTCATCCATATCGAACCCGGCAACTACCTGTGCATCGTGCCCGCGAGCAGCAACGTCACCGAGTTCTACCTGCCGTTCGCCGACACCGACAAGATAATGGCCGAGGTGCTGAGCAAGATGTTTCTGTTGCTGGACGACATGAACATCACCGACAGCCTGATACTGGAGCAGATACAGCACGGCGGCTGACGGGGCTTGATGCAGGACGTGAAGCCCTGGATTCCATATCGTTGCTTATCGCCGCTGTGCCCCTGGCGTTTTTGGCAATCCCCGTGGCCATTTCGGTGTCATTTGGCGTGACGCAATGACTTGGGGGTGCACCCGTAATACTTTTCGAAGGCACTGCTGAAGCTCGAAAGGTGTTGAAACCCGACCTTGTACGCCACCGTGGACACGTACATGCCTGACTCCAGAAGCTCCCTGGCTTTCGCCATGCGGATATCCGTCAGCATGCGGTAAGGACTGGTGCCAAACACCTGGCGAAACCCCTGCTTGAGCTTGAATTCATTGGTGCTCAGCGCAGCGCATAAATAGCCCACGGTTAATTGCCGGTCGAACTGACTGATCAGGATATCCCGCGCTCTCAGCATCAAATCCTGGTCCTTTGAGCGGACCCTGTCCTCTACGGACGTTGGCGCGGGCGCCAGCGGTCGGATCTGCTCCGACAACAGCCCGAGCGCGGCAATGTGGATATCGAGCAGACCTCCAACCTGGTCGTGCAAATGGACCAATGAATTGGCCAGCCTTTGTGTGGCCGCGCCGTGCCTGCCGCAGAATAAACGGCTGGCCGACAGCGCCTTGACGCCGCCCTCGAGCAAGTATTCCAACCCGTACCGCTGCAGCAGCGGCGCCTTGGCCACCAGGCGCAACTGGCGGATCGCCTGTTTGGCCGGATAACACCGCTCTCCGCGCAAGTTGCCGTAGGTGGCGACGGTGCTGTGGCCTCCGATGAAATCGTAACGCTGCCCGTCCATGCCGGTGCTGCTCGACTGTCCCGACAGCGCGATCGCCACCGTCAGGGCACGCTCCCCTTCAAACGACCCACTCTCCACCAGGTCAACGTTCGGGTTGAACTGGGAGTAGGTCACTGCCAGGCCATCCTCGAATGTCAGAGAGTCAGTGAAGCAGGTGCCCAGGCTTTCGGGTAACTGGGATCGCTGCCAAGGCGTTTGCCCCAGGCGAGAAGGTGCAGCCCTATCCGTGGAGGAAAATCGATAGCTCATGCTCATCATTCCTTGTGTTGCGCTGCCCCAATGACGGGATATCTGCGAAATGCCAAACAGATAATCCGGACCGCCTAAACCTGTAAAAAGATCTATTCGCATTGGGATTCTATAGTGGCCCGACCTTAATTAGCGCCTCTTTCGGCCCTGGCCACCCCATGAATGATCTCCCTGACACGGTGCTTGGCTCTGTTGTCGTAGTGCCGCCCTTGTTTGCTGCCGGCAACCTGCCGGCGCCGGGCGCGGAGCACCTCGCTCAACCGACGCCCATCGAGCGGGCCACTGAAGCCGGGCCACGCCAGGTGTTGAGCGCCGATCAGCCATGTGTGCCCGCCTTGCGCCTTTGGCGCCTCGTCAATTTCCAGCCGTTACCGACAGCACCTCCATACGCCCGACCCAGGAGCGATCAAATGAATACCGCAGGAGTCCATTCATGACGGAACACACACTCAAAGCACGGGAGGTCAAACTCCTCGGTTACCACTCGCGGGAACTCAAGGCCGAGCATTTCGCGGTGGTCGAAACGGCGGTTGCAGAACCCGGCCCCGGGCAGGTGCTGGTGCGCAACCGCTGGTTTCGTGTCTCTATCTCGACCCGTTTGATGGCCGAAGCGGGTGCCGAAGAGGTCAAAGGCATTCCCTTTCCCCCCCTCAAACCTGGCGACACCCTCGCCGATGGCGCCATTGGCGAGGTGACCCGAGTCGGTGCCGGGGTCGGCCTGAGTGTCGGCAGCCTCGTCATGCATCCCCTGGGGTGGCGCGACTACGCGGTGCTGCCGGTCGGGCAATGCACGCTCATCGACGCCCCGGTCGTTGATCCTGCCGCCTGGCTCGGGCATGGCTGGACGGCCTACGCCGCGCTGGTAAAGGCCGTGCACGTTCGTCCGGGCGATACGGTCTTCGTCACCAGCGGCGCCGGCGCCATTGGCTCCATGGCCGGACAAATCGCCCGGCTACTGGGTGCTACACGGGTCATCGGCACCACCAGCAACCAGGAGAAAGCCCGGTGGATGCAGGCCGAACTGGGCTATGACGCCGTGGTCACGCGCGAAGGTGAGCCGATCCGCGCGCAACTGGCCCGCGTGGCGCCAGAGGGTATCGACGTTATCGTCGACATGGTGGGCGGTGAACAACTGGCGGCCGCCCTGGAGATGGTCCGGCACGGTGCACGTTGTGTACTGCTGGGAGCAGTGTCGGCGGAACTCAACCCCCACAGCGCAACCCTGAAGGCACCGGTCGAACTGGACACCTTCCCCCTGATTCTCAGGGGGGTGACGCTACGCGGTTTCAGTGCCGACGAAGAAGCACCAGAAATGTTCGACGCCTGGATACGACAACTGGCGCTGTGGCAGCGCGACGGCGGCATTCGTATCCCCCACACCTTGGTCAAAGGCCTGGACCAAGCACCGCTGGCGTTGCAGGAGGCTTGTGCGGGCCACCTCAAGAGCCTGGTCCTGGTGGAGCTTGAAGGGTGATGGAGACTTCAACCGTTTCGCCTCACGTCAATACCAGCGCGGCGCAATCATGGCTGCTGTGGGCCGGTTTTATCCTGGTGTCGCTGAACCTGCGATTGATCTTCACAACCGTCGGCCCATTGCTGGAGAACCTGCAACTGGGCTTTACCTCCACCTTGCTGGTGACGACCCTGCCCCTGGCACTGCTGGGCCTGTTCTCCATGGCCGGCGTAAGGTTACGGCACTGGTTGGGCGAGGAGCGTGCGCTGTTTTTCGCGCTGATCCTGTTAAGTCTGGGTTGCAGTGTTCGCGGGTTGGGTGAGCCCGGGTTTACACAGCGCAATCGTATGGGTCGGGGTACTCGGCGTCGGGCAAGGCGCCGGGCTTTCTCTGGGGACGTTCCTGTTCGTGGCAAAGTCCGCCAGCATCGACACCGCCACCCGTATTTCAGCCATGGCGCAAACCGTGGGCGACCTCATTGCCGTCGCGGGCCCCCTGTTGGTCGGCGCGCTCTATCAACACAGTGGAGACTGGAACCTTCCGGTGTTGTTGCTGGCGGGTATTTTGCTGATTGAATTGATCGTGGCGTTGCCAGCCGGGCGTAACGTCAAGGTGTGAGCTTTCGGAGCGAGATCTGCCGCAGATCTCGCTCCGGCTGGGTGCAACTGAGCAGGTCAGATACGGGCCGCAGCCCGCCCTGAATCAAAATATCAATGAAAGCGCGCCCATCGAAACTGGATCTGCGTGTTTTCAGAACTCGGCGACAAAAATCAGAGAACGACTTTTCTTTGGACGAAAAAAATGGATCTCTTTTCAGAGATCCATTTTTTAATGCTTGGAGCGGGAAACGAGACTCGCATCTGGCGTCCTACCCGTTGAAATCTAAGGAATTTCTTTTCTTTCCGAAACAGGAAAAGACTCAGTTCCGGACTTGTTTCTGGGGTGTTTAAAAAGCCAAAAAAGAGGTAACTCCAAGCAAGGCTATTGGACTATTGAATTTCACCCATACCGACCGTGGGCTACGAGACAGCTCAAGCAGCGCACCGCGACATCGGTCATTACCTGATGCATCGGTACCACTGGATTAGACCGCACCAATTCAACAACGGACTGGCCCCAACTCAGGCCGAGGAAAAACTTAACGTAGTGACCAGGGTTAGTTGACCACTTCACGATCACTCGGATGGGCGGTAGTCGATATAGCCGTGGTCCGTACCGCCGTAGAAAGTGCTGGGCTCAGCTTGACTAAGAGTGGCATCAGTCCGGTAGCGCGCCACCAAGTCTGGGTTTGCAATGAACGGTACTCCGAACGAGATGAGGTCTGCTTGCTCGGCAGCTAGGACGTTCTCGGCCGTTTCCTTACTGTAGCCACCGTTGAGGATAAAAGGGCCGGTGAAAATCTTGCGCAATGCGGGGGCTATCGGCTCCTTGCTCTCTTTCGGCGCCATGAAATGGCCTGGCAGTGCCTCCATCACATGCAGGTAGGCCAACCCAAACCGTTCAAGCTGCTCAACGAGGTAGCTGAAGGTAGCCCGTGGATTAGCGTCAGAGATGCCGCCCAAGTTCGCACTCGGGGACATCTTATAGCCGACACGGTCTGCACCAAATACGTCCACTGCAGCCTGCACCACTTCGAGGGCAAAACGGGCTCGATTCTCTAGGCTGCCGCCGTATTCGTCGGCGCGCAAGTTCGTGCCGTCTTGCAGAAACTGGTCGATGAGGAAGCCGTTGGCCCCGTGAACCTCGACGCCGTCGAAGCCGGCGGCTTGCGCATTTTTTGCGGCCTGACGGTAGTCTTCTACGATGGCCTTCACCTCGTGGGTTTCCAGGGCCCGGGGCGTGGGCACTTCCTCCATGCCATTACCCGTGTAGGCGGTGGCCGTGGGTTTCACGGCGGAGGGAGCCACCGGCAGGGCCCCATTGTGAAAATAAGGGTGTGAGACCGCCCCCACGTGCCACAACTGCAGAAAGATGCGCCCACCGGCTGCGTGTACCGCCTCAGTGACCAGTTTCCAGCCTGCTACCTGCTCGGCCGAATGGATGCCGGGCGTATCGATGTAGCCCACGGCTTGGGGCGAAATTTGGGAGCCTTCGCTGATGATCAGTCCTGCAGTGGCTCGCTGCGCGTAGTAGATCGCGGCGGAAGGGGCCGGTACGTTGCCAGGGCTCTGAGCGCGGCTGCGCGTCATCGGTGCCATGATCAGGCGGTTGGGAAGGGTTAGGGCGCCGACTTGAAAAGGCGTGAAAAGCAGGGAAGCGCTCATGGCGGTTAACTCTGTGTTGGTTAGGCCATGACTCTAGGATTACACTTCCCTTTTGGGAAGTACTTACCCCAGAGTGTGTACCATGACAACCATCAAAGAACGCTCCACTGTCCAGAAAAACAAGAAGGCTGTGCTCGAGGTCTGCCCTGTCACGTATGTGATGGAACGCATCGGCGGGTACTGGAAACCAGTCATCCTTTATGAGCTCTCATTTGGAGAAATGCGCTACAGCGAACTGCGTAGGCGCATGCCCGGCATCAGCGAGAAAGTACTCATCCAGCAACTCAAGCAGTTGGAGGCCGACGGCTTGCTGACGCGCGAAGCCAGACCAGTAGTGCCTCCCCATGTCACTTACAGCCTTACGTTGGCAGGCCAGGACATGCTGCCGGTGATGCGAGCCATGGTGGAGTGGGCCGAAAAGAACATTTCCAAGTCAGAGCGTGAGTGAAAGACCCTCCGCTCGCCCACCCTCGTATCACTGGGTGACGTTGCTGGATCAGCTTGAGCCCAGGACAGTACCCTTCGCGTTTTCCAGTCAGGGCAGCGAAGCTGCGCCCTCCAAACGAATAGTCAGCGGAGAACTTGCTGCTTTTGGTTTCCCCTGCCCCCAAAGGTCCAATCTATTCGCCCAATCCTGCATCATGGTCCGGCGCTGCTCGACGCATTCCGCGTGATTGTAGGCCGTACTCACCTTGTCCGGATCCGCACGAGAAAGCTGCGCATCGACCCATACCTTGGGGTAGCCAATCTCATAAAGCGCCGTCGAAATCGTCGCCCTCATCCCATGCCCGGTCAGTTGGACGGCATACCCCATTCGACGCAATGCTCCATTCAAGGTGTTCTCGCTAATACGCTGACTTAGGTCGCTCCGGTGCACGAACTGGACTGCCTCCACCCACCGATATTTCACCGCAGTTTACAACAGCGATGACTAGCCTCTCACTGCTCAGCCTTTAATCAGCATCAGTGATCGGCAACATTCCATTGCACATGAAGCCCCGCAGATATCACCACCTACAAGACAGTGAGCGGATCTGTTTAGCACACTGGTTTATCCATCCAAAGGTGTGCCCCCGGACGCTTACAAACAAATCAATTTCCCGCTGTCCTCTTGCCAACTTACGATTGGTCGTTCGATGACGAAGATTTGATCCAGTCACTAATAAAGTCCAAGGTGCCGGGAGCATATGATCGGCGCCCGAGAGCCACGAACAGATATTCCTTCCATATCGGCCATTGCGATACCAACTGATAATTAAACAGCCCTGCTCTCAACAGGCCGTGAGTGGCATCGGGGATAACGATAACTTGCCTGTCCCTGTCGCCAGAAAACAACTCCTTGTAGACGTTCGAGTCTTCGGCTGCATTGACATTCAAATCCATAGCCCCCCAAACCGCCAGAACCGGCCCCTTCATGATTTTCAATGATGGCGTCGCGTCTTCGTTGTAATTTTTCATAACGAAGTTGAAATGGGGGCGGTCCATATCTGGAAAAGCATCAGAGGTGTATGTGTCATTGGGATTGCCGAATACCTCGTCATTTTTTTCGTATTCCTCCCGTACGATTACGTCAATTTCATCTTGAGTATGCCCCTCGGCCGCTAATCGCAACCTGGTGTAGTACATGCCCTGCCGGCGCCAGCTTACCGCCCCGCCGATAATGACCGAAAAGTCGGGATCCCCTTCACTCGCAGCCCGCGGTATGACCCATCCCCCTTGGGAGAAACCAAGAAAGCCTACTTTATTTGTTGCTACGCCACTTTCCTGGCGCACTCGTGCCAGTGCAGCCACGGCTTCCGTGGCACGATCCGACATCGACTGGTTGAGCCAATTCCCACTGCTTTCCCCTACACCCTGTTTATCCCAGGTAAAGACACCTATCCCAGCATCAAGAAGGCTGTTAACGAGCGGGAAGTATCCATCGGATGCGAAGCGATCCACAGGGCCATCACCATGAATGATCAAAGCCACGGGCGCCGATTGAACATTCATGGGCAATGCCAGCGTGCCGACCAACTCCGCCCCACCTGCCCGAAACTTCAACGTAGAGACCCGAGCATCATTGAGTTCTATGTCAGATAAGTTTTGGAACACGAATACAGCCAATCCTAGAAGTATCGCAACGACACTAGCGACACCCAGAATCATAAATTTTTTTGACATCCTGACCTCGAATCCGCACCGAAAATAACAGCCAACGCCTTAATCGCTTGTGTCGTCATACATCAATGAATCAAGCGAAAATCGAGGCGTCCAACCTCATACCTCCCTGCATCTTCACGTCAGCCAGCCAACTCCCCAAAGTAGATAGCAGGCTGACGGTCGCCGTGGCTTAGGACAGATGTTTGCGGTCGCTGTTGGTAGCACTGCGTTACTTCTCCTTTATTAATAGACTAAGTGATTAGTCTATAATACGTTGCCGCCGAACCCCTCGTCTATGGGAATGAGACGGCCTGGAGAAACGTTGACTGTCGCCAGCAGCGCTGGGCCAGGACTCAGCCGGGGAAGGACAGGGTTGTTCGTTCGAGCGCAAGGGACATTGCCGCCAAAACCAGCCTAACGCATCACCCCGTCGTCGACGGGCAGCGCGTGACCAGCCCCTGTCATGCTCGTCAGCGCTCGGTGTCGAACAGAGGTCTGAGCAGCAGCTCCACGCGGCGGTGTCGTGTCGCAGGTCTGCAACAGTGGCAGGACGTGATAGCGGCCAAACGTCGGTCGCCGCCTACCCGCGGGTGGAGTGCACGGACAACCGCACGTCTAGTGCTGCCTCCAGTGCATCGCGACGATCGGGTCGCACTCCACGCAGTGTTCGCTGTGTCCCGACCTACTAGCCCAATCGCAATAGCATCGCCCCGGCAGCAATGATGCAGGCGGAGACAATGCGCACGCGGGTCAGGTGTTCCTTGAGTACCAGCGCCGAGATCACCACGCCGAACAGGATTGAGGTTTCCCTCAGGGCTGACACCGTAGCGATCGGTGCCGCCGTCATCGCCCAGAGTGCCAAGCCGTAAGACGCCACCGTGCCGAATCCGCCAACCACGCCAACGCGCCAGTGTCGGATTACGTAAGCTCGGAACTCGCTGCGCCGATTAGCCAGGGCCCAAGCAACCAGGGGGATCCCGGTCAGCAGGAATATCCACAGCGTGTAGGCTGCCGGAGCGTTGGATTTGCGTACGCCCAGGCCGTCTACCAGGGTGTAACCGGCGATCACCCCTGCCTTGATCAACGCAAGGACCAACCCTTTTCGCTGCCCCGGCGAAGGCATTGCGGCCATGCTCAGGATACCGATGGAGATGACCGCGATGCCGGCCCAGGCAAGCAGCGACAGCGATTCGGACAGCAGGCACACACTCAGCATTGCCACCAGCAATGGCGCGGCGCCCCGCATGACCGGGTAAGCCTGGCTCATGTCGGCGATTCGGTAGGTCGAGGCAACGAGCACGAAATAAAACACCTGCAAAATCACCGATGTGCCAATGAAAGGCCAACTCTCTTTCGCTGGCAACTCCAAAAACGGAATGACGGCCAACGCGATCAGGGCGGCGATGGACGTGATCATGCAGGTGGTCAGCAACTTGTTGCTACCACCTTTGACTACGGCGTTCCAAGTGGCGTGGAGCGCAGCGCCAAGCATAATGATCGAGAACACATCGAAGCTCATAAATGGGGTTCCTGTGGAATCACGTCAGCGTCGTCGAGATGGACCGCTGCGAGTATGCCCCAGCACTTTTCTGCAGGCATAGCTCACGACTGTATGCGTTGCTGCCCAACGCAAATGGGCGGCTCCATACGGTACTCGTGACGTGCTATTTCCTGGGTGTTGCTGCCAGAGCACCACCCCGGAAAGAGGTTTCGATTTGTGCGCTCTTGCCGACTTTCATGGCACGAGCCAACGGCCTGAGTCGGCAAAGCGGGTAGGTGCGCGACCCGCGGTGCAGACGGCCTTGTGTGCCAACGCTGGGCCATGACCCTAAGTAGCCAGGCGATACCCGTGCTGCGTCAGTACTTGAGAATCGCGTCAACGATCCCATCGCGCCTCCCGCCATTGCTCGATCAGAAAATCCACAAAGGCACCGATCCGGCGCGACACTGGGTCACGCAGGACGCGCACGACTTGGATGAGCGTCGAACATCTCGTTCACGTACTCGGTGTCACCCTATTCAATACGGCGCATGCCTACAGCACAGGCCAGGTATTTCGACCTCTAAAGTTCTGGCTCTCCACTACGCATAACCGGGCCGTTACAAACGGACTGAGCCAGCCTAAAACCAACGTCATCAATGCGGTAGGTGGGGTGGCTCTTCCGACGGCAAGAAGCTCGGCATCCATGATGCCGGATCGCACCCGCCTCCGCCGTGAAACACCCGATATGAGCCGTAGACTGCCGAGTCGCACTCTACTTCCCCGTCGACCGTCGTGCGATAGCACGGCGTAAGCCCCTGCTGCAGGGAGATTTGGTTGCAAAAACTGATCGCGTCCAGCCACGACACCTCAACTTTTGGGGTGTCGCCTTCCCCATCAGGGACCGCGAAATCCTTGACGAGTTGCTGGTATTGCCACGCCGTTATCGGATAACGCCCGATGCGATACGGAGGAAGATCCGCTGCCCATCGAATCCCTGCCGCTTCGTCTTTAACACTTGCTTGCTCGCCCGGGATATTGATCATCGTTGGCGGCCATGAACGGCGATCATGCAACACTTTATCCATTAAGTTGTTCTCTCCATGAGAGCTTTGCGAGTTGAGACATACGAACGCTAACTAAAATTGGCTCCCTGACTCGCTCGAGTTGCAAGCCCGAACCGCTGGCCTGATTTCGCTGCCAACGCACAACCGTTGAAGCGCACCTGTCTTTCCGACGTGCTAGCGCGTGCACTGCTGCAGATCAGCCGCTTTGGTATTGGCGAGCCCGTCCTTGCGAACCTTGATCCATACCGAGACACTCGTCGCACCTGCTTTGCATTTCAGCTGTGCGGAGCGAGTTTCCTCTAGTGGTATGGCCTGACATCACACCCGGGAATCGCTTTCCTCGCGATCCATCTCGGTGACCGAGGTCAATCGCATTAACCTTTGGGCGAGATACCTTCGCAAGTCGTCCATATAGGTGAACACCACCGGCACGAAAACCAGACTCAGGACGGTCGACGTGATCAATCCCCCGATCACAGCGATCGCCATGGGCGCCCGAAAGCCACTGTCGGCGCCACTGCTGAGGACCGCGGGCACCATGCCGGCGGCCATGGCGATGGTGGTCATGATGATCGGGCGGGCACGCTCTGCTCCCGACCGCAGAAGTGCGTCTCGGCGCGAAACCCCTTCCCGGCGTTTTTCATTGGCGAACTCGACCAGAAGAATAGAGTTCTTCGTGACGATGCCCATTAACATCAAAATGCCAATCATCGCGGGAAGGTCCAGTGCTGCGCCATAGAGCAGCAGACCTGCAATGGCGCCGCCGATGGACAAAGGAAGCGCGACCAGGATCGTGATGGGCTGCAGAAAATCTTTGAACAACAGTACGAGGACGGCATACACCATCAGGATGCCAAACCCCATCGCCACACCGAACTTGTCGAACATCTCGTTCATGTACTCGGCGTCACCATATTCAACGCGACGCACGCCGTCAGGCAACGCCTGCAGTACAGGCAAGGTATTGATGCTGTCGAGGGTATCGCCCAGGGTGGAGCCAGAACTCAGGTCCGCGTCCACCGACACCCGCCGAAGACGGTCGAAGCGTTCGATGCGCGCGGGCCCATCTGCGAAGCCGAGAGTGGCGACGGCATGAAGCGGAACGCTATTGCCATCATCGGTTGGAACGCTCAGATTTCGAAGAGTCGCCAGGTCACTGCGTGAGCGCTCATCCAGCACGACGCGAATAGGTACCTGTCGATCAGCCAGGTCGAATCGAGCAGAACTCGCATCGACTTCGCCGAGTGTGGCGATACGCACGACGTTGCCGATGCTGGACGTGGAGACTCCCGCCAGTGCTGCTTCGTGCAGACGCGGCTGAATCAACAATTCCGGGCGAGCAAGCGGCTCGTTGACCTGAACGTTGGCAATGCCTGCAACACCACGCATTTGTCGCTGAAGCTCGTTCGCTGTCTCTGACAGTTTTGCAGGATCCGCGCTGAGGAGGATGATGGAAACATCACGCGCATCGCTTCCCCCCTGGAATGTGAATCGCATGTCGTCTAGTTGACTCAGATCCTGCTGCAACAATTGCTCGAACCCTTTTTGATCCAGCTCCCGTTCGCTCGGAGGCTTGAGGCGGACCAGAAGCATGCCTTTGGTGACATCGTTCGCGCCCGCTGCATCCTGTCCTCCGGCCAGCGTGAATACCGCATTCACTTCCTCGCGCCGGGCGATCTGGTTGCCGGCCTCTCGGAGCTTCTCGTCGGTCTGAGCCAGTGGTGTGCCCGGGGTCAGCTCGACGTTGACTTGCGTAAGGCTCAGATCGCTCACGGGCATGAACCCCGTGGGGAGCAAAGGAATCAAAAGAAGCGAGCTGAAAAGGAACGCCCCCCCACTCCCTAGTGCTATACGGCGATGCCGAAGTGACCAGTCCAACAATCTGAGATAGAGCGCCATCAACTTGCCTGGTTGGGCGTGCGGGCCATGACCTACTGAACCCACATCAGCCTTCGGCTGCATCAGATAGGCGGCGAGAAGCGGTGTTGCCAGCCTTGCGACCAACATAGAGGCCAGCACGGCCACGGAAACCGTGATGCCGAACTGTGTGAAGTAACGTCCGATGTAGCCACCAATAAAACTGACCGGAAGAAACACGGCCACAATGGTCGCGGTGATGGCAACGACTGCGAAGCCGATCGCACCGGAGGCATCGATCGCGGCACGGAACGGGCGTTTGCCCATGCCCAGATGACGCTCAATGTTTTCGATTTCGACAATCGCATCATCGACCAGGATGCCGATAACCAAGGTCAAGGCCAGTAAGGTGATGCTGTTCAGGGTGTAGCCCAGCAACGCCATGGCGGCGAATGTCGGCAGGATCGACAACGGGAGCGCGATGGCCGCGACCAGGGTGGCGCGCCAGCTGCGCAAGAAAAAGAACACCACGATAACGGTCAAGCCCGCACCTTCCAACAACGTCATCATCGACATTCTGTAGCTGGCGCGGGTGTAGTCCACCGTGGAGGCGAACTGTTGGATCTTGAGATCGCCATAGCTTCGTTGGAGGCCGGCGATGGTGTCTTCAACGCCCTGAGCAACCACGGTATCACTGGAGCCTTTGGCCCGATAAACGGCAAAACCAACAACTTCTCGATCATTCAACCGGGCAAGTTCCCGATTCTCGCTACTGTCGTCGTGCACGGTCGCGAGGTCGGCCAGAGTGGCCCACCGCGCCCCAGGCAGTGAGATCGGACGGGCCGCTAGCGCCTCCATGCTTGCGGCGCTCCCTAGCGTGCGGATGGCTTGTTCGCGGCCGTAGATAATGATACGTCCGCCAGGCACATCCACATTGTCCTGTACCAATTGTGTGTTGACCTGTTCGGCACTGATGCCGAGTGCGGCAAGCCGCTCCGGTTTGAGTTCAATCCGGATCTCTCGGTCCGCGCCCCCCATGCGCTGCACACGCTGAACACCAGGGGTCGCGAGCAAGGCTCGGCTGACGGTATCGTCCACAAACCACGAAAGCTCCACGGTACTGCGTTCAGCGGAGTCGACTGCGTAATAGAGGATCGCGCCCCCTTCGACATCTACTCGCGAAATGCGCGGTTCCAGCACGGCTGGCGGGAACTCGGGGCGCACCACGGTGACGGCCTCGCGCACGTCATTGGTTGCACGGTCAGGATCGACGCCGAGTTGAAATTCAACCGTGGTCAGAGAAGTGCCATCGCTCAGGGTTGAACTCATGTGCCGGATACCGGCCAGCCCGGCAATGGCGTTTTCCACGCGGCGGGTGACGGTATTTTCCAACTCGCTCGACGCGGCTCCCGGCAGGGTGACAGCAACGGTGACGACGGGAAAGTCCACACGTGGGTTGGCGTTGATGGGCAGGCGCACGAACGCGCTGATGCCGACAACAGCCAACAGGAAGAACAGAACCAGCGTGGGAATGGGCCGCCGAATCGCCCAGGATGATACCTGGAAGCTCATGGCGCCTCCTCGATCAGCGGCGCAGGAGCAGCGGAGGCAATCACCACGTCGCCTTCGCGCACAAACGCAGATGCGTTCGCGACTACACGCTCGCCGGCCTGCAAGCCCGAGGTAATCTCCAGTAAGTCACCACTGCGCCGACCGGTTGCCACTGTTTGACGAGTGATGAGCCCCTGATCATTGATACGCATCACCCAGGCCCGATGGGCATCGATGATAGAAAACGCCCGAGCCGGCAGCGCCACGTCGAGCTTGTGCGGCGCAAGGACCAACGTCGCCTGGGCATAGGTGCCAACGCGAAGCAGAGGCGAATAGCCCAACTCAATGCGCACACGACCGAGTCGGGATCGCGCATCAACCTTGGGGACTACCCGTCGAATCGTGCCCGTCATGGGAGAAGAGATCCCGGCAATCCGGACGCTGAGCGTTTGCCCGGGTGTGATATCGACCAGATCGGTTTCCGCCACCTCCCCTTCAAATTCGATGGCCCCCTCTCGAATCAGCCGGAACATGGGCTCACCACCACTCAACGCGCCGGTACGTGCCATACGCTCCACGATGACACCTGCAAAAGGTGCCCGGATATCAGCTTTGCTGCGCTGGTGGCGAGCGTCGGCAAGTTGCGCGAGCGCCTGCTCAACTTCTGCACGCGCAGCTCGCAGATTGGCCGCTGCTGAATCCGCCTGGGCATGACGCTCATCGACCTGCTGCGCACTGACCGCTCCACTCTCCCCCAGCGACTCGATGCGCTTGAAAGTGGCTTGTGCTTCAACAGTGACAGCTGCCTGATGACCAACTGCAGCACGCGCACGTGCCCATACCGCTTGCGCCTGGCGAACCTGCGCGTCCAGCCCTTGGGTTTCCAGGCGAGCCAGCAACTGTTGCGCCTGGACACTGTCGCCCTCCTCCACATTCACCTTTGCCACACGCTGTTCCGGCACGGATGAACTGATGGCGATTTCCTCGCGGGCAACCAGTGCTCCATTCACCTGTACAGAACGATTGAGCATCGCTGGACCTGCCGTGGCTGTGCTGACGCGCAGCGGGGGCACAACGGAGGCTGCGGGCTCGTCGGAAGGCCAAAGCAGCAATGCTCCCAAGCTGACCAGCAGCAGGCATGCTCCCGCCCCAAGCCACAGGCGGTGAGATCGTGGCGCACCCGCAGAGACGAGGTTCGAGTTCATCGGAGTTTTCATTGAGGTAATCCGAAAAAACGTGTCAGCACAAAGGCTTTGCGCACACCGGTGCAGCTCCAGTTTTCACTGGAGAAGGAACGGCGTACAGGCAATGAACTTAGTGAGAAGCGCTACTCAAGAAATCGTCGAATCATGCGCATCAACGTTGGCGTATAGGTTTTTAGCTTGAAATCCCGGTCCAGAACAGAGCGGGAAACTGCACCGTCAATAAGAGCGATGAGCCAGGTAGCAGCGATCTTCGGATCCAAGGTTGCATCGATCTGACCTTGGGTGATTCCGCGCTTTAGAAGCGCGACCAGATCCCCCTTGATCGAAGCCTCGCTGGCAGCAAATAAGGCTGCCATTTCAGGGTTGCGCATGGACTCAGCAACAACCTCAACGCCGATCTTGGCGTAGATAGGATCGGCGCACTGCTTCAAGAGGTCCTTCGCCAATCGCTCGACAGCCACAATGGCATCGGGTTCATCGACAAGCCGGGCGAAGCGCTCACTCATTTCGCGCCGGTCCTCCTCCGCAATGGCCTCAATCACCGCCTGTTTATTGGGGAAGTAGTGAAACAGATTGCCAGGGCTCATGCCCGCAGCAGCACAGATTTCGTTGGTTGAAGTACCGCGAAAGCCTTTTTCGGCAAAGCACATGACCGCAGCTTCGAGGATCTGGTGCAGCTTGGCCTGGTGCTTCTCAGGATCAACTTTTCTCATTTCTTCTCCATAGAGCCAGGTGTTGATGTTCGCCCATTAATTAGATCGACTACTTAGTCTAAGTATTTAGAAAACCCCAGGCACAGTCAAGCGACGATACGAAAGGATCTTTCCGTGAGCCGACCGGCAAACTCCCCTATAACGCAAAGGCCGTTTCTATCCGCGGTCATGGTTTTAGCCGCCACGCTTGCAGGATGCGCCTGCATTCCGGGAATCGTCCGACCTCGGATCAACTCATGTCCAGTTCGAGCAATTGACTGGTCATGTGCAGGAAGTTGGCGAGGGTCGGTGTCATATGGTCGCGACGGTAAACCAGGCCTGTTTCCAGACGTGGCGCGTTGTCCTCCAAAGCCAGATAGCGCACCCCCGAGCGAGCGAGATGGCGCAATGAGGCCGGCACCAGGGCGATGCCCATGCCTGCCGATACCAAGCTAATGATCGTCTGCATCTGAATAGCGTGCTGGGCAATATGCAGGCTACCTCCGCACGCGGCGTAGTAGCCGGTGACCAGATCATAGAACGCCGTTGCCGCACGCCTGGGAAAGACCACCAGCGGGCAAGATATCATCGCGCCCGAGGATAACCGGCCCTCCACGTCAACCAAGCGCCCGTCCGCCATCCACGCCTCCGGCACAGCGGCAATCAGTGGCTCGACGACCAAAGACCGGTAGGCCAATTGATCGGGGATCGTGGCCCACGGGTTGGCAATAACAATGCCTGCGTGGCCCTTGCCCTCGACCAGCGCAGCGATCTGAAGATCACTGGTAGCCTCCATCAACGACAGTTCCACCGCCGGGTACAGGCTGCGGAACCGTTGGCGAGTTGGACCGTGCAGGCTTGATCGACACCCGTTTGCCGACAATCCACGCCCCCACCCTGAGCGACGCGCTGAAGCGCTGGGACATAGCCCGCAGCCCCACCAGACAGGTGCAGGAATTTTTCCGTGCAGCGCCGGGCAATGTCCCCACCCAGAGAGCGTTCAGTCAGTCCGCGCGCTGGAATGATCTGGACACAGACAGGTCAACAGGCGCCATCCGATGCGCTGAACAGGCGTTCAGTAAGGACGGAGGCCTCGCGGTGCTGTTTGGCAACCTGGCGCCGGAGGGCTGCATCGTCAAGACAGCCAGCGTCGACCCTTCCATGCTGGTATTCCAAGGCAAAGCCGTGGTCTTCGAAAGCCAGGAGGCAGCCGTGGCTGGCATCCTCGGCGACCAGGTCATGCCTGGCGATGTCGTGGTCATCCGCTACGAAGGTCCCAAGGGCGGCCCTGGCATGCAGGAAATGCTCTACCCCACCAGCTATCTCAAATCCAAAGCGCTGGCCAAGTCCTGCGCTCTTTTGACCGATGGGCGATTTTCCGGCGGCAGCTCCGGCCTGTCCATCGGCCATGTATCACCGGAAGCGGCGGAAGGTGGCCTGATAGGCCTGGTGGAAACAGGGGACGTGATCAAGATCGATATTCCCAACCGCTCCGTTGCACTGATGGTCGAGGAGGCAACGTTGAACCAGCGCTACCACTCGATGGATGCCCGGGAGGAGCACGCCTGGCAGCCAGCCCCACGGGCTCGAAAAGTGTCGGCGGCACTTCAGGCCTACGCGGCGCTGACATCGAACGCAGCTCGCGGTGCGGTCAGGGATGTGACGCAGGTTCAGCATCGATTGGGCGGCAGACCAGTGCCCCCGCTGCCTCACGGCGAATCGCAACAGCCCGGCCAACCGCTTGCCTCGACGGGGGACTGAAACAACCGACGGCTCAACAGGAGGATCTATCGGTTGTGATTTCAACTGATAGACGGGGGGCACGGAAAAATAGGCATGCCGGTTCAGATGCACGCTTTCTGAAGGGCCTATAGATGTCCGTATCCGGCTGCACGGGTGAAGTCGGCCAAGTACCAAATATCACCGTTCGCCCCCCAGGTTCCGTCAACAACATCCTGGATCTGTATTGAACTCAGCAACTGGCGTTGATCATCCGCCATGAGGCTCGCCTGTATTGCAGCGTGCAATTCACGTACGTAGCGCTGTCGCATCGGTGCATCGAGTACACCGGCAGGAACCTTGACAGTCACCATGCAGGGCACGAACCGAGCATGGGGATCCATGCCGCCGCACAGCCATTCAGCGGCCTGGACTTCCTCGACGAGTGCCCAGCACAAGGCACGCTGCTGAGGGGCGCTGCCCATGTGTTCATTAATCATTGCCACATCGCTCACGCTTCGCAGGAGTTGTTGGCGCTGAGTCTGGTTGAAAGCTCCGGTAGGTACCTTGATCAGGATGTTTGGCATGGGGAAACCTCGCTGTTAACTGGAGGTGCCATTGGGCCAGTTATCCCTTGACTCGATAAGTGACCGATTCGTCTTGTTTCGGGCATAATCGGACAATGTTCGATTTCACTGTCCTCATTTTTCCCGGGGCCTTCGCCTCGAGCGTCGCAGCCACCCTGGACATCCTCGGCACCGCCGCCACACTTGCGCAGCGGCGCGGCCTTGCCGTGCCACGCTGGCGCGTTTGTGGGCCGCAGCCAGGGCTGATTACGCTGGGCCAAGGCCTGCTGCTGCAGGTTGACGCGCTGACCGCAGACGTCGAGGACAACTCCTGCTGGATCATTCCGGGCCTTGGCATCAGCGACTTCGACGCGCTGCTGCAGCGTCTTGAGGAAGACGGGGTCCTTCAGACACTGCCAGCGCTGAAAGCGCATCTGAACCAAGGCAAGGAGATTGCAGCCTCGTGCTCGGCGGTCTTTGTCCTGCATGCCGCGGGGTTACTGACGGGGCGACGGGTGACGACTTCCTGGTGGCTCGCCCCTTGGCTGTCGAGCATTGCGCCTGACTGCATTGTCGACCCCAACGTCATGGTGCTCTGCGACCCACCCTTGACGACCGCCGGCGCAGCCTTCGCACAGACTGACCTGATGCTGCATCTGTTGCGCCGGCGCCTGTCTCCGGAGCTCGCCGATTATGTGGGCAAGGCCCTTCTCCTCAATGGCCGGCAGTTGCAATCCCCATTCATCAACCCGGCAATCATGGCCCAGGGCAATACGCTGGTCGTCAACCTCACCGCCTACATAGAAGCACGCCTGCCCCATCCCCCCAGTGTCCCGAGCCTTGCGGCGTACGTCGGCATGTCTGAGCGAACGCTGTCCCGGCACCTTCAAAAAGCAACCGGTCTTTCGACCCGGAATTTGATCCAGCGTGTGCAACTGAACAGGGCCCGCGTGCTGCTGGAAACCAGTAGGCACTCCGTTGAATCCATCGCCGAGCAGGTGGGATACCAGGATGCCACAGCCCTAAGGCGACTTATGCGCCGCCTGTTGAACGCCTCTCCAAAACAACTGCGCCAGTAAGCGCTATCTCTGAAGATCTCGTCCGCAGACAGCGGATCGCTTCACCACCCGCCACTGACGATTGTGGTTAACGGAGTGAGTAACCCCGATGTGGCGTCATGCCCTATAGCCCCATCGCCGACCGGGTCGCGTAGGCGACAATGATCACCGCCACGATGACAAGACCGATCAGCACTGGCCCAGGAATCGATGGTCGGCTCGACATTACCGCGTTCGATGCGTCGTACCGGGAAAGCAGGATCACCGCCAGCACCAGCGCCCCGCCGAGGACGGTGCCGAGCCATTCGAGTGTGGTCAGGAGAGGCGACATAGGGCTCGGCGGTACCGGAAAAATACGGCCGAGATCGAGTAGATAGACGCTGACAAAAGCGAGACCGGCAAGCGCCGACAGGCCATATCCCCGCCCCTTGCGCGCGACGATAAAGGCAAGCACCAGACTTCCCAGACCAAGCACGGTCAGGAGCACGTTGAATGCGCCAAGCACCATCGCTGGATAGGCGCTGAAATCACGGGTCTCGACAAACCCTCCCGGCACCATAATGCTCAGATTGACAGCGGAGGCGATCAAGAGGGTGACAACGGCGAAACGGAAAACGGTCATGAGTGCGATCCTTCACGGTGATGTGGTCGAACTTGCCAGTTCGGTGGTGCTTTCCATCGGTGCCATCATGGCGATCATGAGGCCCACGGCCCGGCGGTTAAGGTTGAGCGCGTGTTGTTCGCCGAGTTCGTGCACATTCAGCGCAAACCACCGAGAAGGTAGGTTGCACAACGCTATAGAAGCTGACTTGGCCGGACGCTTACGGCTATGTCACCGACTTAGCTGATTAATCAGCCCCATCGTAATCAAGCGTCCGCAGGATCATCCTGCATACATTCGAAATGGCTCCGCTGATACGACAAGAGTTCTCCGGCCTCACTCGCACTGTGCATCGGCAGGCATGTAAGAACATCCTTCAACTAAGCATCCATTGCCGCTTTGCTATGCCGCAATGGTGCAATGGTGCAATGGTGCATGGGGTCCGGCTCGTGCGAAACTTCACCGACTTACGAATCACGAACGGTGTTGAAATGGTGCGTCTGCTTGCTGTTTCTGGAAGTCTGCGTCAGGCCTCCTCCAACTCAGTTCTGCTACGAGCAGCTGAGCGTCTATGCCCCGAAGGGGTATTGGTCGTGCATTACGAAGGCCTAGCTGAATTGCCTCACTTCAACCCGGATCTGCTCGAGGATCCCCCCGAGGCAGTCATAGCGTTACGTGCAATTATCGGGCAGGCGGATGGGCTGTTGTTTTCTTGCCCCGAGTACGCCCGAGGTATTCCTGGCGCATTCAAAAACATGCTCGATTGGCTCGTGAGCAGTGAAGAGTTTCCGGACAAGCCTGTCGCGCTTTTCAACTCATCGCCCAGAGCCAGTCACGCGCAAGCTGCATTGCGGCTGGTCCTGGATACGATGTCGGCTCGCATCATCGAGGAAGCGTCAATGACGGTTAACCTCCTCTCCAGTCGATTGAACGCCGAGAACATTGCCACCGACCCGGTGCTGGGCCCACTGATTGGTACTGCCCTCGGCGCGTTTAAACGGTGCCTCGACAAGCAAAAACTTTGATGCTCCAACAAGGGTTGCACCCGTTGGTTTGACTGAGTGAAACGACACGACAAGTACGCGCCGGGCTTACTGGCGTTGAGCGCAGTTAAACACTCAAAAACGTCCTTCAGTCACGGCTTGCGGTTTTGAGAAAGAACGCTGTGTCGAACGCTTCAACCACAGGCATGGCGATGCGCAACTGAGCAAGCCCCTCCTTACTGAGTGATAGCAGATTCGCACGCTGATCTTGCGGGTCTATCCGTTTCTCGATAAGCCCATCTCTTTCCAAGCGAGATACGATCTGCGAGATGTGCATACGGTCCATGCCGGTGAAGTTCGCAATGCCATGTTGAGTGATCTGCTCACAGTCCCGCGTCAACCAACCGCACACAGCCAGAATCGCGAACTGCGGCTGGGTGAGCCCCAAGGGTTTCAAGAGCACATTGAGTTGGCGCTGCCAATCCAAGAATTCGCGCCAGAGTCGGAACCCCGGGCTACCACTGGGTCCCGCGTAGGCAGAACTACTCCATTTATCGTCCATGGCCAACGTGTCCCCACTCACGGTGCACTCACCTGGGCTTCGCTGGCGCGCTTAAGGCCGTACATCGTGTTGGGCAACGAAGCCTGAATGGACCTGCCAACCAAATATCGAAACAAAAAGCTCAGCGGCCCTCTGAATTCGACCCAATGGGTTGCAACGGTCGATCCACCACTCGCCGACAGGCTGTGACCGAACCACATGCGGCATAACGGCAACCGGGTCTGCACCGAGAATGACGTGCCTTGCGTCACCTCCACGATCTGTATATTGGCCTTCGGTCCGCTCCTGGGCTTCAGCCACCCCTTAGCCCCCAACTTGAGACCATCGGGCAAACTTGCCGCGGTCACCTCCGGATCCCAATCGACCCAGTGGGCAGCGTCCTGATACAGACGGAAAACGCGCTCAGGCTCAGTTTTAATCTCAATGGACGCTTTGATCTGCATGGCTCGCTCCTTGGGTCATGTATCGAAGCGATATAGTAAATACATTTACTATTCGAGACTAGCTGGAAAATGCTCAAGCCCGTAGCGGCGGCACCTCACTCTCCTGAATGCAGGGCGACCCCGACAGGCTGCACCCGTCGAGAGTTCGCATTGAAGGCGTTAGTACTGCCTGACGGTAAAATGAACGATGGCGATGCGATCCAGATGAGTTTGGAACGAATGTCCAAGTATCGTGAAGTGCCCAATAAAGCGGGCAGAACAAATATCTAAGAAACGTCTACTTGAATGTTCCTCTCAGCAATACGTTAGAATCACCGCCCTAAAAACAAAAAGAACCAGATGCACAAAAAATGGAAAAAGAAAGATTACATTATGGAATATCAGGAAACGCAAAATGAGCACTAATGAACAAGTACAAAGCACCGGCAAACACAGCTCCAAGTGGCAGGAACGCTTCAACTTCTTTGACACTTATGGCTCGCCGAGCGACCCACGATACAAGGCCGCAATCAAGACGCTGCCTGGCTTCAAGAAAAAAATGCTCATTAACGCCAACGTGATTGCGTTCTTCTTCGGGCCTATTTATCTATTCGTCTTGGGTCTCTGGAAGAAAAACCTGGCCATGCTGGGCATCATTCTTGCGATCAATGTCGTGGCGAGTGTCATCTTTGCACTCTTGGGCATGGACTTCCCTAAACCGCTGAACACGGGTCTGAACGTCGCTATCTCCATGACTTATGCGCTCATGACCAACTACTCGTACTACCTGAAAGAAGTGAAAGGCGAACAAAGCTGGAATCCGTTCCAAGGCATGCGTTTCTGATTACAGACTTAGCCAGTCAAGAGCCCGCACCTCATCATGAGGATGCGGGCTTTTTTTATTGAACGGAGCCCTCCCCTGACTGAACTCGCCGAGACTCGACAACGTCCACCGCGAACTTAGTGCTCTGGGTGGCTGAATGGGTAGTTTTCGGACAGCACAGCCGATGCAGCGATTGCCGGCTCGAACGCCGGCAGCCAGTGCATCTACTGGCTGACTCTTGCATGAACCCACTCGTTTATCGTTTCAAGGGCACCCGGCGCGTAGGCGTGACGACTTTCCATCAGGAACCTCATCGTGGTGAACCAGGACCATTCATTGGTGAGTTGCGTGTTGTAAGCCGCCGCCCTCAGGAGCCCATGGGTTGCATCCGGTATGACTTCAATCCGGTTGGCCGGATGGTTGCCGCCAACCGTCTGCCGGTAGAGGGTTGCGCTGGCTTGGGGATCGACATTCAGATCGTCCGCGCCCCACAACGCAAGCAATGGAATGTCGAGCTTTTCCAAGGCAGTGGTTGCATCTTCGTGAAGGTTTCGCCGCACAAACGCCCAGCGCTCTGGGCTCATACCGTCCAGAAAGGCAACCGGCGGCACCTGCGCAGAGGCAAACAAACGCTCATCGGCGGCGGCCATCTCAGCCATCCTTGTGTCGATCTCAGACTGGGACATCTCTGTGCGCTGCAACCGCGTCCGAGTGTACTAGTCACCTTGCCGTTGCCAGGATACGGCGCCTCCGACCAGCACAAGAAAGTCCGCATCTCCCGACGCCAGGCGAGGCAGTACCCAGCCGGCTTGTGAAAATCCAAGCGCACCCACAGGGATTGCTGGCAGCTTGCTGCGCAGGACGGACAACGCGCTGCGCACGTCTACTTAGCGGTCAGTCATGGACTGGCTGAGCCAATCCCCCGGCGAATCGCCAATACCTGGTTTATCCCACGAAACAACCGCAATGCCTGCATCGAGAAGCGCGTTGATGAGGGGATCGTAACCTTGCTGCGACGTGCGATCTTGGGGGCCATCCCCGTGAACCAGCACGACTGCCGCTGTTGCTGCATGGTCGGGCAGCCAGAGTGTGCCGGCCAGGCGCAGCCCATTTGCGTAGAATGCAAAAGGCTCGCTGGTTCTGCGATCCAGACCATATGTGTCAAGCCGCGCGAGAACGATCAAAGCGATCGCCACGATGAAACACACGACGGAAATCAACGTTACGCGGTACCGCTTCATCCAGATGTCCTTATGCTGTTGGTGCCGACGCCGAATTGACCCAGTTACCGAGATGTCACTGACCCAGTCTGATTCCTCGCGAACCAATACCTGTCCTGGATTTGTGCCAATTTGAAGATGGGTCAGTCTTGCGTCGGCACGTGGGGCAATTCGGCATCGGCGTCAACAGTCCTTGAGCGCCTGTACCCAAACCAGCTCGCCTTAGAGGCGGCCGTGATGGAATTAACCCTGAGGGCTGAGCGCCACGGCGCGACAGACACTGGCGACAATGTACGCGGTGCACTTCAAACAATCGGAGAGAACACCGGACACATCAAACAAGGCCTAGCCAAACTGAAAGGCCAAGGCCCACACTAATCAAGCCGTCCCCGACGTCTCGCCTGCAACAGCCTTTTTGGACTTTGTGCGCATACAGTCCCGAGCCAGCACGCGCTGTTCGGCGCGAAGGATGACCCCGTGCGACCCAGTTCGTCAGATACAGCTCTCAAGCTATGTGTACCTTGGTAAAATGGCATAATATGCCAATGGTCGAAAGAACCTGTTTGCCCAGAGCTGGAGCTAATTATGGCGACGCGAAACGTTGTGCTCACCCCTCACCAGGAACAGGTTATCCATGAACTGGTTCAGTCCGGCCGTTATCAGAATGCCAGCGAAGTGATGCGAGAAGGTTTGCGGCTATTGGAGCAACGCGTCGCCGAAGACACCGCCAAAATTGAGGCCCTGCGTCAGGCGACCTCGATCGGCATCATGGACCTTGAGCACGGGCGCTTCACGCAGTTGAACGAAGGGGATCTGGAGCACTACCTCGAGGGGTTGAGCCTGGAAGCCACCCTCCCCGCGAGGGAAAAACACTGAGCATGCCGCAGTATCGGATTTCCAACGCGGCGCGCGCCGACATTGTCGACATCCTCAGGCTCTCCCAGACGCAGTTCGGCGATCGAGCACGCCAGCGCTACCAGGCACTGATCCTCGCTGCGCTGCAAGCGATTGCCGACACGCCTTATCGCATTGGCAGCCACGACCGCGATGAGCTTGCACCGGGCCTTCGCAGCTATCACCTCATCTATTCACGCCAGCAGGCCAAACACCCCCATGGGACGGTCAACAGCCCACGCCATATCGTGTTCTATCGTGTGGCAAACGACGACGTGATCGAGGTCGTCCGACTTCTTCATGACGCCATGGAAGTGCAACTGCACCTGCCCAACGACTGATCACCGACCTGGCCTAAAGGCTTAACCGGCCATGAACAGCGAAGGTAAGACGCCCCCCTCTACATCTCAACCTGAGCGCCCTCGCTGTCAGCCGACTCGGCGGCCAATTGAAGCGGGAGGTTCTGGGTCCGACCGGACTATCGAGACCCACGACCAGAAACACGATGTTCAACTTTGCGTACCACTTTCAATGCTGAACAACCGCTTTCTAGGCGTTTTCCGTAGCCAGGCGCCTGGCATTACGCTCCAGCTGCCGATGGACACGCGGATCGATGCCCCTAGCGACCAGTGCCCTCGCAACATCACGCAGAGCGCGAGCATCTCGTAAGCTAATTTCAGGATAGGTACCGAGAGAAATACGGGGTTGATTATCCGCCCAGGAAAAGCGGAAGTGCCAGCACTTGGCGCCTTTCGTACTCACGAAAAGAGCGAGGCCGTTGTAATCAGGAAGGGTGTAGTCCTTGGCACGAGGTTTGGCGTGTCGGACCGAGGTATCGGTGAGAGCCATCGTACAATCTCCGTCTCGTTTGGATGGAGGAGATTTGTACGGTTTCCAGAGAGGCGAGTCCCACGAAAAAGTGATCTACCAAGCGCCGGATTAATGTACTAAAAAATGTACTAAGAAAACGTGGATGGTAGTGTTTTCGAGTGGAGCTTACTGGAACTAAAAAAGAGGCCGAAGCCTCTTTTTTCAGTTTCTGCAGACTTCAATAGAAACCTGTAGAACAATAATTGGAGCGGGAAACGAGAATCGCATCTGGCGTCCGACCCATTGAAATCTAAAGGGTTTCTTTTCCTGCTCAAGCAGAAAAGGACTCAATTCTGGACTTGTTATTGAGACGTTTCAAGAGCTAGACAAGGATAAACTCTTTGGCGATCTACTGGTCGACACATAACCATTTGACGATCAGTATCAATCGTAGAACCTCCATGCTCCTCTCCCGTCAATATCCCTTGCATAAGTCCACTTGATTGATCAGAGGAAGCATCTGCATAGCCTTGAGAATGTTCTCCGCAATTCCCTGTGCCGCACTTCTCGGACAGGATAAACCCGCAACGTGGGGAGTAATCAGAATCTGCGGGTGCGCCCATAGTCCGCTGGTTTGAGCCAAAGGCTCAATACAGGTAACGTCCAGAGTCGCCGCTTCGATTTGCCCCAGCGCTAATGCACTCAGCAGATCGTCCTCGATCAAATGCTCGCCTCGGCCCATGTTGATCAACTGAACCGGGCGACTGAATCTTGCAAACAGTGACTGATTCAAAATGCCAGACGTTTGTGCTGTCAGCGGCAATACATTGATCAGAATGTCCACTTGCCCCACCAATGCATCAAGCCCGGTCTCGCCAGTCAACGACTGCAGCCCCGCAATGTCCTTGGACGTATTGCTCCAGCCCTTGACCTCGAAGCCGTCAGCAATCAACGCAGAGGAAATGGCCATGCCCAGTCTGCCAAGCCCCAACACGCCGATGCAACGTTGCGCTGCACGAACCGGGGGGTTGAAGCTCCATCTTCTTTGGCGACTGTCTTGCTCGTAACGGTGGAGCTCACGGTGATAGCGAAACACGCAGGCTCGCGCATACTCAACCATTGAGACAGTCAGGGACTCGTCAACCAGCCGCGCAACGGGAACACCCTCGGGTAGAGTCGACAAATCCAACTGATTGATCCCGGCCCCCAGCGACAATACCGCCTTGAGGTGGATGAAACCCGCCAGCCCCTGTTTGGGGGTCGTCCATAGCAAAGCGACGTCCACAGTATGTGGATGCTCGCAGTGTGGCCCGACTGAAAACTTCACTTCACCCAACCATTCGGTCAGTGCAAGCCTCCATTGTTCCGGATCATCCAGCTCGCTATGAAAGTACAGATGTAGAGGACGATCGATCATGATTGGCTACCCGCTAGTACGCTGAAAAAAATGGCTCGGCGGTGATTAGCGTCTTCGTAATCACCGATTGAAAAACCCAGCCTTACATCCGCTTATGGAAATATGCTCTTAAAAAATCCACTGCAACTCTGACCTTCGCTGAAGTCAGAAGAGGCGAGCTGTGCACCGCCCAGATGTCTGCCGACTGGTAAAAATCCGATAGCACATGCACCAACCTTCCCTGCTTCAGGTCATCATTGATATCCCACATCGATCGCAGCAACACTCCCCGTCCATTCAGGCACCAATGTCGGGCGATCTCGCCATTGTTTGTCGAGAAGCTTCCCGTCACTTTTACCGTTTCGTCACCTCTGGGTCCCGTCAACTCCCAGACACCGAAGGGATGGTCGCGCTCCTTGATCACCAGACAATCGTGATGGCCCAAATCACCTAGGGTTCGAGGAGTACCATGCGCCTCGAGATAGCTGGGGCTGGCACAGAGCACGCGTCGGTTGGAAGCCAATGGCTTGGCGATGAAGTGCGGGGAAATTTCGTTACCCACTCGCACGTCAAGGTCGACCCCCTCCTCCAGGAGATTGACAAGTCGATTGCGAATATCCAGACGCACTTCAAGCTCGGGATAAAGCAAACCCAGTTCAGCCAATGCGGGTGCGACCAATCGGCGTCCCAGACCCGGGCTGCTCACCACCCTCAAAAGGCCCGAAGGATCATCGTGCAACGCGTCGATTTCTTCGTCCAACTGTCCGACTTGATGAAGTAGTTTTTGCGCCCAAAGGCTCACGCGTTCGCCATCATCGGTCAACGTGACACTACGGGTGGATCGATGGAGAAGACGCAGATTGAGGTCTGTTTCGAGCGTGCGCACGCGCTTGCTGACGAAGGCAGGCGACATGCCCAACTCATCCGCTGCGGTGGTGAAACTGAATCTACGGGCAACCAGTAGAAAAACCCGGAGGTCATTCAAGTTCGGGAGATTTTTCACACTCTGTAAACCCAGTTTCAATAGTTGACGAGATTATCTCTGGCGTGTGCCGCTATAGCATGGGCTTCAACTTTTACGGAGCATCCCATGACAACTAAAACGTACCGTATCGCCTCCATTCCAGGCGACGGCATCGGCCTGGAAGTTCTGCCGCAAGGTGTTCGCGTCGTTCAAGCCGCGGCAAAAAAAAACGGTATTTCCATCACATTCGATTACTTCGAGTGGGCCAGCTGCGACTACTACCTCGAACACGGAAAAATGATGCCGGATGACTGGTTCGAGCAACTGCAGCAGTACGATGCCATTTTCTTCGGTGCGGTCGGTTGGCCCGACAAAGTTCCCGATCACATTTCCCTCTGGGGTTCGCTGCTCAAGTTCCGCCGTGAGTTTGATCAGTACGTGAATATCCGTCCGGTCCGCCTGTTCCCCGGCGTACCTTGTGCGTTAGCCAACCGAAAAGTCGGCGACATCGACTTTGTAGTGGTCCGCGAAAACACGGAGGGCGAGTACTCGTCAATCGGTGGAATCATGTTTGAAAATACCGAAAATGAATTCGTCATTCAGGAGTCGATTTTCACTCGTCGCGGTGTCGACCGGATTTTGAAATACGCCTTTGACCTGGCGGAGAAACGCGATCGCAAACATGTCACTTCGGCCACCAAATCAAACGGCATGGCAATCAGCATGCCCTACTGGGACAAACGCACCGAAACCGTTGCGCAGAACTACCCGTCCGTCACGTGGGACAAACAACATATCGATATACTCTGCGCCCGTTTCGTTTTGCAACCTGACCGCTTCGACGTGGTAGTAGCGTCGAATCTCTTTGGCGACATTCTTTCCGACCTCGGTCCAGCCTGCGCCGGAACCATCGGTATCGCACCGTCTGCCAACCTCAATCCCGAGCGCAACTTTCCTTCGCTTTTTGAGCCGGTACACGGCTCAGCACCCGATATATTCGGCAAAAATGTCGCCAACCCTATTGCCATGATCTGGTCGGGCGCATTGATGCTTGAGTTTCTGGGGCAAGGTGATAACCGCTATCAACAGGCTCACGACGACATTCTCAACGCCATTGAAGCTGTCATTGCTGAAGGCGCTGTCACACCCGATATGGGCGGCCAACTGTCCACTCAGGAAGTAGGTTCTGCGGTTGTAGCAACACTCGAAAACCAACGCTAATCGAGCATCAAAGGCTGTTAACGCCTCCATTGAAAGAGGCGTTAACTACGGGTGGTGCAGGACCGGAATGTAATACCCTGCCCATCACTGGGTCACGCTTGCTTACAGGCTCGACGCAATCGTTTTATTGATGGAGTGCTTCAAGATTTCCATCAGCTTGTCGATATCCGCAGCGGTGTAATTCAGAGACGGGGCAAAGCCCAGAATATCGTCAGCGAAAGCACGGAAAACCAAACCTTCCTCAAACGCATGCTTTAGAACTTGCTGCCCCAGCTTTAGATTGGCAGCCGGTTTCGCCTTGGTGCGTTTGTCGACGACCAATTCAACTGCCGCCAGCAAACCGCGACCGCGAACCTCCCCCACGCACTCAATCGACTCCAGCTCCTTCAAGCGCTGCTGGAAGTAGGCACCGACACTAACTCCGTTCTGAAGCAAGCCACCTTCGTAGAGATCGAGGGTCGCGTTGGCGATAGCAGCACTGACAGGGTGCCCGGCATATGTCTGGCCATGGCCAAGCGCAGTGCCGTCGCGTCCTGCTTCAGCAAGCACGGAATAAATGTGTTCAGCGATGAATGTGGCGCCCATGGGCGCATAACCGGAGGTCAAGCCTTTGGCGACAGTCAGCATGTCCGGGCTGACATTATCGGTCTCGCAGGCAAACAGTGGACCTGTGCGGCCAAAGCCTGTAATCACCTCGTCGACAATCAACAGAATGCCCAGTCGATCGCAGGCCTCTCGCATGGCTTTCAAAAAGCCTTTAGGTGGAACGATCACACCGCCCGAACCCTGGATCGGCTCACAAATGAACGCCGCTACAGTATCAGCGCCCAGTTGGCTGACTTTTTCTTCCAGCGCCTTGACGGTGCTGAGCAACACTTTTTGCTCGTCAGGACCATCAGGGTGGCGATAGGTGTAGGGAGATGGAATGTGGTGCTGTTCTGGCGTAGGCACATCAAAATGGCGGTGAAACAGAGGCAATGCAGTCAAGCCGCTGCCTTCGGTAGAAGTACCGTGGTAACCGCGCTGCAAACCGATGAACTGCTTCTTCTTAGGCTGACCTATCGCATTGAAATAATAGCGAACCAAACGAATGGCGGTATCGACCGCGTCAGATCCACCTTGACCGAAAACGACGCGATTCAAACCTTGGGGCGCCAATGCGGTCAGCCGCGATGCCAGTCGAATGGCGGGCTCACTGGCGAAGTGAAAATAGCCGGTGGCGTAGGGCAGTTTTTCCAGCTGTTCTTTCGCAGCGTCTACGATGGTTTGCTGGCCATAACCCGCGTTGACACACCAAAGCCCCGAAAACGCATCCTGCACGCGTTTACCGTGAATGTCGGTGAGGTGGATCCCTTCCGCTGATGTCCAGATGGTCGGCCCTACGGCTTCATGTTCCAGTAAAGCTGTAACGGGATGAACCCAATGACGATCCTGGATTATCAAATTTTCTACACCACGCATAAAAAGCTCCAATGTGATCAAACTAAATTAAAAGCCATTGATCCTTTTAAAAACAAAGAACACCTGCAATAACGACTTGATTGCACGTGTTCTCATGCGAATTTAAAAACCAAATAAATCCTGACATATCGAACAATCAAAATACCAAAAGCACTTTAAGATGAGCCCGCTATACGATCATAAAAGATTGTGGGCCAGTAACTTCATGACATCATGGCCCAGCAGACAGCACTCCTCACTTGTCAGGAATTAATCCAGACCACCCTGGCAGGTGTATTTGATGTGCATGTACTCTTCCAGTCCGTGGGTGGAGCCTTCGCGTCCATAGCCAGAGTCCTTTACGCCACCAAACGGAGCCGCTTCTGCCGCAATGGCGCCCTCATTGATACCAACAATGCCGCACTCCAGAGCCTCTGAAACTCGCGTGACCCGGCGTAAATCATTGGTATAGAAATAGGAAGCCAATCCAAACGGCGAGGCATTGGCCCACTCCAAGACTTCTTCTTCGGTGTTGAATTTGGTCAAGGGCGCTACAGGACCGAAGGTTTCCTCGTGGAAGCATTTAGAAGACCTGTCGACATCGACCAATACGGTAGGTGCGTAGTAAGTAGGGCCGACACATTCGGCAGATTGGATACGCTTGCCGCCGGTGGTGATCCGAGCGCCCTTTTCAACGGCGTCATTGACATGGCTTTCGATCTTGTCGATGGCTTTTGCGTTGATCATTGGACCGATCTGCGACGCAGGATTTGTGGCAGGCCCCACGACCAACGCGGCTACACGGGCCGTGAGCTTGCGAACGAATTCATCGTAAATACCGGCCTGGACGTAAATGCGGTTAGGGCATACGCAGGTTTGACCACCATTTCTGAACTTCGCGACCATCAGGCCTTCGACCGCATCGTCGAGCACTGCATCATCAAATACGATGAAGGGCGCATTACCGCCGAGTTCCAGCGACAGTTTTTTCAGCGTGCCCGCCGATTCTCGGGCGAGGTGCTTGCCGACAGGCGTCGATCCGGTGAAGGTGATCTTGCGCACACGCGCGTCATCGAGCCATACATCAGCCACTTCCTTCGACTGCGCCGTGACAACAATATTAAGCACCCCTGCCGGGACGCCCGCTTGCTCAGCCAACTTGACCAGCGCCAAGGAGGTCAGCGGTGTTTCCGCGGCCGGCTTGCAAACGACTGTGCAGCCAGCTGCCAACGCTGGTGCTATTTTTCGAGCGATCATTGCAGCCGGGAAATTCCACGGTGTAATGGCGGCCACAATGCCGATCGGCTCCTTGAGTGCTGCCATCCGGCGTCCAACCGCAGGGCTTGGAATGATCTCGCCGTTGGCGCGTGTTGCCTCCTCGGCAAACCACTCAACATAACTGGCGGCATAGGCCACCTCGCCGACGCCTTCAGCCAAGGGTTTACCTTGCTCGGAGGAAATGATTTTTCCAAGGTCCTGAGCATTTGCAATGATCAAATCATTCCAGCGTTTCAGAATAGTGGCACGCTGTTTTGCAGGAACTTTCTTCCAGGTTTCAAAGGCGACAGCGGCGGCCTCAACTGCGTCCCTGGCGTCGTCGGCACCACTGTCAGGAACGGTGGCGTAAAGCTCACCCGTTGCTGGATCGACCACCGGCAAGGTATTACCACTCTTAGCCGCACACCAGACGCCATTGATAAAGTTCTTCTGAAGCAGCAGGTCTTCATTATCTATCTTGAACGACATTATTCCTCCAACACACTCGAAAAAAACACAACGTAATTAACGGTTTGCGCGCTTAGTTAAGAGTTGATAAATAAATAAGCGACCCTTGGTATTTCCCGACACCCTTTATTAGCGGCGCCAGCACGCTCATTTTTTCATGGACCATCGGTCACGACGTAGACCTTTCACGAATCCAATAATAGGGTTCGTGATAATGAGGTCACACCTACGAAAGAACGCAAAAAGAAGGGGGTTACTCGTACTTCGAGAAGGAAAGCAACCCACACAAAACGAAACGAGCCGCTTGAAAAAAAAGGCGCGGCTCAAGTCGTCCGCGCCCCGTCAACTGCACTCAGTGCCCTCCCAGATACGCGCTCCTTACCTCATCGTTACCCAGAAGCTCTTGGCCTGTGCCCGTCATACGAATCTCTCCATTGACCATCACGTAGGCTCGATCACTTAACCTGAGCGCGTGGTTGGCATTCTGCTCGACCAGAAAGATGGTCATGCCGCTCTTCGCGAGCTCGCGCAGGGTCGAGAAGATATGCTTGACCACAATCGGCGCCAAACCAAGTGAAGGCTCATCCAGCAGCAGCAACTTAGGTCGGCTCATAAGCGCTCTGGCGATGGCGAGCATCTGCTGCTCGCCCCCGGACATGGTCATGGATCGCTGATTACGGCGCTCCTTGAGTCGTGGGAAAAGCTCGAACATACGCTGACGATCCTCATCGGCATGCTCCATGCCAATAGGGATGGTGCCCATGAGCAAGTTCTCATCCACCGTCATGTCCGGAAATACTCGCCGGCCCTCCGGCGACTGGGCGATACCGTTGGACGCGACAAAGTGAGTGCTTTTGCGCGTAATCTCCTGCCCCTGATAAATGATCTGCCCTGCACTGGCTTGAGGCTGGCCGAAAATCGACATCAGCAGCGTGGACTTGCCCGCACCGTTGGCACCAATCAGGCTCACCGTCTCACCCGCATTGATATGCAGGTTCACCTTCTTCAGTGCCTGGATCTTTCCGTAATGCACATCAACGTCTTTGAACGCAAGAATCTGGGCACTCATGCCATTTCCTCTTCATCAGCACCAAGATAAGCCGCAATCACTTTGGGATCGTTCTGGATAACGCCAGGACCGCCCTGAGCGATGACCAACCCGTGATCGAGAACAATGATGTGGTCGCAGATACTCATGACCATGCCCATGTCGTGCTCGATCAGCAGCACAGTAAGGCAGTGATCATCGCGCAGCCGACGAATGATCTTGCTCAACGCAATGGTTTCCGCCGGGTTCAGACCGGCCGCAGGCTCGTCCAGACAAATCAGCTCAGGTCCGGTACACATGGCACGGGCGATTTCCAAGCGACGTTGCTGCCCATAAGACAGCTCACCAGCCAGCCGATTCGCATGCTCGACGAGATCGACAACCTCCAGCCAATAGAACGCCGTATCGATCAGCTTGCTCTCGGCTCGGCGATAACCCGGTGTATTGAGGATGCCCGCAAGCATGCTGCGTTGAGCGAGTATGTGCTGAGCAACCAGCAGGTTCTCCAGTACAGTCATTTCCTTGAACAGTCGTATGTTCTGGAAGGTCCGGGCCAGGCCTGCACGGTTGACCAAGTGCGTACCACCAAACATTTTGTACCAGAGGCGTGAACCGAACTGCTGTGGCTTGACGAAGTCATCTGCCGCGAACGGCTCCCCCAGAATCCGAATCACGTCGGTCTGTTTGTTCTGCGCATTGAGCAATATCTTGCCGCCTGTCGCGGCATAAAAACCGGTCAAGCAGTTGAATACAGTGGTTTTCCCAGCACCGTTCGGGCCGATCAGCGCGGATATCGAATGCCGCTTGATGGAGAAGTTGACGTCATTGAGGGCTTTGATGCCGCCGAAGTGCATCATCAGGCGGTTGACCGAGAGAATGTTGTCGCTCATGGCGCGACTCCTTTGCGTGGAGCAATACCGATGCGATTGATGCGAACCAGCCCACGCGGACGCCAAATCATCATCACCACCATCAGAATCCCGAATAACAGCACTCGGTATTCCGCAAGGCTGCGAAGCAGCTCAGGCGCAATGGTCAATACGAACGCCGCAATCACCACACCAACGGTCGAACCCATACCGCCCAGGACTACGATGGCGAGGATCAATGCCGACTCAAAAAACGAGAACGACGTCGGGTTCACGAAGCCTTGATAGGACGCGAAAAAAACACCGGCAATACCAGCCGTGGATGCCCCAATCATGAAGGCTGAAAGCTTGACCAGGACATGGTTCAGCCCCATCGCACGACAAGCGATCTCATCTTCGCGCAAGGCTTCCCACGCGCGGCCAACCGGCATGCGCGTCAGGCGATACTTGACGTAAAGCACCAGCGCAACCACAAGCAGCAACACCGCGTAGATGAACAGGAACTTCATATCGGAGTTGTACGCGACGCCAAAGAATTCGTGGTAAGGCACCCCACCCTCTTTCGCCCGACGAGCGAACTCCAGGCCAAAAAAAGTTGGCGACGGTGCGGTCATGCCATTAGGACCGCCGGTGAGCCCCACGCAGTTGGTCAGCAGCAGGCGAATAATCTCGCCAAAACCCAGGGTGACGATGGCCAGGTAGTCGCCGTGCATTCGCAGTATCGGGAAGCCCAGAATCATCCCTGCAAAGGCCGCCATCAGCGCCGCAATGGGCAACATGCTCCAAAAGCCCAACCCGAGGTACTGGTAGCCCATGGTCAGGCCGTACGCGCCAATGGCATAGAAACCGACAAAACCCAAATCAAGCAAGCCCGCCAGCCCCACCACAATGTTCAGACCCAGACCGAGCAACACGTAGATCAACCCAAGAATCATTACCGTCAGCAGGTATTTGTTGGCAAAGAACGGGAAGACCACCGCGAGCAGGATCAACACCGGGATGATCCAGCGTATCTGCGAGCGATAACCCGGCGGATACACGCCGACACCCCCTCCGGTATGCTCAAATTTCTCCAGCACCCCAAGCCCCATTGAGGTCTGTAGAAATAGGCTCAGCAGGAGCCGACCGGCCATTACAGCCCCCACCATCCACACCACACGGTCAAAACGAAGGTTGAAGTCGTAGCCCTGTAGAACCACGCCAACCACCGGGCCGAATACGATCAGCGCTATCAAGCCGGCCAAGACACTATCTACCAGACTTTTTTTCACATTGAGGGAATCAGAAGTTGTGCTCACGGCATTACACCTTGGTTACCTGAGGACGGCCCAACAGGCCCTGAGGACGGAAGATCAGGATCAGCACCAGCAAGGAAAACGAGAAAACGTCCTTGAAGTCGGAGTTCACCAGCCCTGCGAAATGCGCCTCTGCCACGCCAAGAATCAGCCCGCCAAGCATGGCTCCCGGCAATGAACCGATACCGCCCAGCACCGCAGCCGTGAATGCTTTGACCCCAATGATGAAGCCTGCGTAGAAATCGAACGTCCCGTAGTTGACGGTAATCAGCACACCCGCCAATGCGCCCATCGACGCACCAATGACAAACACATAGGAGATGACCCTGTCAGTATTGATGCCCAGGATCTGTGCCATCTTGCGATCCTGCTGCGTCGCACGGCACATGCGGCCCAGACGGGTGTTCTGAATAATGAAGGTCAGCGCCAGCATGCCAATGATGGCCGCTGCGATAATGAAAAGCTTCGTGTAGGTCAGCATCACGAAGCCGTCTCCCAGATGCAGACGAATAGCCCCGTCGAGCATCGTGGGAATCCCTTGCTGCCTGGCACCCTGACTAAGCTGTACGTAGTTTTGTAGGATCAACGACATGCCGATCGCTGAAATCAAGGGTGCCAGTCGCGTTGAATTTCGTAGCGGTTTATAGGCAATGCGCTCAATCGCGAAGCCGTATACGCCAGTCACCACAATGGTGAAAACCAGGGTGCCGAGAATCACCAACGGAAAGGAATGAACGCCGAAAAAACCCAGGAGGGCGATGGCGATTGCTGCCAGGTAGGCAGACACCATGTACACGTCACCGTGTGCAAAGTTGATCATGCCGATGATGCCGTAAACCATGGTGTAACCGATGGCGATCAGGCCGTAGACCGACCCGAGGGTCAAGCCGTTGATCAGTTGTTGAATGATTGTATCCACTGACGAGTTCCTGCACGTTGGGGCGATGGAGGTGCAGGCCATAGACTGGCCTGCACGCCGCACAGATCAGATCAAAGCTGACTGTAATGACCGTCCGCATCCCACTCGTACATGACATACGGCGAGTCCTTCAGGTCGCCTTGCGCAGTGAAACTTTTGCTGCCCAGGACGGTATCCACCGAATGGGACTTGAGCCACTCGCTCGCCTGGGTGCCGTCAGTGGTGCCCGCACCCTTGAAGGCGGCTGCCAAGGCCTGTACTGAGGCGTAAGAGAACAGGGTGTAGCTTTCAGGCTCATAGCCTTCAGCCCGGAACTTCGCGACCACATCCTTGCCACTGGCAAGCTTGCGTGGATCCGGATAAAACGTCATGAGCACGCCTTTGGTGTACTGCTTGCCGCCGGCAGTCGCGACCAGTTGGTCAGTTACCGTGCAATCGGTTGTGACAAAGGGAATTGTCAAACCCTGCTCACGCATCTGGCGCACCAACGGGCCCGCTTCGGGGTGGCAACCACCGAAGTAGACGACTTCGGCCTTGGAGGATCGAATCTTGGTGACGACTGCATTGAAGTCTTTCTCACCACGAGTAAGACCTTCGTAGACAACTGCCTGAACGCCCTGATTTTTCAGCGCCAGCAGCGTGGTGTCTGCCACGCCCTGGCCAAACGTGTCCTTGTCGTGAATGACCGCAACGGATTTGGCTTTCAACTTTTGCGCAATGTAATCCGCTGCAACCTGGCCTTGCTGATCGTCTCGACCCGACATACGAAATACACCGGGGAGACCGCGCTCAGTAAGCTTCGGACTCGAGGCTGCTGGCGTAATGGCAATGATCTGAGCTTCGTCATATATCTCAGTAGCAGGGATGGCCGATGAGGAGCAGTAATGCGCGATAACTCCGACCACGTGTTCAACGTTGACCATCTGATTCGCGGCGGCTACGGCCTGCTTCGGCTCGCACGCGTCATCCCCCTTGACCAATACAATCTTTTCTCCATTCACCCCTCCGCTGGCATTGATATCCGCCGCGGCTTGCGCGGCACCGCGCCAAATCTGGTCACCAAATGCAGCGTTAGGTCCGGTGAAAGGGGCTCCCACGCCGATTTTGATATCGGCAACGGCATGCGCTGAAAAAGCCACTGCAATAGCGAAAGAAAGACGGGTCGATAGTGTATGCATGCTCTTCTTCATTCTGTTGCCTCTATTATTGTTAACTTGCGGCTTTCGCGTTATAGGCCGGTTTATTCAGGCCGAAGGAAGCCACTCCGCGAAAGAGCAGCACACCTCAGTAACCTAAAATAAAGTCGAACCTCAGAATTGGCAGCGTTGCATCAAGAAGCCAGAGACCACCCTCAAGTGGCTCTATTATTTTTATTGTTTTAAGTCGCGTTTTAACGACCACAGCGCGCCGGCACTCACCTGAAAGGCATGCCAAAAGGGGGGGGAACGCTCCGTTGCGAAGATCGTAATCGCCGCCTTGCAGAAGCTCTATGCACTTGAAGTAGGATATTTGAGAGGGCTTTTCCGATTTGTCGCCGCAGCACCTTGCCCCGCAACCAAAGAGAACTTCACCACCAGCATCCACCACTCGCCAGGCCCCGCCATCAAGGTATAGACGATTGAAAACGCGCCACCAACTAAGCCGCTCGCGCTTTTTCACCATCAACTTTTAGTAGGAATTACGAGACGAAAACATCTATTTCAAATAGGTGCTAATCCGCCACGACAACGACCTAGCATGACGACGGCTGCCCGATAACGTCAAAAACTCAACAGCAGCCGGAGCGAGCAGTGGTGCGGCCATCCACTTCTTGCTTTCAGTCCGTTCTCGCCCCACCCCTTCTTAGCATGACCCCCTGCCCTTCAACTTATACAAACAACTAAAGCATTGTTGGGAGCGTCTTAATGAAACTTAAAATACTGACACTTGCCATCGCCAGCTGCGTGGCCACAACGAGCTATGCAAAAGACGAGCGCCTTACCGTCATCTCCTATGGTGGCGCAAGCAAAGACGCTCAAGTCACGGCGTTCTACAAGCCGTACGAAGCAAGTACCGGCAAACAGATTATTGCGGGCGAGTGGAATGGCGAGATGGCCAAACTCAAAGCAATGGTTGATACAAAAAGCGTTTCATGGGATGTCCTGGACGTGGAAGACACCGATCTCGCTCGCGGATGCGAGGACGGACTCTTTGAAACGCTGGACTACAGTCGCCTAGGTATCAAAGAGCCCTTGGTGGAAGGATCAAAAAGCGAGTGCGGTGTTGGAATATTTGTGTGGTCCAATGTCCTTGCCTACAACACCGAAAAGCTAAAAGAAGCCCCCAAGGGCTGGAAGGATTTTTGGGATCTTAAAAAATTTCCGGGCAAGCGCAGCCTTCGAAAATCCGCAAGAGGATCACTTGAGTTTGCACTGCTCGCAGATGGCGTGAAGCCCGCCGATGTTTACAAGCTGCTCGCCACCCCAGAAGGCGTTAATAGGGCATTCAACAAACTCAATGAAATAAAATCAAGCATCCAATGGTGGGAAGCCGGCGCTCAACCCCCTCAATACCTTATCGCCGGCGATGTAGTAATGAGCTCTGCTTACAATGGCCGCATCCACGCCGCCAAAGAGTCCGGCGCCAAACTGGGGATTGTATGGGACGGAAACCTCTACCAGTTCGATGAGTGGGCCATTCCGAAGGGAACCAAAAATATCGATGCTGCATACGATTTCATTTCATTCGCAATGCGGCCCGAACAGCAAAAGCTTTACACCGAAAAAATGGCGTACGGCCCCTCAAATTCGGCGGCAGCAGTGATGCTGGATAAAAAACTGGTATCTGAGCTGCCAACCTACCCGGAGAACATGAAGAACGCACTGCAAATGGACGTAGCCTTCTGGGCTGAGCATGGCGAAGCACTGGAAGAGCAATTCGTCGCCTGGTCAAGCCGAGACTGAACCATCAGGGCGCGCCAGCCATCAATGCGCAGCGTGATGGCTGGCCATCACCAACAACAGTTGCATCCCCACCTTCCGAGCTGCACCTCACTATTCCTTGCCCCCAACCAGACCAGCACTAAAAATAGGATAAATACCCATATTTATCCTATTTTTAGTTGGTATGGCCCAGATACCAATCTGATTAGAGTTAGCACCCTGAGATAGCTCGGTTAGCGCCGGAGCTATTGGCTTGATTTGATTACCGTGTAGCCGCTAACACAACAATAGGCAGCCTTATGACATCCAGTACCGCCGCATCCATTATCGACCTGAACGTGCTGATGAAGCTGCGATTTAAACTGGAGGCGCAAACGAGTGCAGAAATTCGTTTCGATGCCGCCACAAGGGCCATCTACGCGTCCGAGGCCTCCAACTATCGTCAACTGCCTATTGGTGTAGTCGTTCCCAAATCCATCGAAGATGTTGTGACGGCCATGCGCCTTTGTCAGGAGGCAAACCTGCCCTTGCTGCCCCGGGGAGCGGGCACCTCGATGTGTGGGCAGTCGGTCAACGCCGCCGTGATCATCGATACCTCAAAATACTTGAACAAGATCACCAGTATTGATGCGCAACAACGGATAGCTCGCGTTGAGCCAGGTGTGATTTGCGATCAACTCAAGAGCGCTGCCGCAAAGCATGGCCTTACTTTTGGTCCCGATCCTGCTACACACAGCCGCTGCACTCTGGGCGGCATGATCGGAAACAACTCATGCGGTGCCCATTCGGTCATGGCCGGGAAAACCGTCGAAAACGTCGAGCGCCTGGAAATTCTCACGTATGACGGTGCGAGATTTTGGGTCGGCCCTACAGGCGAGGCTGAATATCGTGAGCATATGCAAGCAGGGGGCAGACGCGCAGAGATCGTTCAGCAGCTTAAAAAACTGGCTGATGACTACGGCGATGAAATTCGAGGCATTTTCCCCACGATCAAGCGACGCGTTTCCGGCTACAACTTGGATCAACTCCTTCCGGAGAATGGATTCAACATTGCCCGGGCACTGGTGGGCGTCGAAGGCACCTGCGTTACAGTGTTACAAGCTGAAACCCTTCTCGTCAAAAACCCAACTCATCGCCTTCTTGTAGTTTTCGGTTATGAGAATATTTTCCTGGCGGCAGACTCGGTTCCCCAGCTATTACCGTTGGAACCCATAGCAATGGAGGGACTGGACGACGGCATTATCGGCGGCCTCTTAGAGCGCGGCATGAAGGTTGACGATATCGCCGAGTTACCTCTGGGCAATGCATGGTTGATGGTGGAGTTTGGTGCCACGACGGACGCCGAGGTACTCCAAGCCGCAACTCGAGCAAGGGATATTGCACAACAACTGCCCGGAAAACCCAGCGCCCTGCTGGTAACAGACCCAAGTCTTATGAACCGTCTCTGGACGATCCGTGAAACAGGAGCATCTGCAACCTCCCTTGGGCTCAACCCCGATGAACCAGACCCTACTGTTGGCTGGGAAGATGCTGCCGTCGAACCTCACCTGCTGGGCCAATATCTGCGCGAATTTTCAAGCCTGGTTGCCAGCTATGGTTACAAGACCAACCTCTACGGGCACTTCGGCGACGGCTGTATTCACTCTCGAATCACCTTCGACTTGAAATCCAAAGACGGTATCGATAACTGGCGAGCCTTTCTGGATGAGGCCGCACATCTTGTCGTTCGTTACGGCGGCTCGCTCTCCGGCGAACATGGTGATGGACAAGCCAAAGGGGAGTATCTGCATATTATGTATTCCCCAAAAATCATGCAGGCACTGGCCGACTTCAAGGCCATTTGGGATCCCCTGAACAAGATGAACCCGGGCAAACTCATTCATGCCATGCCGGTCGACGCAAACCTGCGCATGGGGCCCGATTACAAGCGCAAAGAAGTCAAAAGTCTATTCACCTACGATGCTCGCCTGGGCGACCTTGGTTTCGCCAGAGAAACCGAGCGCTGCATCGGCATGGGCAAATGCCGCTCGCTCGAAGGTGGAACCATGTGCCCGAGTTTCCGGGCGACCAAGGAAGAGCGCTACTCCACCCGAGGCCGCGCGCGCTTGTTCTTCGAGCTGCTCAATGGAGAAGTCATCCAGGACGACTGGAACAACAAAGAAATCAAGGACTCCCTGGATCTTTGCCTAAGTTGCAAGGGGTGCAAGTCAGACTGCCCAACCAATGTCGACATCGCACGCTACAAGACTGAATTTCTGTACCGGCACTACCAGAAGTATGCACGCTCTCTCATGGACCTCATGATCGGGCGCATCGGCGACTGGCTACCGGTGGCAACCAAAGCTTCACCGATTCTCAACTACGCAATGGGCAACCCGATTTTCAGAGCAGCAGGGTCGCTGTTTGGCTTGGCGGCCGATGTGAAGTTCCCGAAAATTGCCCGCCAAAGTTTCCGCTCAGGTAAAACGGCAAAGCGCCTGCTTAAGGACCAGGATAACCAGCACAAAACAGAGGTTTTGCTTTGGGTCGATAGCTTCAACAATGGATTCACTCCGGCCGTCCTGGAAGCTGGGGTAGAAGTACTGGAAAGACTGGGCTTCAGTGTGAAACTCATGCAGCGGCATGTTTGCTGCGGTCGCCCCTACTATGATGTCGGCATGCTCGACCTGGCAAAAGCGAACCTGGAGATGATCCTGCAGCAACTCGCCCTCCCCCTCAGCAAAGGAATGCCAATCGTTGTATTGGAGCCCAGCTGCTTATCTGTATTCCGTGACGAGATGCCGAGTCTTTTCCCTGATGATCACAGGGCCAAGCAAATGACCACGTCATTGATGACACTGAGCGAGCTCATCAAGCATCACGGTATTGAGCTGCCAAAGGTTGAGGACGACCTGAGAATTCACGGTCACTGCCATCAAAAGTCATGCGGAGGCCTCGGAGCCGAGCAGTCGATACTCAAAAAGCTGGGAGACAAAGGTGGAGTCATTCCTGCGGGTTGCTGTGGCGTAGCAGGGGCATATGGATATCATAAAAAAAGCGCGCCAATCGCCAAACTTATTGGCGAAAATGAATTCAAGCCACACTTGGACAAAATCCCGGAAGACTCGGTGGTGATCGCTGACGGATTCAGCTGTCGCGGACAAATTCGAAATGTCAGCGCACGCGAGCCAATGCACTTGGCCGAGTACCTGGCGACTGTCCTGCGAGACTGAGGCGATTAGCCCGGCTCGAGAAAACACGCATCCGCTTGATGCAAGCGGATCGCAAATTTCGGTGACCGTCTCAAAATTATCCGCACAAGGCCCGCCATGAACCTCGCCACAGCCCTTGAACAGACAGTCCTCTCCAAAGCCACTGTAGTTGCGGGTCAGAATGCCCTACACCGCGAAATCGGCTGGGTGCATATTGTTGATCACCCGGAGATCACTAACTGGCTAAAACCAGGGGAACTTCTTCTGACTACGGGCTACAACTGGCCTGCCGAGGACCAGGCCAGCAGAGAGCTCATTCGAACCCTGAGCGACATAGGTTTGGCGGGTGTAGTCCTTGCTGTGCCTCACTTTCGAGAACACTTCCCGGCAGAAGCGATCGAAGAAGCTAATCGGTGCAATTTTGCCCTGCTGGAGCTCCCCTGGGAGGTCCCCTTCAGTGAGATCACACACGACGTTCTGGCGAGAATCATCAACATTCAGACAGAGATAATTCGCCGATCCGATCTGATTCACCGCACATTGACCAACGCGGCCATACAGGCAAACAACCTCGAAAGCCTGGCAGGCGCCCTGAGCAAGGCACTGGAAAAAGAAGTCCTTATTGTTTCAGAGTCGGGCACATTACTTGGCGGTTCTTCAGCACACTGGATCGAGAAAGAGGAGCGCGCCCTGATACGCCACCTCACCGCGCGGGAATCCCTGGCGGAGGTTTTTCAAAGCAACGAGCCGGTACGGTTTGCTCCAAGCGAATACTTGAAAACTCATCGCCTCGGCAGCCCCATACGCTTGCCGGGCGAGATCACCGGTATTGTCTGGCTGGAAAGCGAAACAGATGGGTTTGAGGAACTGGACTCAAAAGCGGTTGAGCATGCAGCCGTAATCGCCGCACTACATTTGACCCACCAGCGCGAGCTTTCCGATCAAGAGATGAGGTTGGGATACGCCTTCGTCGCGGGCTTGCTGGAAGGCAAGTTCTCCGCAACACCCAGCGCCATCGAAAGAGCACAGGCGTCGGGATGGAGCGAGAACCGCGACTACAGGGTCTGCCTGATCCTTCTGGACGAACCCATTCCTCTCAGCCTTGACGGGTTCAACCGACGCAAACGCTGTGCTTCACGCGTCTCCTCGCTGATGCAGGAAATGGGAGTTCCAGCCCTCTTATCCGTTTCACTGAACCAGGTCAGCTTTCTGCTTCCCGCTGAAGTACTTCCCGAGTCGATATGGAAAGTCATGAAACAGGACGGCGGCGCAATGGCTGTTAGCCGAGTTCACCGAGGTACGCTCGGCATGTCGTTAGGCGCCAAAGATGTCGAGGCGCTCTTGCCATTGCTACGGCCAGGACGCCTTCACAGCTTTAGTGAGGTTTTGTTCCCCAGAGCGCTTATGGGTGATGCTGATGCAAGGAACATGCTGCTGGAGCGTTTGATCTATCCGTTGGCCAACCCCAAACGAGGCAATTCTTTCATCGAGACTGTCACGACCCTATCCAATGAAGGGTTTCAACTGTTGAACACTGCGAAAGCCTTGAACATCCACATCAGCACACTGAGATATCGTGTCACACGCATTGAAACGATATTGGGGATCTCACTGGAAAAACCCGAAGATCGATTTCAAATTCAAGTTGCCGCGGAGATGTATAGGCTCATCAGCGAAGACTAGGGTCCGTACGAAAACTCGCCGAGCAAAGATCAGGCAAGGCAAAAACAGAACGAGGAACGACTGGAGTCGCTCTCGACTTTACTGGCTGTAAATGAGCATTACGATCGGATTCTCGCACGAGCCTGTTTCTGCGTAGCGCGCAGCATGATCGAAGCGCAGGTAGTTTTCTTGCCGAGCCCAGACTCGTTGCGCTTCACCACATTCGTCCTATGCAACATAGGACGAAGCATTCCCCCATTGACACGTTGAAGCGGAAGAAAGCCCTTGCGCAATTACCGATGCTATATCGCCGGTTGTCTAGACCTTCAATAAAAACAAACCAAGAGGCCGAACATGAGTGAGCTTGGCATTATCAAGATCAATCAACATAGTCTCGTTTTTAACAATGAACTGTTCCACGAGGCATTCAATGAATGCGACGAGTGCCTGAATGAGCTCATTCAGCGGCGCATCAAACCGATCATCGTGATCCACGCCCCCACCCAAGGAGCCTACTACCGTACTGTCGCCTCCCCCACAGCACTCACGAGCCAAACCAAAATGATTGCCCATTGGGTCGCAAGGCTCACTACGGCTGGCTTGACCTGCGCGCAACTCATGATCGAACGTCCGTATGGCAATCATAAATATGGAATCGCTCAAACCTTGAAAACCATCCAGGCTCTCGCCGCACTGAGCGTTATCCCTATCGTTACTCATAACGAACTTACGTGGATGAGCGGAAGAGCGTCCGCTCCTCAACAGGACACAGCAGACTCGCTCGCAGAACTACTTAACGCTCCTGTAATAGAGCCGCTGTTGACGAGCATTTGTGAAGACCCCAAGCCCCATTTAGCGACTATTACAGCAGCGGCTTGCCCGCAGTAATTGCTCCCATATCCCAAAAACAAAAACACAGCCCCCCTCACTATTACACGTGAACATTACTACCTGCCTAATAAATAAAAACGGGTGAACATATGTCAAAAAGTCATTACAAAGAGGTCGGTGGCCAGGCGAACAGCTCGCTCGCACCAGGCCTCAAACAACGACACGTTACGATGCTCTCTATTGCGGGAGTCATTGGTGCAGGCTTGTTTGTTGGTTCTGGTCACGCCATCGCCGCCGCAGGGCCCGCCGTGCTGATCTCCTACCTTGCCGCAGGTACGCTGGTCGTACTGGTGATGCGGATGCTGGGCGAAATGGCGGTAGCGTCGCCAGACACCGGGTCATTTTCCACTTATGCAAATCGCGCAATTGGCCCATGGGCCGGCTTCACAATTGGCTGGCTGTATTGGTGGTTCTGGGTCCTGGTCATTCCACTTGAAGCAATTGCAGCTGCCGCTATTTTGCACAGCTGGTTCCCGGCGATTGATACCTGGATGTTCGCACTCTCAATTACTTGCGGACTGACACTGACAAACCTCTATAGCGTGGCACGCTACGGCGAGTTCGAGTTCTGGTTTGCACTGGTGAAGGTAGTGGCAATTATTGCCTTCATCGTGCTCTGCGCAATTGCCTTGGTTGGCGCCCTTCCAAATACAGAATTGAGCGGTTTTGGGGCATTGGTCAGCAGCAACGGTGGGTTTGCCCCTAATGGGTACGGCCCAGTCCTCGGCGCATTGTTGACGACCATGTTCAGCTTCATGGGCACGGAAATCGTCACGATCGCGGCCGCGGAGTCTCATAACCCGAGCAAGCAGATTGCCCGCGCAACCAATTCGGTAATCTGGCGTATTGGCTTGTTTTACCTGGTGTCCATCTTCATGATCGTGTCCATCGTGCCTTGGAATGACCCAGCCTTGGCCACCGTGGGCTCGTATCAGCGCGCGCTGGAATATCTCCAGATTCCTCACGCAAAATTCATTGTCGATATCGTGGTTTTGGTCGCGGTTGCGAGCTGTTTGAACTCGGCAATCTACACCGCTTCGCGCATGCTCTTCTCACTCGCAAAACGAGGCGAAGCACCCGAATTCCTGAAGAAAACCACGCTCGCCAAAGTCCCACGCCAGGCGGTCATTGCAAGCACAATCATCGGCTGCGTGACAACGATCATCAACTATTTCGCCCCCGAAAAACTTTTCTCCTTCCTGCTTGCCACATCAGGCGCCGTTGCGCTGCTGGTCTACCTGGTCATCGCTGTATCCCAGTTGCGCATGCGCAAAAAACTGCTGGCGCATGGCCACACCCTGGACTTCAAGATGTGGCTCTATCCTGGGCTGACTTGGGCAGTCATCGTGTTTATCGTGGGGGCACTTGGCTTCATGCTGACCCTCCCCGCTCACCAAGGCGAAGTTCTAGCCACCGCAGGGCTGGCCCTGGCAATCGTTGCAACTGGGTTCGCGGTCAAACGCCGTGAAACACGCACAACCTGGAGACCTGAGGTGCACACCTAACGCCGCGCGCAGACTTCACAATCTAAAGAGCCCGGACCGACTCAATCGGTCCGGGCTTTTTTTCTGGTCAAAAAAAGCGTTTTTTAATCCTACTAAAAACAGTACCAATAACCACAATTATCCTACTTTGAGTAGATAGAGGTGGAGACGATTTCTTCCTAGGATTCACACACTGACACAAGAAGGTGAACCCAATGAGTAATCAGAACACTGCTTCACTGCGTAACCAACATGTCTCAAATGGCATTGCTATCGCTCACCCGATCACTGTAAGCCGTGCTGCTGGCGCCTACATCTGGGACGACCAAGGCAAAAAGTACCTGGACTTCGTGGGAGGTATCGGAGTTCTGAACGTTGGCCATAACCACCCTCGCGTTGTCGAGGCCGTTCGCAAGCAGTTGGATAATTTTTCGCACATCTGCTTTCAGGTTGCTGCTTACGATCAATACATCGATCTGGCCGCGAAACTGAACAAGCTGGTAGCACCCAATGACCATTACAAGTCAGTATTCCTGACAACGGGTGCTGAGGCTGTAGAAAATGCGATCAAGGTTGCCCGGGGCTACACCGGTCGTCCTGGTGTAATTGCGTTTCGTGGCGGGTTTCATGGCCGCACCCTGATGGGAATGACCCTGACCGGCATGAGCCAACCTTATCGTCAAAACTTCGGCCCATACGCGCCGGATATTTATCACACGCCTTACCCTAACGAATACCGCGGCGTGACTTCAGAAAAGGCTCTGGCCGCTCTGCAAGAAGTGTTCGATACACAGATCGCCGCCGACCGCGTCGCAGCTATCATCATCGAGCCTGTACAAGGCGACGGTGGTTTTTTGGCCGCGCCTGTCGAGTTCATGAAAGCTCTGCGCAAGAAAACCGAAGAACTTGGCATTGTTCTGATCTGTGACGAAATCCAGACCGGATTTGGTCGGACCGGGACTATGTTTGGATTCCAGCACTCCGGGATTCAGCCGGACTTGATCACCGTTGCCAAGAGCCTCGCCGGCGGCCTTCCCATTTCCGGCGTTGTTGGTAAAGCCCATATGATGGATGCGCCCCTACCTGGCGGCTTGGGCGGTACCTATGGCGGTAACCCTCTGGGTTGCGCCGCTGCTTTGGAGGTCATCAAAATCTTCGAAACCGAGAATCTTCTGGAGCGTAGTAAAGCCATTGGCGCTCAACTGCAAGATGGCTTGAAAGCACTCGAAAGCCGTTTCAAAAGCATCGGCGACGTAAGAGCCATTGGCGCCATGTGTGCAGTGGAGTTCGTGACCGATCAAAAAACCAAAGCCCCCGACGCAGCCATCGCTCAAAAAATCATTGACGCGGCTCGTGAAGAAGGCTTGCTTGTCATCAAGTGTGGTGTTTATCGAAACGTCATTCGATTCCTTTGCCCACTGGTTATTTCAGAGCAGGATGTTGCCGAGGCGCTGCTGATGTTCGGACGCGCTCTTGAAGCAGCTCATCAGTAAGAAAGGAGCCCGACATGACGCCTTTTGAAGCATTCGACAGTGTGGATATCCGGATCGGAGAGATCGTCCGAGTCGAGCTGAACGAAAAAGCCAACAAGCCCGCCTACAAGATCTGGATCAACCTCGGAGAGCTTGGAGAGAAAACCACAAGCGCTCAGTACACCAAGCACTATCAGCCCGAAGACTTGGTTGGTAAGCAAGTCGTTTGCGCTGTGAATCTAGGATCAAGAAAGATCGCCGGTTTCACTTCCGAGGTATTAATGCTCGGCTCCGAATCCGAAGCAGGTGCAGTTGTGTACCTGACTACTGAACGCGCGACGCCCTTGGGCAGCAAAGTGTTCTAACAAATTCTTCGCCACCAACGTAACCAATAAAGCAGGAATAAAAGATGCAAGTATCTGACTATAAAGCGCTGACCTTCGATTGCTACGGCACCCTGATCGACTGGGAAACCGGCATCGTCAACGCCCTTCAACCTCTTGCCAAGCGCACTGGCAAAACCTTCAGCGACGATCAACTGCTGGAAGTGTTCGGCCGTAACGAGTCGCCGCAACAAACAGAAACTCCGGGTGCCTTGTACCAGGACATTCTGCGCGCGGTTTACGACCGTATTGCCAAGGAGTGGGGCCTGGAACCGATTGCCCAGGAGCGTGAAGAGTTCGGTACCTCTGTCAAAAACTGGCCGGCTTTCCCGGACTCGGTTGAGGCGCTGCGCTACCTGAAGCAGCACTACAAACTGGTGATTCTGTCGAACATCGATCGGAATGAATTCAAGCTGAGCAACGCTAAGCTGGGCGTCGAGTTTGATCACATCATTACCGCGCAGGATGTGGGTTCATACAAACCTAACCCGAACAACTTCACCTTCATGATCGATGCTCTGGAAAAGGCAGGCATCCAGAAGAAGGACATTCTGCACACAGCAGAAAGCCTGTATCACGACCATATCCCGGCAAACGAAGCGGGCCTGGCATCTGCATGGATCTATCGTCGTCACGGCAAAGAAGGCTATGGCGCCACTCACGTACCAGCCAAAATGCCAAACTACGAGTTCCGCTTTAACTCGATGGCTGAGATGGTCGAAGCCCATAAAAAAGCATCGCAGGCTTAAGCTTTCAGCGCAAAGGCTTCAGAGCGCTCCATAAACATAAGCCCCTTCTTAGGGGTTTATGTCTTTCTAACGAACCTGGCGGCGGACTCAAATGTCACACTCCACTACATCGACGTTCCGAATCCCGATCAATATGCTCTGCGCTATCGGTGCGGTGATTATCTGGAGCACGTTGGCGGTTAGCGTCACGTTCTGCGCAAACGTCAATCCGCTGTTCATCACTGGAGCAGCCCTGCTGATTGGCGGCATTATCGGGTTGCCATGGATTCGCGCCTGGGCGATGCCTGTGTCGTTGTTCGTGATCGGTACGTTTTGCATGCTTACCTACCACGTCATCTATTTCTATGCGCTGCAACTTGCAGAGCCTGTAGGCGTCAGCCTCATTCACTACCTTTGGCCGGTGCTGATCGTAATTCTGGCCCCCATCGTAGTACCGCACGGCAGGCCCTCGACTCGAAGCTTGGTAGCCGGTGGCATTGGCTTTGTTGGTGCAATCATCAGTTGCAACCCTCACCAAATGCCTAGCGGCAGCGACTGGGTCGGTTATGGTCTGGCATTAGTGTCAGCATTCCTCTGGGCAGGCTATTCGCTTGTCGCAAAAAAATACCCTAACGTTCAAAGCGCGTCCGTTGGACTGTTCTGCATTGTTTCGGGTGTGGTTTGTCTTGCGGTATTCAAAAGCACGAATCCATGGCCTGCGCTACGCATGCAAGAAATGGCTGCCATTTTGTATATGGGGCTAGGTCCCATGGGAGGTGCTTTCTACCTGTGGGACTACGCGATGAAAAAAGCGAACCACGAACACGTAGCCATTTTGAGCTACGCAACGCCTGTTCTCTCCACCGCATTTCTTGCGTTGTACCTTGGCCTTGGGATGCAATGGTATATCTGGGTCGGTGCTGCTCTGGTTACCGTTTCCATGGTGATGTCACAGAAAAGCAAGTGAGCCCCCCCGCCGCTTTCTGGCGGATGACCTGATGCTGATGGTAACCAGTACTGCCTCACTCAACTCGGCTGTCAGCTTCATCCCTTCAGCTCCGCATTCAGACGAGATAGTCACTTGCAAAGCCAGGGCACGAGTTATGCCAACCGCCGCAATGCCAAGATCTAAGGCGTAATTCGGGATTCGGGATTCGGGATTCGATCAAAGTAACCGCTCCATAAATCCCACATTCAACGCACTTAGCTAACTCCAGATGCTGCTGTAATCCCGATTCTCTCAGGAGCCAGCGCCGCCATGATGCGTCCTAACGCCAAAAGTCGAAAAAGTCTACCTCTACCCCAAGCCCGTGGAGTTCCGAGAATCCACCGGTGGCCTCACAGCGTTGATTGAACTGGATATAAAGGTAGCAGTATTCGATCAGAGGCTTTTCGTCTTTCTCAACAAGGCCCACAACCGGTGAAAATTTTGTCTTGGGAGAGCAATGGATTCTGCCTTTGACTAAAATGCCTGGAGTCCGAGCGATTCAAAACATCGCTCGATGCCACTGACGAGGCGATTTCCTTCAGCGCGCAGGAATTAAACTCACTACTGTACAGCTTTGGTCTCCTTCAAAAAATCACCCCCAACAAACTCATATTCTTTAGTATAAATTCAAACTCAGCAAAGTGGCGCCTCCAAAAACTCGTTAAGTACCGCATCAACTAAATTTCTCAACAATGGACCTCCAGCAGCGGGATGTGATCTAAGCACGTGACAAACCTGGGGCAACTTTGGCAACCCCCCTGCTACTTCAGTCAAGCCCTCAGTTAAATTTCTTCGACTAAGAAGTGTAACGCCAAGCCCATTCAAAACAGCAGCTTTCACCCCCTCCCGACTTGGGCACTCAACTACGTTTTCAAGCTTCAACCCAACCTCTTCCAACTTATTTTTTGCAGCAAGACCATAAAAACTATTCTTATCAAAAGAGACGAAAGGTACGCAGCTATTGAATATCAATGGATGATTGATGGACTCAACCCAAAGCAAGTCCTCACGCCATAACTCAGTATCGCCAGGTACTTTTTGATTAACAAAAACCTGTAGAATAGCCAAGTCTATTTCAGACGTATTCAACCATTCATTTAGCAGCAGACTCTGAGCGACCCTAATATGCATCGAAGCGAGGGGATTAGAACGTCGAAAACGTCCAAAAACAGCTGACATTTTGCTATCAATGGCATCTTCAGTCGTTCCTAATCTAATCTCACCAGACAAATCGGAACGTTTAAAGAACTCGACTGCTTCATCATGTATCGCTACCAGACGACTCGCAAAATTTAACAGCTGCACCCCTTCAGCAGTGGGCATCAAACCCTGAGGCCCTTTACACAAAATCGGACGCCCTAGCTTTTCCTCCAGGCGAGAGATTTTATGGCTTACGGCAGACTGAGTTAAGTAAAGTTTTTCTGCGGCCCGAGTGACTCCTCCAAGCTCAAGTACTACTTTGAATGCCCGCAAGGAATCTATATCCAATCGCATCACTAGCACCATGCTGTCAATCGTGAATGCTAAATTTTAATGCAATATAAACCGAGCGTCACGCTCTACGAGCCTAACTAGATACGTTTGTCGAAATGGCCAAATCAATGCCGAAAGCCATGGCTACAACGCTCGGTCACAATAGCTACTTCAGAATGACATAAAGCTTGCGCATAACATCAGAAATAATCCAAGTACCCTGCGTATTGGCTTCAAAAAAGAACGTATCACCCACGCCGAATTCAAGGGCTTTCTCACCATCTGGTGTAAAGCTTCCCGCGCCTTGGAGGAAATGCATCACCTCTGCTTCCTTCACAGAGCGGCGGTAGCTACCCGGAGTGCATTCAAAAACACCAGTATCAACCGACTCACCACCGATTTCAACCTTGGTTCCTGAAACGCTCACTACTGGAGAATCTGGAAGACCTACTTCGCCCCAATGCAACAGCCCAGACATTTGAGTTGGGCTGGTGAGTTTTTGTACCTTCATTACAACTACCTCATTTTGTTATGGCTTTAAGTAATAACACAGTACAGAACCATCCAAACCAAACTGTGCGAACACCATTAATCCAGAAAACCTACCTAGTTGATGAAAAAGCGTTGCAAGTCGCAACCACTCAATTCTCACTCAAAACAGTTAACACAGGCCATGACAAAATTCGATACCCGCATGACAACATGTCAATTTTCGAAATAGAAGCATTGTTATACATTTACCCCAACACACCACCACCATGTTGGAAACAAAATGAAACTGAAACAGCATAAAGTTCTGACTTTTGATGTCGTTGGTACTCTGATCGACTTCGAGCAAGGAGTTGTTAACTACATCCGCCCTCTTGCTGAGAAAGCCGGTCGCGGAGACCTGACCGATGAGCAAATTCTGGTGAGCTTTGCAAATGCGGAAACAGGTCTTCACAAAGAAACTCCCGGCGTATCGTTCACCTCGATGCTGCCGCACATATATCGCATCATGGCAACCGAATTCGGCCTATCTAGTGCTGAAGCGGACGTTGAAGGTCTGCGCTTCTCTATCTCGAATTGGCCTGCCTTCCCGGACTCCATTGAGGCCCTGAAGGCTCTGCGCAAGCACTTCCGACTAATCGCAGCCAGTAATGCTGACAACTGGTCTGTGCGCGAGATGGCGAAAACCCTGCAGGATCCTTTCGACGACGTCGTTACAGCTGAAGATGTCGAGAACTGTAAACCAGACCCACAGTTCTTCGCCTACATGCGCGGCACCCAGCGTACCCATGGCTTACATCTGAAAGACTACATGCACGTTGCCCAAAGCCAGTTCCACGACATCGGTGTCGCCAAGAAGCTCGGCTACACAGTGAGTTGGATTGAGCGTCGCTTCGAACAGGATGGCTTCGGAGGATCGCCAGTACCGAAACAAGGTCTAACTCAGCCTGACTTCCATTTCACCACTCTAGCAGAGCTCGCTGCTGCAGTAGAGTCGGAGAAGTAACAGCCCACCCAGCAAAGTACGGGGGTGACAGCAGTCAAACACTGATCACAGACATCATTTTGGATCAGTGTTCCCGCCGATGGCAGCATATCTTTACCACTCTAATAACTTTACGCAACTACACGAATTACCATGCAATCCATATATAGCGCCTAAAAATAAATACCTATATGGAACCCTAATGAAAAGAAAACAAGCAGTACAATTCCAGCACAATCCGACTGCCACTCAACCTAACTCCCTTGCGAAAGGCTTCAAACCGCGCCATGTAACAATGATCTCCATCGCAGGGATTTTGGGCGCTGGTATTTTTGTAGGATCCGGACAAGCTATCGCTGCTGCTGGCCCTGGAGCCATCCTCGCCTATATTATGGCAGGCATACTCGTCATCCTTGTCATGAGAATGCTCGGTGAGATGGCAGTAGCTTTGCCCGACACCGGTTCGTTTTCCACTTATGCCGATATAGCAATTGGACGTTGGGCCGGCTTCACCATCGGTTGGCTGTACTGGTGGTTCTGGGTTCTGGTCATTCCGCTCGAAGCTATCGTAGCCGGTGCAGTTCTCAACTCTTACTTCCCTCAGTTTGACATCTGGGTTTACGCCCTGTCTGTAACTGCCCTGCTCACGATAACCAACCTGTTTGATGTCAAAAACTACGGAGAGTTCGAGTTTTGGTTCGCCATCATCAAAGTCTTGGCTATCGTTTCATTCATCCTGTTTGGTGCAGCGGTCATTACGGGTCTTGTACCTAGCGTTGAGGTGCCGGGTGTTGTATCGCTTTCGCAAAACCACGGTGGTTTCATTCCAAATGGTTTCGGCGCAGTCATTGGCGCCTTGTTGACCACCATGTTCAGCTTCATCGGTGCGGAGGTGGTGACTATTGCAGCTGCTGAGTCCTCTAATCCGGCGCAGCAGATCGCCCGGGCAACACGCTCTGTAATCTGGCGTATCTGTATTTTCTACCTGGGGTCCATGTTCATCGTCATTTCGGTGGTTCCTTGGAATGACCCTCTTCTTCCGCTGCACGGTTCCTATCAGCGAGCTCTCGAACTGCTACACGTACCTTACGCAAAACTGATTGTTGATACGGTTGTTCTAGTTGCCGTGACGAGTTGCCTAAACTCTTCCATCTACATTTCTTCGCGAATGATTTTCTCGCTCAGTTCACGTAATGATGCTCCGCCGATTTTCAAGAAAACATCGACCAAAGGCGTCCCAAAAGCAGCTATTATCGGAAGCACGATTGTCGGCTTAATTGTAACCGCCTCAAACTTCTTTGCTCCTGAGGCGGTATTCAAGTTTTTGATTTCAAGCTCAGGCGCTATCGCATTACTTGTATACCTAGTAATCGCAATTTCGCAGCTGCGCATGAGAGCACGAAATCGAAACAACGAGACCCATAGCGCTTGTCAGATGTGGTTATATCCTTATATGACTTGGGCAGTAATTATCGCCATTTCAGGCGTTATCATCACGATGCTTATTCTACCCAACTTTAGAAGCGAAGTAACGTCAACTGCGTTGTTAGCACTGGCATTGATAGTATTGGGCACGATAAAAAAGAAGTCATCCAAAAAGACTGCAATGTCGAGGGCATAACTATGAACACGGTGCACAAATCACTACCTCAATTGAAAGAATCCGATCAACCTCCTTTCCCGGATATTTCCTCTCTGTGGCAAGCAACTGCGGAAGACGGCCCTAAGCTATCAACGCTCAATCGAGAGCTGCAGTACGATGTAGCCATAATCGGTGGCGGCTATACCGGGATGAGCACTGCTCGTTACCTTGCCGCGAAAGGACTTTCGCCTGTAATCCTGGAAGCCAGCAGAATCGGCTGGGGAGCCAGTGGCCGCAACGGCGGTGTTGTGGAAGGTAAATACCGCGTCACTCTTTCTGATGTCGCCAACCGTTTCGGTTTGGAGGCGTCTCGGCGCATGTACAACCTTGCGCATGAAGCTGTTGATCACGTTGAAGAGCTTATAGACGCTTATTCAATCACCGCCGCAAACTACCAACAGAATGGCACCATGCGTTGCGCTCACCATAAGACCGCATTAGCCACGTTGGTTCAAGAAAACGAGTGGGTACGCAAAACATTTGGCGACACCAGTACGCGCGTTCTAGATGCCGGCGAGATGTATCACGAAACGGGCTCCAGGGACTTTTGGGGCGGCATTCTCAATAGCCACGGCGGCACCATCCACCCACTGAACTTCGCTCGCGGCATCGCCAGAGGCCTTGCAGACTGCGGCGTTGACATCTTTGAGGAGTCTCCAGTCGTTAAAATCGAACACCACAGTGATGGGGTGAAGCTGTACACGCTTGGTGGCGTGATCAATGCTTCACAGATTGTTATTGCGACCGATGCATATACCAACATCACCGGTGCTACGAACGCAGTAACCAAAACCATTGTGCCTTTCAGATCCGCCATGATAGCGACAGAGCCACTGGATCTGGCGGGCGTATCGACACCGCTTCATGACGGGCGTAGCTATAGCGAGACCCGCCGCATGATGCGCTGGTTCCGTAAAAACGGTAACCGCCTAATGTACGGAGGCCGTGGCGCTTTCGGGAAGTCCGACTCCGAGTCAGCATTCCGCGCCTTGGAAGCAGCAATGCGCAAGCAATTCCCACAGCTGGAAAATGTAAAGATCACTCACCGCTGGTCTGGACTGGTGGCCCTGACATTGGATGCAGTTCCTCACTTGGGCCGCTTGAATGCCAGAACCACTTATGCAATGGGCTACAACGGGCTGGGTGTTGCCATGGCTTCGAATATGGGCAAGTACGTCGCAGAGGTAGTGACAGGTGGCAAGCCTTCCCTAGGCATGATCACCGAAGCTGAATTGAAGTCGATCCCATTCTATTCGTTCCGCGCGCCTGGAGTGAGGATGGTCGCCGGCTGGTACCAGCTTCTTGATCGACTCGGCTACTAACCCGCCAACCAAGGGGCTGTTGACCGAGCAGCCCCTTAGTTTTTTTCGTAAGCGTCCGGCAGACACATCTTCCTTTCCTAGAGGCGTGGAGGTCTGACAGTTTTGTAATTAGGTCACTGGCCATGCCATGGCACACCGACTTTCCGGAGCGAATCCATGCTTGTACTCCTCGCTCAATATTCTCGCCAGCCTCTGATCTAGGTCTGTGGTGGCTTTAGTCTGAAAACCTATGCGGGAGTAAAATGGTGCATTCCATGGCACGTTTGTGAATGTCGTAAGCGTTACGAAACTAAGTCTGCTTGAGCGCGCATAATCCTTCGCTGCCTCAATCAGACGCCGCCCTGTACCTTTTCCTTGCATCGATTGCATCACTGATAATTCACAGATGTGAAGATCACTGCCGTGGCGCTCAGCACTAAGAAATCCTTGTGGCCGATTTTCGGCATCAAGTGCAACCCAACATGTCGATAGCGCAATGAGTTGGCTATGACGTTCGATGGACATCGGAGGCGAATCAGCCAGCCAACTCAACTCATCAATCATGCGAAATGCTTGAGCAGCGGAGGTTTCAATGACGGGTAGGAGTTGTGCATCTTCCGGTACAGCGAGGCGGATAATTGCAGGCATGTGTTGCCCTTGGTGATGTGAGTGAGATAGCGGTAAAACTAGAAAAGCCAGCTTTCGATAGTCGAAGATATTATGCGCTCAGACGACCAAGTGTAAGCGGCCAGCGAACACCCCTTGCCCAGATCAGCCAGGCATCCACTGATGCGGCAGCAGTTGCTCGATCTCGCTGGCTCGCTGCGTCGGCAGCAGCGTCAGCACATCCTTGAGATAAGCATACGGGTCATGCCCATTGATGGGCGCCGACTGGATCAGGCTCATGATCGCCGCCACCCGTTTGCCGCTGCGTAGCGACCCAGCAAACAGCTAGTTCGCTCTCCCAAGCGCCCACGGCCGGATCAAGTTCTCGATTTGGTTATTGTCAATCGGCACGGTGCCATCTTCCAGATAGCGCGTCAGCGCAACCCAGCGTTTAAGGCTGTAATCGAGGGCCTTCGCCGTAGCCGAGCCCTCGGGCACAAGTTCGTATTGGGCCAGCATCCACTCATGCAATTTTTCAGCGATGGGCGCCGCTGTTTCCTGGCGTAATCGCCAACGGTCTTCGCCGCTCATTTCATTAGCGTGTAGCTCGACTTCGTATAGCCCGCCAATCGAATGGAGTGCCTGCTGCGCCAACGGCGCTTTTATTGGCTACTTGCGGCGCGCATGGGCCATGCAGCCGATTTCGGTGATACCCAGCTCGAAGCTGGCCTTGTAGCCGGAAACGTCGTCACAGACCAGATTGCCGCTCCAGTTGCCCAGGAAGTTAAGCGCATATTCGCCGGCACGGTTGGGGCTGAAGTCGTAGACCACGGCCTTGAGTGCCGAGAACGGCGTGCGGCTGTAGGCCCAGACGTAAGCGCGGTGGTTTTTCTTCTCTCCTGGCGCCAGCATTTGTACCGGCGTTTCATCGGCATGGACTAGGCGCTGGGCCAGCACCACTTCACGTAGCGCATCGACCAGCGACTGAAGCTGCACACCGGTTTGCCCCACCCACTGCGCCAGTGCCGAACGCGGGATGGCCAGGCCGGCACGGCCGAAGATCTTTTCCTGTCGATAAAGATGCAGGTGGCCGGCAAACTTGACCACCATCACGTGCGCCAGCAGGCCCATTTTCCACGAACGTGCTGTTCGACGCTGAACACGCCCGGCGTATAGTCCAGCTTCCGCTGACGTCTTGACCGATGCGCTGAAGCTGGCAGCCGCAAGCACACTGAGTGCTGGCCGGTTCGTGATGGATCACATTGCGCGGGAACTGCGGCGGCAACGGCGCACGCTTGGGTTGCTGGTGCGGTGCTGCTTGGGCAGGTGTTGGAGAAGGGCTTTTAACTCGGCCTCGATGGCTTCAAGGTCGGTACTGATGAGGTCATCGAGCAAGCTGCCTTGCGCCAGGCTGATCTGCTCGCTGCGCTTGGCGGACTTATGGCGTTTGAGAATGGCGATTACGAACACCATCGCCCTTAGTGCTGGAGTTAGGTAGGTGACGTGGCCGGACGCTTACCTTGCCGTGGCGCATTCACATATGCGCCGCCGTAGCTCACCACAACAAAATTCATTGTCATACGCCATTCCAGATCAACAGCAACCTATACAGGAAATGGCGCTTCGACATAGCTGTAACAACACTCGGATTCAGACCCGAACTCCACATGCAACGTAAAATCCAAAGACGTTGAATACGCCTACCGAGCACTGGTTGAGCACCTTAACAATAGCTATCGATTATGCAGCCAATTCGCTCGGGATTAGGATTACGCCACCTTGCGACGGCGCGATCCATTTGGGCCTTACGAATGGGCAACAGCCGCTTGCCGCGCCTCTTCAGCGATTTTCTCTGCCGCTTGTTGATCCCAGACTGGCAACGCATGCCGAGTGTCGGTTTCAGCCTCGAACAGGTTGACCATCTCGGCTTTCACATCTGCAACATCCACGAAAAACTGCTGATACCAGCGACGCAGCTGGTACAGCGGGCCGTCGCTGTCACACAGCAGCGGGTTATCGATACGGGCTTTGGTCTTCCAGATATGCACGTCCTGTAATGTGCCATAACGCAACACTTGCGCAGCAGCCTTGGCACGTTCGGCGTTCTGCTCGGCCGAGAGTGCCGGGTTGCTGAGGGTGATAAACCCCATGTGCAGCACAAATTTGTTCGCATGTACCGGGTAATGCGCCAGGATTTCGTAAGATTCCACCGGGTCACCGCCCGGAAAATTGGACATCAGCCGCGACACCAAATAGGACGGCCCGTGGTAGGTGGTCTCACCGCGAGAGTAGCCATCAAGCCCACGTAGATCACCACTGTAAACGGCATCCTTTTGATAACTCGGTACGGCTGGCTGCGGCCCCATCTCCAGGTACTGGGTAGCGAAGTGGCCTTCGAAGACGTTTTTGAAATAAGTACTGGCTGCGCCTTTACCTTCGCCGTGCACATAAAAGAAGTGGGCTACATCCACCAGGTTATCCACCAGCTCGCGACTGTTGGTATCGACCTCGTGGATCGACCAGTCCCAGTCACTCCAATCGGCGCTGAACGCGCCCTCAAGACGCGGAATGATCACCCCCGGCGGTGGAGGATTGCCCTCGGGATCGTGCCAGACGAACAACTGCTGGTTCTCCTCGCAGGTGATGAAACTTTGCGTGCGTGCGCGCAGCGGTACCCGCTTGGCATAGGGAATAGCCGCGCATTTACCGTCGCCGGCCCAGCGCCAGTCATGGAAAGGACAAGCGATCGTGTCGCCCTTGATCGACCCCTCACCGAGGTTGCCGCCCAAATGCGGACAAAACGCATTGAGCACATTGAGCTTCTTGCTGTGCTCGCCTTCAAATACCACCAGTTGGGTGCCGAATGCTTCGAGCGTATGCGGCTTGCCATCCCGGAATGTCTCACTCAGTCCCAGGCAATGCCAACCACGGGCGAATCGCTCGCACAGGTCACTGACAATGATATGGGCTTGCTCAATTGAACTATTGGCCATGTCACTCATATAAACCTCCACTCTTTTTATTTTTGCAGGCTGAATAACGTCGACTATCAGGTTGTTACACACGCCTGAGGCGCTGGATTCGATAAGGCAAAACCGCGCCGCAGATTGGGCGCCCGTTGCAGGTCAATCTCGGCGAGCACCGCCGATAACTCCTCATCCAGCGGGTGAGCGGCCTGTTGTTCAATCCAGGCATTGACCCGCTTCAACGCTCGCATCTGGACAAGCTCGGTGGCCGTCGCAGCATCGACACTGACGTGCAGTTCGCAGTCGCCACCGTCAAGCCCGGGCAATCGAAACAACACCTCCCAACCCCCATCAGTTGCCTTGCGGCAGCCCACTACCCGTTCGGCGCTCACTTCCAGTGCCAGCCAACGAGCGATCCCAAGGCGCATCAGGCGTTGAACCTCATCTGCGAAAAAAATCCCGCCTTGGGGGTTCAAGACATAACTGACCGGAACGTTCGGCAACGACTCCTCGAACACCCAGGTCACCACTGCGCCAAAGTCGACCACGACGGAGCACTGCAGGCACCCGGCGGTCTGCCCGTCGACGGTACGATAGACCTTGAGCTTCTGGGCGCCCTGAGAGAGATCAACAGCTGTCATTTGCCACTCCGAAGAAACGGGTTCAAGACCGGAGCCAACCCTGCCTCCGGCCTCGAAACACTAGAGAAAGAAGTCTTGGCTGGGTTGACCCAGTTGGACCTTCGCCCAGTTCGCGCCAAACATCTGGAACTGGTTGGCGGCGTGCTGGCGACCCACATTGATGTCGGCCAGGAAACGCCCATAAGGGTTGTTGGTGTAAACCGCCGCCCCACCCGCCGCCTTGAACAAACGGGAAGCCAGATGCGAGATTCGCTCCGGAGGAAAGCTGGCCTGGAAGCGGTATTTGACCCGCTCTTCAATGGGAGGAACCTCTCCGCGGCCCGCATAACCTTCCAGGGCATCGAAGTTGCGCCGCAGGACGAGTGTCAATTCATCGATTGCATTCGCCGCCTCGGCGACGGCCAACTGTGCAAATGAATCCTCGCTGGTCTTGGCCCCCACCACGTTGACCCGCACCTTGGCCGTTTCCATAAAGCAATCGAGCATGCCCCGCAACGCGCCAATGGCTGCCGTAGATACCGCGCGACTGAACACCTGACCAAACGGCATGCGGTACAACGGCGAGGTGTTCCATTGGTGCCCCGGGCTGTTGCAGGTGAAGCCATCAATCATCTTGTGTGTACGGTGCTCGGGGACGAATACGTCTTTGATCACGATGTCTTTGCTGCCCGTACCTTTGAGTCCCGCCGTGTGCCACGTATCGACGATTTCGTAATCCTGGCGCGGGATCAGCCAGGTCCGCGCGTCAATGGGCTGGCCCTCCGGCTGCTCGACAAAACCGCCGAGGAACACCCATTCACAATGGTCGCAGCCACTGGAGTAGCCCCAGCGACCACTGAACAGGAAGCCGCCTTCCACACGCTTGCCGCGCCCAGAGGGCATATAGGAGGACGACACCAGTGTGGAGTCATCCTTGCCCCACACTTCCTGGGCTGCACGGTCATCGAACAACGCCATCTGCCAGGCATGCACCGCCACCACCGAATACACCCAGCCCACCGACATATCGCCTTCGGCGAGCGCCATGACCACCTCGTAAAACACCTTGGGGCTCATTTCGTAGCCGCCATAGCGCTTGGGTTGCAGGATCCGGAACAGGCCTGCGGCCTGAAGCTCGGCGATGGTTTCTTCCGGCAGGCTGCGACGCTCATCGCCCAATGCTGCGCGTTTACGCAGCACCGGGATCATCGCCTTGGCCCGGTTAATCAGTTCTTCGCTGCCCGGAATTTCCGAGGCCTGCTGTTTGATCTCGACTGTTTGCATGGTATTTGCCTTCCGCAATAGTGAACCCAACGTTTTCGCTCATCACTGTCCTTCCGCCCATCATCACCAACCGCGGCAGAGCGCGCCCCGTCCATCGGGACTAGGCGCGGTGCGAATCAGTGAGAGGGAGGTGCGGACCACTGATGGCCCCAGTGGCTGCCACGGGTGGTCTCAAATACCGAGTGGTCGTTATCCCAGTCCTTGACCAGGCCACCGCAGCCGAACTCCAGGGCGAACCCCCCGGGCGTCCATACGTAAAACGACACCATGTCGTCATTGACGTGGCGACCAAGGGTGCTTGCCAAGGGCACGTCATGTGCCGCAATACGGTCCAGCGCGCGGCCGACATCATCAATGCCCGGCACTTCCAGCATGATGTGCACACAGCCACTGGGTTGCGGCATTTCGGCCAGCGCCAAGCTGTGCTGGCGCGGGTTGCAGTGCATGAAGAAAATGCGCGCGCGATGCTCCGGCGAGAGCTGGGCGTGAAGCATGTCCGAAAGCCCGAAGCCGCAGACATCACGCCAGAACACCAGCGAAGCGTCGAAATTCATCGATGGCAACACCACGTGTCCCATGCCCATGTTGCCGGTAACAAAGCGTTCCACACCCACCGGTGAAATAAACGGCGCAAAGTCGGAAATCGGCCCCCAGATCACTTCATGTCGGTTGCCCGAGGGGTCCACGAAAGAAAACAGCCCCGTGACGCCTCGCACCTGCCGATCCCGTGCAGAGGACTCAATAATCTCCACATCGGTCGCTGCCAACCTGGCTTTGAACGCAACAAATTGCTCTTGTGAAGACGCCTCCCAACCCGAGGCATACAAACCGTCACGCGAACCGGCCACCACCAGGATCCGGTATCGACGGCCGTCGGCCTTCAGGTACAACGTGCCGTCCTGCCCATCTGACTGGGCCAGGCCGATGATGTGTGAACCAAAAAATCGCCACTTCTCTATATCCGTTGACTCAACCACCACATACGCCAATTGACTGATGCTCATCACCCGCTCCTCATGCCATTTCTTGTTTTAAACAGAACCGACCGATTTGCCGTCATCCATCGAAACTGATGCAGACCCTCGTACTCACCGGTCGCGCCTGACAGGCCAAGACACAGCCGTCGGCAAGGTCGTCTTGCCCCAGTACCTCGTTATGCAACATGCTCACTTCCCCTTCAGTGACCCTGCACACGCAGGCACTGCAACGACCTTCGCGGCATGAGAAAGGCGCCATGACCCCGGCGCTGAGTAACGTATCGAGCAGAACCGCCTCCGGCGCCCAGGACAGCTCATGGGTCACACCGTCCAACTGCGCAGTGAGTTCGGTCCGGGGCGCACCCTCTGGCCTTACTGCCGGCACCTTCGCCAGAACGCCCGGGTCGCTGTTCAAGGAAGCGAAACGCTCAACATGTATGCGTGCCCGGTCCACGTTCAGCGCCAGAAGTGCACCTTCCACCGCGTCCATGAAGGGTCCAGGGCCGCAGACAAACGCGTGAGAATCAACATGGGCCTGGGCGACGCCCGCCAATTGCTCAAGCGTTGGCCTTCCCTGCACCGACTCCAGCCAATGAATGACGGTCAGGCGATGCGGGTAATCCCTGGCCAGGCGCTGTAACTCGTCGCGAAAAATCACCGAGCGCTCATCACGATTGGCGTAAAACAGCAACACCCGGCCAGTCCCCTGTAACAGACAGGCCTTGAGAATCGACATCACCGGGGTAATGCCGCTGCCGCCTGCAAACAGCAGGAAGTCCACCGCCAGTGACGTCGGGCAAAAAATCCCGGCAGGCGGCAGCACCTCGACGATATCGCCGGTGCGCAAGTGATCGCATACCCAGTTCGAGCCCACCCCGCCTTGTACGCGCTTGATCGTGACTTTCAGCGCACTGTCGGCACCAGGTGAACTGGCCAGCGAATAACAGCGCGCCACTGTTTGCCCCTGGGCAGGAATACGCAGCGTCAGAAACTGCCCTGGCTTGTAAGCGAATGCACTGCGTTGCGTCGGTTCGGCAAACACGATCGACTTACTGTCATGGGTTTCTTCAATGACATCTGCGACACGCAACCGGTGATAAAGGGATATGGACATGAACTTGACTCTTGCGATGACAACAGACCTTGTGTGCGCCGACCAACCGGCAACGGCACGCGCTCAATTCAGAAACGTCAGCACTTCGCGATTGAAGTAGTCCGGTTCTTCAAGCATGAACCAGTGCCCACTGCGGCTTGAAATCACCACCCGAACATCCTTGACCAAGCCCGCCACAATCAACGCATGGCGCACCGGCAGGAAGTTGTCCTGCTGACCCCAAAGGCACAGCACCGGCATCTGCAGGTGCGCCAGGCGCTCGGCGAAGACCTCGACTTTCATGCTGCTGAAAACCGCCGGGGGTTGCTCAAGCCATACCGGCAGGCGCGAATCGATGACCGCATCGGTAATGGTGTGTGGCGCGGCGACAATGTGCTCAAGCAATGCCCTGAAGGATGCACGATCAGTCTTGTGTTCCTGGATGAATGCGCCCATGCAGCGCAAGCCACTCATCTGCCCCGCCCATAACGCAGGCTCCTCTACTCCCCCGGGGCCCATGACGACCAACTGGCTGATCTGCTCGGGGTAGGTGAGCCCATACTGGAAGGCAATAGCGCCGCCCAGGGAGTTGCCGACCAGGACCGCCTGCGTAACTCCCCGCGCGCTCAGCAGCTCCCGCAGGACCTCGACGTGCAATGTCGAGGTGTACTGGAGATCGTCCGGTTTATCCGATAAGCCATAGCCGAGGTAATCCGGAACCACGACGTGGAAACCTTGATCGGCAAAAAACGGGAAGTTCAGGTGAAAGTTGCTGTAGCCGCTTGCACCGGGACCACTGCCGTGCAGGAAAACCAGGGTCGGACGGTCTGCGCTGGCGTGGCCCACTTCGTGGTAATGCAGGCGATAGGCGCCGCGCACCTGAAGAAATTGACCTACCGGAATCGGCGACGGAAAGATTGCGGGCTGCGAGGACATAACCGTTCTCCACGTGTTGTTATGCCTTGAATATGACGCGCCCGCAGCGGCCGTGCATGGTCCGCTTGGACTAGGCGGTGACTTTTCAAACCAGCGCGCCGACAGCGCCAAGGCATAAAAAAACGGAAGAGCAGGCTCTTCCGTTTTTTTATGCCAGCATGCCGATCCGCTAATCCGCAGGACTCAGGCTGGACAGCCCCACTACACCGTTCAGCACGATCCTGACCAACTCGGCCTGACGACTGACACCGGCCTTGGCAAAGATGGCACGCAAGTGGGTACGTGCCGTATTGCGGCGGATCCCCAACAACTCGGCCGCCTCATCAAGGGACAAGCCATTGGCCAATTCCATGGCCAGGGTTGCTTCCGCGGGGGTGAAGTCAAACACCTGGCGCAATATTTCCCGGGGTGCAGTGGTCTGCACGTCGGGGTCGCAAATAAAGATCACCCAGGCTGGTCGTCCCTTGCCTTCGGACTCCTCGCGCAACGGGATGCTCCTAATGACCACGCCTAATTTGCGCTTTCCCGAGGGCCGTGAGATAGACATGACCTGGGCGGCATGACTGGCAGTGGAGATGAGCTCTCGCAGCACGCTGCGCTCATATTTGTAGTGCGCCTCCACACCATTGGCGACCTTCTTGATTCCATCGCCTTCATTCAACATGGACGTGGCAACTTGGTTACAGCGCAGCAGGTGCTGATTCTCATCGAGAACGATTGCACCAATGTGCAAGCGGTCCAGGGCACCCTCATACAGTTCGCTCTGCGTGGCGTGCCGCTCAAGGTGGGTGGCCAAGCTCAACGCTTGACCGAAGTGCACGACCAAATCAGCCAGGCGGGCCTTGTCTTGCTCAGTAAAAGCAGGCTGGTCGGGCATGCGATACAGACGCAAACGACACACTGTGCCATTTTTGGAGACGATGTTGACCCCTAACCCGTAGCGAACCCCTCCTTGTCCAATAAACTTTTGATAGAACTCGCTGCTCAACCACTTCTCGGCGCCCAGGTATTCATCGATAGTCAGTACCTTACCGATGGGCAGATCAAGGAACGGATCCAGTGTCCAGTAATGCACACGGTAAGCGTGCTCGATTTCAGGGTTCTGCGGATGACAGACCAGAAAGCCGAGGTCGTTGCTGGTAGAAGGCCTGATGACAATAATCGCCGAAGCGTCCATATAGGCAGCGAGATGGCAAGTCGTGTCACGCCAGGGTTCGTTGTCGAGCAGGCCTTGATAAATCGCCAGCGTCATGCGGTTTTGATCAACGATCCCCAAGGCAGCCTCCCGAGTTTTTGCTCGAGCGAATAACTCCGGCAAACCGGGCCTGGAAACAGTTGCAGGTGGGATGTTCAGTACGGATGGAAAGCGCGGTATCACGGCCGGTAAGACACATGACCTTTTCACTGCATGCATAACAATCACCTCTTATTATTTTAGTTATCAGCATGTGCTTAATTACGCCCTTCGATGTTGACGGTCAATCAGCCGCAAGGCGCTTGCTCAGACCAGGATCATTTTCGCCATTGAGCACACAGCGCACACCTGACGGATCATAGATACCCATGACGCAGCGGTTGCAACTGGTGCACCCGGAGCGCGTCACGCGGGCGTATTGCATGTCGTTGATAAACGCTGGGTTATGGATGAGTGCGCGTGCGAGGGCGATGCCATCGAAACCTTCATTGATGACCTGCTGTGCCGCGGCAAGCGACTTAACGCCCCCCACCAGGGCCAACGGCATGGACACTGCCCCGCGTACCTGGCGAGCATGATCAAGGAAATACATTTCGCGGAACGTCAGGGTCTTGGGCTGCTGCAACCCCAGGGCCCAGACCCCGAGACGCCCCAGGCCCCGGGCCTGGGCCCGCATATCGGCCAGCGGCATGTGGCTGCCAAACAGCGCCCATGGACTGAAGATATTGTGCCCGCCGCTCAAGGTCAGAATATCCGCGCCGTTGTCCTGCAAGAGCTTTGCGGTGACCGAAGCCTGCCCGGCATCAATGCCACCGCGTGCGGCATCCGTCAGGTTAATCTTGCAACCCACCGCAAGATCACGCCCAACCGCTTCCTTTACCCGACGTAGCACCATGGATGGGAAACGGCTGCGCCCCTCCGTGCTGCCGCCGTAGGCGTCGACACGGCGATTGGTCAGGGGCGATAGGAATTGGTTGAGCAGGTAGCCATGGCCCATATGAATTTCGACCGCATCGAAACCCGACTCTCGCGCCAGTATCGCCGCCTGGGCGAACTCACCGGCGACCCGGTACATATCCGTTTCACTCATCGCCCGTTGCAGCAGGATGCCATGCAGAAACCCAAACGCATTGAAGCCGGAAGACGCCGACTGAGGGCGCCCACTGGCGGGACGTAACGCCGTAAAAGAGCCACCGTGGGTGATCTGCAGACACGCCGCAGCGCCCTCGGCGTGCACGGCGTCCGTCAGCACCCGCAGATGCCGCACGACGTCCCCAGACAGGTAGAACTGGTGCAGGAACGTACGTCCTTGCGGCGAAACCGCCCCGTAGGCAACGGTAGTCATTGCCGCCCCTCCGGCGGCTATATCGCGGTGGTGCTTGACCAGGGCCTTGGTCGGCATGCCATCAGGGGTCATTCCCTCGTTGGCGCCGGCTTTGATAAACCGATTACGCAACGTGATCGGGCCCAGCTTGAGGGGCGAGAATGGCGAGGTTGGCTCGGTATTGGCGATCATGTTTACCCCCTAACCGTGAGTACCGCCGTCGATCCGCAAAATCGCGCCGTTCATGAACGCACCATCCTCGGACGCCAGCATCGCGATCACTGCCGCAACGTCCTGAGGCTCGCCAAACTGCCTGTCAGGGCGGGACAAGTGCCCCAACAAGGTGAAATCCGAGCCCTCTGGAAACGCCTGGGCCTGGGCGGCAACCATCGGCGTGCTGATCCCGCCTGGAGCCACCGCGTTCACCCGCACGCCGCGATTAAGGTACTCGCGGGACAGTGCCTGGGTAAGGGCGGCAATCCCGCCTTTGCTGGCCGAGTAGGCCGCCATGTAGGGGTGCCCGAAAAACGCCGAGGTTGAAGCCGCATTGACGATGTTGCCCCGGGTTTCCAGCAGGAACGGCAGCGCTTCGCGGCAAAACAGGAAGGTTCCGCCAAGGTTGATCTGAAGTACCTGCATGAAGTCTTCGAAACTGGTGTGCGTCGTGTGCGTCGAGCGCAGGATACCGGCCATGTTCACCAGCACATCCAGCCGGCCCTGCTCCTGGACAAACGCCTGTACCGAGTCCCGAACCTCTGACTCCTCGGTAATGGAAACCTGTGCCGACCGGACGGCACCGCCGTAGCCGGCGGCCGCGTTGGCCAATGCCAGGGTTTCGCGCAGGCCGTCAGCATTTCGATCGACGGCCAGCACGGTACCGCCCTCGGACACCAGACGGATAACGCTTGCGCGTCCGATACCGGAGGCGCCACCGGTCACAATGATGCTTTTGTTCTGGAAACGGGATGCAATTGTCATGATCAGGATCCTTGTTTTTGTTGGGTCGTCATCGGGCCTGTCGGAGGGAAGCTGACGGCCTCCCCTCCTCTTCGTTAATTGCCGGCTACTGCCGCCGGAGCATCGGCTCGCTCACTGCTTCGCGTCACACCATGAGCCCCCGGTGCAACGTCATGATCAGCAACCTGAGGGTATGCATCAGCCAACGGTTGCCGGGTTTCTCCGCGCAACAAAAAGTGTGACAGCGCCGGGATCAGCACCAATGCCCCGAGCATATTCCACAGGAACATAAAGGTGAGGAGGATGCCCATATCCGCCTGAAACTTGATGGGTGAAAACACCCAGGTCAGAACACCAGTGGCTAGCGTCAGGCCAACCAGGGCAACCACTTTGCCCGTGAACATCAGCGCGCCACCGTAGGCTTGCGCCAGACTCGCGCCACGCCGTTGCAGGGTCAGCTGCACGCTGAGCAGGTAGAGCGCGTAGTCGACCCCCGCGCCAACACCCAAGGCAATCACCGGCAGTGTGGCGACCTTGACGCCCATGCCCATCACCACCATCAGCGCTTCGCAGAGCAGGGAGGTAATCACCAGCGGGATCAGGGCCACCAGCACTGCCCTCCAACTGCGGAAAGAGATCAAGCACAGCACCACCACCGAGGCATACAACAACAACAGCACCTTGACGCTGGCGTCGGCCACCACCAGGTTGGTCGCGGCCTCGATACCGGCTGGCCCGGCAGCCAGCAAAAACTGGCGGTCCTGATTATTGTGCTCGGCGGCAAATGCCTGCACGGTAGTGACCACCCGCTGCAAGGTGCCTGCACGGTGGTCAGCCAGGTAGGCGATCACCGGCGAAATCGTGCAACTGATGTTGGTCAACTCCGGCGACTGCATAGACGCAATTTGAGCCGCCTGTCCTGCCACCTCATCCTGACGCGGAATGCTCATCCATTTGGGATTGGCCTCGCCGTAGCTGGAATTGATAAAGCGCACGCCACTCGACAGGCTGGCGACCGACTGCACGCCGGGAACCTGTTGGAGCAGCAGGGTCAAACGGTCGATCTCAGTCAGGGTCTCGAAGCTGGAGCAGCCACCCGGTTGGGTCTTGACGATCACGGCGAATTGGTCGGTGGAGCGACCAAAGCTCTGATTGAAAAACGCCACATCCTGGTTATACCGCGAGTCGGGGCGTAACTCCGGCGCCCCGGCATCTAGGTCACCGATCTGCAAGCCACTGCGCACCACCACCGCCAAAACCCCCAGCGCCATGGCGAGCACCACCAATACCCGTGCGTAACGGGGGGTGGTGCATTTGATCAGCGCCGCACCAACGGCGGCATAGAACGAGTTATCCTCACCCGCAGACGCCAGTCGCTCTTCGTTGCGTACACTGCGTCGCGCCGCCGAACGGCTGACCCCGAGGTACGACAACATCACCGGCACCATGATCAGTTGCGTGAAGATCAATACACAGACACCAATACTGGTCGTGGTCGCCAAGTCGCGAATCACCGGAATATCAATCACCATCAAAATGGCAAAGCCGAAAACGTTGGCCAGCAGCGCAGAGAGGCCCGCGATGAATAACCGGCGGAAGGTATAGCGGGCCGCTACGTATTTATGGGTGCCACGTCCGATGTCCTGCATGATGCCGTTCATCTTCTGCGCACCATGGGACATGCCGATGGCAAAGATCAGGAAGGGCACCAGGATAGAATAGGGATCGATGTCGTAACCCAGAATCTGCATGATTCCCAGCAGCCAGAGCACGCTGCTCAATGACGCCACGACCAGCAGCACGGTACTGCGCAGGCAACGGGTGTAGCCGAAGATGATGACCGCGGCGATCACCGCAGCAATCCCAAAAAACCACATGACCTGAGTAAGCCCGGCAATCAAGTCGCCGATCAACTTGGCAAAGCCGATGATATGAATGCGCACGTGCAACTGGCCGTCAGGCCCCGGCACCTCGTAGCGGGCACGAATGTCTTTTTCCAGAAAGTTGGCGAACTGGCGATAATCCAGCGCCGCGCCCGTGGCCGGGTCCTTGTCCAGCAGGGGCACCAGGATCACCGAAGAGCGCATGTCGGACGAGACCAGGTCTCCCACCAGGTTGGCGCGCAAAACGTTACGCTGCAGCTCCTGCATCTTGGCAGGCGAACCATCGTAGCCGTTGGGCATTACCGGGCCGCCATCCATGCCCACTTCGCTGATTTCGCTCCAGCGCACCCCAGGCATCCACAGCGAGCGCATCCAGGCACGATCAACACCCGGCGCCAGGTTGATCCGGTCATTGATTTCCTGAAGGGTTTGCAGATAAGCACGGTCGTAGATCGAACCGTTGGGGTTCTCCACCATCACCCGAACCGAGTTACCCAGGGCGGCCAGGTCCGCTTTATTGCTCAGGTAGTTACGAATGAACTCGTGGGAACTCGGCATCATTCGCTCAAAGCTGGCGTTGACCTGCAGCTGAGTCGCCCTGGCCCCCAGCACCAGGGTCAATACCGAACACAGGACGACGAAAAACAGCCGGTGATTGAAGATCAAACGTTCAATAAAACTCCCTGAGCGGGTATCGAACTGCTGCCGGTCTTTGATGACGGGCGTTTCATTATTTTCCAGGGAGGTGGCCATTTTATTATTCCTCTGTCCCAAGCTCTGTGGTTCTAAACGGGCAAATCCAGCCCCGGACTCTAGTTGGCAGCCATGATCGTTACGCCGTTGAGTCCCACCAACGCAATGCGCTCACCGGCTAGCCCTATCACGCCGGTAAACAAGGAAGGCTGCTGGACATCCAGCAGGTTGAATGACAGACCGCCATCACGGCTGATACCGGCTTGAGCCGATTGACTGACGAGCACCAGGCGCTGGTTGTCCAGCGCAATACCGGCGGTGATACCGGCGTTAAACTCGCTCTTGACTGAGGTCCAGCTGTGCCCTGCGTCAGTGCTACGAAACACATGACCGCGCAGGCCGAACGCAAGCAGTCCGCCTGGCACACCCGTAACCCCGAACAGCGTGCCCTGGTAACCGGTTTCGCTGGACTCGAAACGCTTCGTCGCGGGGTCAAGGCGCCAGACCCGGCCGCGCTCCCCGGTGACCAACAGCGTCCCCGCGACTTCGCGGATAGACGTCAAGTGCAGCAAGTCGTTGTTGTCGATGCGGGTGTTCCAGGGTTGCCAGGACTTGCCACCGTCGCCACTGCCCAACAGCAAGCCAAATGGCCCGACCACAAAGCCGTTACCGGCGCGGTCGAACCAAACCCCCATGAAGAATTGACCGGTCCCCGGGCGCGTCATATCAAGAATCGCCGACAGGTAGCTGTTCGCGCTCTCCTGCGCGAGCCCGGAGCGGTTATTGAAATAGTCGACGAACAGCGCTTGCAGCGCGCGTCCATCCAGTTGTTTGGTCCACGTCGCCCCAGCGTCGGAGCTGTGCAAGATGGTCGCCCCGTGACCGACCGCCCAGCCCTGGGTTGCGTCGGCGAAAAACACCGCATTCAAATCGACACTCACCGGAACGGGGGCTTGCACCCAGCTTTGCCCTTGGTCGTCGGAGAATATAATCAGCCCGTTACTCCCCACGGCTACCAGGCGTTTGCCCGCACGGGCAATATCGCGCAATGGCTTCTGGCTGAGCTGCCGCTCGACCGCCGCGGGCTGGTCAAGGGGGTCGATAAAAGCATTTTCACCAAGTGCCGAATGGGCCAACAGCAACATCACGGCGAACAGCAATGCACGAGGCGTGCTCGAGATAAAGCTAGGCATTTCGTTCTCCACAAGAGCGTCTGTTGTTATTGTTATTGATCCGGCTGCACGGGCTCTGTCGGCCTTGAACACGCCGCAGGTGCGAGGATGCACAGTCAGTCTCGGCAGTTAGTCACTGACCGACATCCCCCATCTGGACTAGGCCCCGCGCAAAGATCGCCACGGCGACCAAACCCGGCCCAGTGCGTCTGCACCGGGCTTGCAGGCGTTAAGGCATAGACCCGCCTCAGCGAATGCCACTGCCCGCCATGGAGTCCGGCGTCAGCTTGCCATTGGCCCAGCGGTCGACCCTGACATAGCCCGTGCCACCGGCTAAATGCATGGAGGTGCAGTACTGCCCCTTGACCAAGTCGTAGATAACCATCGGGGTATTGGGCACTGACTGGGTGTTCCAGTCATAGGTGATCAAGCCTTGGGCAGAGCGCATGATCTTGCCGGCCTGGTCATAGCCCTCGTACAACACAATCGACCAGCTGTCCTCGTCCACGTAAAACACCTTTTTGCTCTGGGCATGGCGCATGCCCGGCCTCAAGGTCGCTTCCACCTGCCATACACGGTGCAGTTCCCAACGCATCTTGTCGGGGTTGGCGAATTGCTTGCCAAAAGCGTCGTCAGGTGAGGTGTGCATGACAAATTTGTAGTTGTTGTAAGGGACGTAGATTTCCTTCTTGCCCACCAGCTTGAAGTCAAAGCGGTCCATCTGCCCTTCCCACATCCCCAACTCATCGTTGAAATAAGCACCGCCGGCGGTCGACAAAGGGCTGTCATAGCCAAACTCCGGGGCCTGACGCACCCGACGCTGGCCCTGGGTATAGACCCAGGTCTTATTGTTACCGTCCTTCTTGGCGTGCATCACCATATAGGTGAGCGCCTTGTCCCCGACGTTGCGCGCCGGCCCCACATAGGTGCTCAAACGGCGCTGGTAGTACTGCTGCTCTTGCTCGGGATTATCGTAGTAAGGCGAGTCAGTGTAGTTATCCAGGTCATGGGTCATGATGCGGTTCCCCGCCGAATCGATCATGAATCCGGCGAACCGTGTCCGATAAGCCGGCCCGTAATAGCGCAGGTTATGGTTCCAGATCACCTCTGCCCCGGTCTTGGGCAACGGGAATGGATAACCACCCATCGCCCCTTCCAGGTCTTCGCCATTAAAGGTGCTTTTGGCACGCGTTGCGTTCTTGACGGTGGCAGCCTTCAGCCAATCGGGGAAATCCACCACGCGATGGCTCTTGTAGACTTCAACCTTGTAGTCAGGCCAGCGCTTCAACAACACTTTGGTGCCCTCGCTGACCTTGTCGGCGTACTGCTCGAGGTTCGCCGCAGTAATCGTCAGCACGGGCTTTTCGTCGGCAAACGGATCCGGGTAGATCCCACCACTCGCCGGCATCGAGGGGCCTTTCCAACCAGGCGTCCACGCCGGGATGCTGCCGTCGGCATTGCCCGCTTTTTGTGAGCCGAACTCGGTTAATTTGTCGCCGCCCAGTTGGGCGGCTTCCTCAGGTGAAGCCGCCAGGGCCGGCAGCGAAATCGATAGGCAAAGTGCCAAAGAAAATGCCAACTGCTTGATATTCATCTTGTATCTCCTATTGGCGCGTAGCGTTCCGGCATACACGCTGTCAACGGATCAGTGCCGTGCAGGACCTGAGGGCAGGTTCACAGGCTGGTTTGGAACGTCAGGGTTACCCGCCCGCGGTCAGTACTACCCATGGCACCGACGCGCTGTTCAACATCGAAGGCGTCGGAATACAGAAGCCCCACTTTGTATTTCATGTTGATATCGGCCGTAACCCCTGTCGCCCAGGCGCCCGCACGCTGGGCAGAGCCCATCAGAACTGGAGAGTTACCCTGCACGCCATAGCCGGCCAAGGTCAGGTTCCCCGTCAGGTCGACACCTGGCAGTACCTGCAGCCAGGTCGGCATCAGCACCAGTGAGAAGCTGCTGGCATCACGGGTGCCGCAACCTGGGCCGTCGGTCGCGTCCTGGCATTTGTTGAAGACGCCCTGGTTATGGGTCACCTTGTCCAGGTAGGTGTACCCCAGTTCGGCAATCACGATCCCGGTGTCATAGAGCCTTGAAGTGGGAAGTGACGCCTGGGCGTTGAGTAGCGCATGCCAGGTGTTCCCCGTTGCACCGTCGAGGTTGCCATTGAGATTCGGCCCGCCCGTACTGTCCAGAGCAGTGCCTCGGCGATAGGACACCTCCGCCCCCCAACTGATGTCGTGCCAATTGACGTTGGTGAACGCGCCAAAGAGATCGACGCCGCGGTTATACACTTGGTGGAAGCGCAGGCCGGTAAACGGATCGCTCGGGTCAACCGCGAAATTCGCGGCCCAGGGCTGCATCTCGTCCAGGCGCCGGTAAACCAGGCCGATGGTGCCGCTATACCAGTCTGGGGTGACGGTCAGCTGCAAACCATAGTTGCCACTCTGCTTGTTCCTCGGTTCGATCACTTCACCCTGGTTGATGTACAGGTTACCAAGGCCGGGAACGGCGCCGGCGAAGATCCTGCCATTGCCGTTGTAAAGAAAGTCCGGCCCCCCCAGGAAAGTGCCCCCTTCACTTTGCCGGTTGGCATCCCACTCCAGGTGGTAATAACCGGCCAGCGAGAAGGTTTTATTGAGCTGACTCTGGAAGGACAGTTGAGTCAACGGCATGGCTAACTCTTTAGGCGACGCTCCTGGCGTTTCTGCGCCCTTTTGCAGGTTGCTCGGTTGCTGGCTCCAGGATATCGCGTCGCTGGAGTTGATCTGTGCGACCCCCCACACAATCGAGTGGCGCCCGGCCTTGGCGGAAACGGGGATATCCCCCAGGTTGAATGTGCCAAACACGAACGCATCCAGAATCTCGCCGGACGGGCCGTTGTAGTAGCGCTGCGCCGAGCGTGACAACTTGTTGTCGGGATAGGCGGAGATCCCGCGCAATGCCGGGTTGCTTTTCAGGTCGTGGTCGTCATAGGCATTGTCATACCAGCCCGTGGCACTGACCCGCGCGCCGTAGTCGTCTTTATAGATGAAGTCGGCTTCGGTCAGCACGTCAAGGCGACGCTTCCACATGTCACCCTGTTTGGCCGCGTAATCGGACTGATGGTTAGTAGGATCACCACCGATGCCCTTGGAGATACCTTCTGTGCGCCACCCCATGCCCAGACGAAAATCCGTGGTCCAGTTGATGCGCAGATCGGGGTTGCCCGTATCGATAGACAAGGCGTGTGCCAAAGGGCTGATGATCGCGCCAACGATCAACAAAGGCGCCAACGACCCACGACAGCAATAGGCGGTCGTATTGTTCTTCTTGTGCATGGTGTGCTCCGCAAGTCCAAGTCTGGTGTTGTTGTTGTTCAGCTTGTCCTGGTGACAGGTTGGGGCCGGCCGGCCCCTGTTCCTTGACGTCGCAATCAGTGTCAGCACAAAGCGCAAGGCCAACATCGCCCGTTTGGATTAGTCCGCAGCGACCAGTCAAAAAAATAATCCAACCGTCTTCGGCTCATCCGGCACCTAGTCCATTCGGGCGATGCCGGCACCTCCCGTTCGCGTTGAACTAATGGGCAATGCAAGCGCAAGCGCATCAAGCCGAGCCAGCGTTTCGCCGTTCGAAAAACAAGAAAAAGCCCTCCACCTTGGGTGCTGACTTACGGAGACTGTCTGTCATGAACGCGTTCATCGAGAACAAGCAATGCGCTGTATTGGTCGTCGGCTCTGGAGCAGGCGCGCTGTTGGCCGCCAACCGCGCCCACGACTGCGGCCTGCCCGTCATCGTTATCGAAAAGAGTGATCGTTATGGCGGCACGTCGGCCCTGTCCGGTGGCGGCATATGGATTCCCAACAACCCGGATATCCGACATCTGGATAGCTACGACCAGGCCTTGACTTACTTCAAGGCCTGCACCGACAACCGGGTTGCGGAAGAAAAACTGCGCGCCTATCTCGACTCCGCGCCAGAGATGGTCACCTACATGCGCGAACACGTGGGTGTGAACTACAACGCAGTGCCAGGCTACTCCGACTACTGCCAGAACCTGCCGGGGGCGCTCGACACCGGTCGCACGATGTTCGTTGAGTCGGTGGACGCCGGCGTGCTGGGCGAGGATTTTTTTACCCTGCGTGAAGCCGATATGGGCGCCAAGCTGTTTGGCCGCATTGCGCTGGACTATTACGATGGACAACTGCTGGGCGCACGCGCCAAGGGCTGGAAACGCAAGATTTTTTCGCTGATCTGGAACTACTGGTCGGATGTGTCCTGGCGGCTCAAGACCCGCCGTGACCGCCGCGTGACCATGGGCAACGCATTGATCGCAGGTTTACGGATCGGTCTGAAAAAACGCAAGGTAAGCCTACTGCTCAACACTCGCCTGGAGCGCTTTATCATGGAACAGGGCGCGGTAGTCGGCGCCGTTGTCTCGCAGAACTGCAATGAGTTTTCGATCTACGCAAGCCACGCTGTGATCGTCGGTTCCGGAGGTTTCGAGCAGAACCAGGCGCTACGCACCGAGCTGCTCAAGGGCCACACACAGGCGCAGTGGAGTGTTACCCCGATGCACAACAATACCGGGGATGCCTTGCTGGCCGGAGAAAGCATCGGCGCGGATACCGAGTTTTTAAATGAAGCCTGGTGGGCACCCACGGTACGGATTCCTGCCGCCGACACCCCCAATGTCAACATGCGCAGCGCACTGTTCATCGAGCGCAGCTACGCCCACAGCCTATGCGTCAATCGGCTCGGCAAACGCTTCGCCAACGAAGCCATGTCCTATAACGACTTCGGGCACGAAATGCTCAAGGACGACGCCGCCACAGGTGCCAATAGCCCTTGCTGGTTCATCTTCGACGCAAGCTACCGCAAAAAGAACATCCTCGGGCGGATCATGCCCGGCTCGATCATGCCCGACTCCAGCTTGCCGCCGGAGTGGTGGGACAGCGTGCTGTATCGCGCCGCGTCACTCGACGAACTGGCACTGAAAATCGGCCTCGACCCCCAAACGCTCAACGCGACCGTGCTGGTATTCAACGGCTATGCCAAAACCGGCATCGACCTGGACTTCAACCGGGGCAAGTACAGCTTTGACCGTTTCTACTGTGACCCTCGCCATCAACCCAACGCCAGCCTCGGGGCACTAGAGCGCGCGCCCTACTACGCCATTCGTGTCGACCTGGGAGACCTGGGTACCAAAGGCGGCCTGAAGGTCGATACCAATGCCAATGTGCTGGATGACAGCGGGCATCCGATCCCCGGCCTGTACGCCATCGGCAACGCATCCGGGGCGGTGACCGCCCACTCCTACCCCGGCGCCGGAGGCACATTGGGGCCCGCCTTGACCTTCGGCTACCGTGCGGTCAACCACATTACCCAGGCCCCGCCACGTTCCAACATTGCGCCAACCACCGCACAAACCCTGGCCTGAAGGCTGGGTGTGTAGTCCGAATGCGGGATGCCGGCCGGTACTGCAGCCAGCAGAATCAACTGCAATACAGACTCAAGCCGACCGCCAATGGCACGTATCGCCATTGAAAAAAAGAACCTTTAGAGGAGCCTTTCCGTGCTCGCGTTATTCAACGAAGAACAACTGATGTTCGAAAGTACGGCCAAGCGCCTGGCGCAATCGATAGGGATCAGCAACCCCCACGACCTCCAGACCCAGGAGCCGATTCTTGGCTGGCAAATGCTCACCGACGTTGGAATGCTCGGCCTGCGCATGCGCGACAGAGGTGTACCGCTGGCATCGGGCGTGGAGGTGATGATTGCCGCACAGGCTTTGGGGACGACGCTCACCCCGCAACCGTTTATCGCAGCGGTATTGGCGGGAGAGCTGCTTGCCCTGGCGGGTGCACCTCAAGCATTGATCGAGGATCTGGCGGCGGGTGTTACACGTTATGGCCTGCTGCTGGACCGCACTCTGGAACACCTCGCCGCACCCAACGAGGCTGGGAGTATTGCCTGGGACATTGAGGGTGCCCAGTACGCGCTCGGCCTGAGCGAGGGCCAGGTGGTTCGCGTCAGTCTGGACCAGGGCTTTGAGCCTGGCCATGACGTGGCCGACCTGACCCGCGGCCTGTTGCACTGGCGCTCGACCACGCTTGTGGCGGAGCCCATCGGCAAACCGTTGACCAGCGAACAGCTCAAGCGCTGGCTGGCGCTGGCGCTGACCATAGTGTCCGCCGATATCGTCGGTGTGCTGGCCGGAGCTCAGGCCGGGGCCGTAGCGTATAGCAAAGAGCGTGTGCAGTACGGAGTACTGATCGGTAGCTTCCAGGCCGTCCAGCATCTGTGCGCCGAGATGTTTGTACAACAACAGGCTGCCCAAAGCATCACCTGCTATGCGGCCTGGGCGGTAGACCAGCTAGATGCAGACGAAGCACTACTCGCCGCACGCACCGCCAAGGCCTATGCCGCGGCAGCCGCCCTACCCGTAAGCGAAACCGTGATGCAGGTCTATGGCGGTATCGGCCAGACCTGGGAGCACATCGCCCACGTGTATACCCGTCGCGCCATGCTCAACGCCCGGATGTTTGGTGACGAGCAACATCAATTGCAGCAGATCGCCAATGCCCGTCTGGGAGCGCACTGAATGGACTACCGAGATACGCCACAAGAAGCCACGTTCCGCCTGGAGTTGCGTGAGTGGTTCAAGCACAACATTCCTGCCAACTGGCGCGAAATCACCTCCCCTGAAGGCGCACGCGCCTTGGCCAAGGACTGGCACAAGGCGCTCTATGCCGACGGTTATATTGGCCTGAACTGGCCCAAAGAGTATGGCGGTCAAGGGCTCTCGCCCAGCTTCGATGCCATTCTCAATGACGAGGCCGGGCGCGCTGATGCCCCCCGTCTGCCAGGCATGGTCAACTACCTGGGCCGGGCGATTTTTACCTATGGCACCGAGGAGCAGAAGCTTCGTTTCCTGCCCACCCTGCTCAGCGGCGAAGTGCAGTGGTGCCAAGGGTTCAGCGAGCCCGGGGCCGGCTCAGACCTGGCATCACTACGCACTCGCGCCGAGCTGCAGGACGACCACTACCGGGTCAATGGCCAAAAAATGTGGACCAGCGGAGCCCTCCAGGCCGACTGGTGTCTGTTGCTGGCACGTACCGACCCCAGTGCCGCCAAGCACAAAGGTATCTCCTGCCTACTGACACCGTTGAATGCACCAGGCATCACCGTCAAACCTATCGTTTTGCACAGCGGCGATCCGGAGACCGCCGAGGTCTTTTTCGATGACGTGGAGATCCCGCTGACACACCGGGTCGGTGACGCGGGCGCCGGCTGGCGGATTGCAATGACCACCTTGTCCTACGAGCGTGGCGCGTCTGACACGGGCTCGATTTCGGTGCTGCGCCGCCAATTGCGCGAGCTTGAAACGATCGCCGCCGAACGCGGCCTCCTGAGTGACGCGAGCATCCGCATCAAACTGGCGCGCGCCCATGTCGACATCGAAGCCTTGAGCCTCAACGTCGCCCAGCAATTGTCGTCACGTCTGGCGGGCCGCGACCCCGGACCGGAGGGCTCGGTCGGCAAGCTGCTGTGGTCCAGGGCGGCCCAGTACACCATGCACGTCGCACTTGATGTGCTGGGGGCCGACGCCCTGACCGGTAACGCACCACGTTGGTTAGTTGAGTACTTCACTTCACGCCCGGTCAGCGTGTATGGCGGCTCCTCGCAGATCCAGAAAAACATCCTGGCACGCATGCTCGACATGCCTCGCTGAATTAACAGGAGCAACTCCATGCGCTTGAATAATCGTGTCGCTGTCGTCACCGGAGCATCACAGGGCATTGGCCGTAGCATCGCCAACCTTTACGCCAAAGAAGGCGCCAAGGTCGCCATCGTCGACATCAATGTTGCCGGAGGCGAGGACGCAGCAGCACAAATCAACGCTGAAGGTGGCAACGCTCTGTTCGTACGTTGCGACATCGCTCGGCGCGCCGACGTTGAGAGTGCCGCAGCGTTGATCAAATCGAACCTCGGCCCCATCGACATTCTGGTCAATAACGCCGGGATTGTCCGCGCCGCGATGCTGCACAAAATGACCGACAGCGAGTGGAACCAGGTCATCGATGTGCATCTGCACGGCTCGTTCTACTGGCTGCAGGCGGTGGTCAACGACATGATCGAACGCCGCTGGGGGCGCATCATTTTTGCCAGCTCCTCCACGGCCCAGAACGGCTCGATTGGTCAGATCAACTACGCTGCGGCCAAGTCGGGGATGCTCGGAATGATGCGTACCGCCGCACGGGAACTGGGCAAGCACAACATTCTGGTAAATGCCATCGCACCAGCCGCGGCCACCGAAATGACCAGCGTCATCATGAACGATCCAAAGTTCGCCGATGCGCGCCAGGCCGCTCTCAAACAACACCCCCTGCGGCGTTCGGCGCAACCGGAGGAGATTGCTCCGGCGTTCCTGTACCTGGCCAGTGAAGAGTCCTCGTATATCACCGGGCAGGTGCTATCAGTCGACGGCGGATCGATGATGGTGCGTTGAGAATCAACGGTTGCGATTAGAACAGACAAGGACAATAACCATGACTCGACTCCATACCGCTGCCCCCGACCTGGACCGCCTGCTGTCACCGCGTTCCATTGCCATGGTCGGCGCGTCGAATAACCTCAACAGCATCGGCGGGCTGGTCTTCGCCAACCTCAAGCGCTCATTCAACGACCGGTTGTATCCGGTCCATCCCAAAGACCTTGAAGTCCAGGGGCTTGAGGCCTTCAAAAGTCTGCTGGAGGTGCCATACGGGGTCGACCTGGTGGTCATCGCCGTGGCCAGCCACGCCGTTGAGGCGATTATGGAGCACGCCGTGGCGAGGGATGTCGGGGGGGTGGTATTGCTCTCCTCAGGCTTTGCCGAAGCGGGGCCCGAAGGTATCGCGTTGCAACAACGGATTGCCGACAAAGCCAAGGCAGCCGGGGTCCGGGTCATTGGCCCGAACTGCATCGGTTACCTGAACATTGACGGCGGGGTGATGGCCAACTTTGCGCTCACCCCGGATGAGCCCTTGCCTCCCGGCGGCGGCGTGGCCCTGGTCTCGCAAAGCGGCGGTTTTGGCTCTTACCTGACCACCAAGGGCTTGCTGACCGGCTTGCGCCTGGGCTGGTTCGTCAGCACCGGCAATGAACTGGACGTCAACATCGCCCAAGTGCTGCGCTACCTGGTGGAGCGGCCCGAGGTGCGTGTGTTGCTGGCCTTCAGCGAGACACTGCGCGACCCAGAGGTGTTCATCGACGCCGCGCGCCGCGCCCATGCACTGGACAAACCGATGGTGGTGCTCAAGGCCGGGCGCTCGGAAGCGGCCGCTAAGGCAGCCATGAGCCATACCGCCTCGGTCGTCGGTGCCGCCGATGTATTCGATGCCATTTGCCGGCAGTACGGCGTGATCGTCGCCGCCAGCATGGAAGAGATGCTAGACCTGGGCATGATTTTCCAGGACGGGCGGCGCGTGAGCGGTAACCGCCTGGCAATCATGACCGCCTCGGGCGGTGCCGGCGTGCTGTTGGCCGATGAAGCCGGCATGAATGGGCTGGCCGTACCGACCTTTCCTGAAGACGAGCAGCAGAAGATGCTGCAGGTGTTGCACACGCCATTTTTCGGTAACGTAACCAACCCGATTGATACCACGGCCGCAGCACGCCCCGATGCAATCGGCTCACTGCTGAATGTGCTGGCCGACAGTGACTCGGTCGACATGATCACCACCGTCACCTGGGCCCGCGCCATCGGCGCGGCGCAAGACCTCGCCGCCTACTACCAACGCACCGTCAAGCCTTTGGCTGTGCTCTCCACCGACCTGGTAGCCCCCCTGAAGGAGGCCGGTGTACCCACCTACACCGACCCGCAACGCGTGGCCAAGTCACTGGCCGCCCTCTATCGACACAGTGTGCGTACGCCCCTGAGCGAACCGGATTGGCAATGCGACCTGGCACGGGCGCGACGCGCACGACGGCACCTGCAGTTGCCCGCCACCGAGCACGTGCTGATGGAAGCCCAGGGTAAACGCCTGTTCGCCGAATACGGTATCCCGTTGACGCGTGAAGAATGGGTGCATGACCTTGACGAGGCCGTCGCCGCCGCCGAGCGCATCACCGGCAAGGTCGTGCTCAAGGTGATGTCTTACCAACTGCCGCACAAATCCGACGTGGGCGCCATCCGCCTTGGTCTGCAAGGTGAGCCCGCCATTCGGGAGGCCTACCTGTCCATGCTGGCCGAAGTGCGCCAGCGCGCGCCCCACGCCATCCTCGACGGCGTGCTCGTACAAGCGATGGTGCCTGCCCGAATGGAGCTGACCTGTGGCCTGCAACGCGATCCGTTGTTCGGGCCAATGGTGGCGATAGGTCTGGGCGGGGTACTGGTCGAACAACTCGCGGAAACCGTCCTGCTGCGTCCGCCTTTCAATCTCGCGATGGCCCGTACGGCGCTTGGACAATTGCTGCACGGGCGCTTGATCCTGGGGCGCCGCGGTCTTTCGAAGCAGGAGCAGGATCAAGTCGGGGCGATCATGGTGGGCATCGGCAACCTGGCCCTTGAACTGGATGAAGTCCAGGAAATCGACGTGAACCCAATCCGTGTCGCTGATGGACTGGCCTTTGCAGCTGACGCGCTGGTGGTACTGGCCGGCAGAGCTGCCATGACGGAGCATCCGTGATGGCAGACCTCTCGCTGATCGGTTACCAGTTCCCGCCTTTTCGCTTCAAGGTCGAGGAAGGCAAACTCATCGAATTCGCCAAAGCGGTGCATTGCACAGACCGCTACTACTTTGATGCCGACGCTGCGCGGCAAGAGGGTTTCAGCGGGCAACCGATCCCGCCGACCTTCAGTACCGTGACCCTGCACTGGCAGCCCGTGACAGAGGGCAACCCGTTGAATCTGGACCTCAAGCGCATCCTCGCCGGTGGCAACGAATGGGAGTACGTACGCCCGATTGTTGCCGGCGAGGAACTGACCGTGCGTACGGCAATCATCGACGTCAGCCACAAACAGGGCAGGCAGGGTTTGATGACCTTGATCGTGCGGGAAATGAAGTTTTTCGACGCGTACGAACAACTGGCGTTGATTGCCCGCAGCACCATTATCGAGATGCCACCCCCCCCTGCGTTGAGCGAGTGCGAGGTACTGCCAACATGAACCGTGCCAGCCACAGTGATTCGTCTTACCAGGTCGGCGATACCGCGCCGGAACGCCGCGTTGGCCCAATCACCCGGACCGATATCGTGCGTTATGCCGGGGCCAGCGGCGACCTCAATCCTATCCATCACGACGAAACGTTCGCCAGACGCGCGAGTTACCGCAGCGTGTTCGGCCACGGCCTGCTGACCGCCGGCATCCTGAGTGCGTACACCACCTCATGGCTCGGTCTCGCGGCCTTGCGCAAATACTCGGTGCGCTATGTCTCACAGGTCTGGCCTGGGGACACCCTGATCCTCAGCGGCAAGGTCATCGCCATAGAGCCCGGCCAAACCGGTGGCACGCAGGTCACGTGTGAGCTGCTGGTTCAGCGCGAAGCGGCCAACGGCGAGCGCCAGGACGTGCTAACCGCCAAGGCCATTGCTGTCTACAACGACAACAGGAGCTGAGACCATGATCGATATCCATGAGCGAGCCCCATACCAGCGCTACCTTGAGGGCCTGACACGGGGCGCACTGGTCTATCAGCATTGCGCACAGTGCCAGCGTGCCGTGTTTTATCTGCGTGTGTGCTGCCCGGCCTGTGGCTCGGTGCAACTCACGCTACGCGACAGTCAAGGGTTGGGCACCCTCTACTCCACCAGCGTGGTGTTCGACAAAGAGCATAACTACAACGTTGTGCTAGTCGATCTGGATGAGGGGTTTCGCATGATGAGCACCGTCCTCGACTGTGCAGAACCGAGCATCGGCGCCCGAGTCAAGGCGCGGGTCGAACATCAGCAGGGCGCAGGTCCCCGGGTGGTATTCGAACTGACGGAAGGGGACACGGTATGAGTGCGCATGTGTTGCGTGGTGCTGCCGCGGTGGTCGGGGTCGCCGAGTCCGACCTGGGCGATGTCGGCCCTAATCGGTACGCCATCGAACTGGCCGGCCAGGCGGCGGTACGCGCCCTGGATGACGCGGGGCTGGATACTCAGGATGTGGATGGCCTGTTCGGCTGTGTGACCGGCCGGTTCATGTCCAATCTGGACTTGGGTGAGTACCTGGGTATTCGCCCGCGCTACAGTGACAGCGGCAACATCGGCGGCAGCTCGTTCGTGTCCTATCTGCTGCACGCCGCCAGTGCGCTGCATGCCGGCTTGTGCGACACCGCGTTGATCGTCTACGGCAGCACTCCCCGTGCGGATGCCCAACGCAAGCTGCCACCCGGCGGATTGATCGAGCGGCCCAACTACGAAGCCCCTTACAACCCTCGTCACCCGGTGTCCGGCTATGCCCTGGCCACAGCCCGTCACATGCATGAGTTTGGCACGACCCGCGAACAACTCGCCCAAGTCGCCGTGGATGCACGTGCCTGGGCCCTGCTCAATCCCGTTTCGTTTTGCCACGACAAGGGCGCATTGAGCATCGCGGACGTGTTGAATAGCAAAATGGTCAGCAGCCCGTTGAGCGTGCGTGATTGCTGCCTGGTCACTGACGGCGGTGGCGCGCTGGTGCTGACCCGCGCCGAGCGCGCCAGGGACCTGCGCAAACCTCCGATTTACATGCTCGGGGCCGGCGAGGCCCACTCCCATCGCAGCATTTCACAGATGCCGGACCTGACCACCACCATCGCCACCGAGTCGTCGGCCCGCGCCTATGCTATGGCCCAGGTCACACCGCAGGACATCGACATTCTGCAGCTCTACGACGCCTTTACCATCAACACCATCATGTTCCTCGAGGACCTGGGCTTCTGTGCCAAGGGCGAAGGTGGCGCCTTCGTCGGGGCGGGCCATATTGGCCCCGGCGGACCGCTACCGACCAACACCAATGGTGGCGGCTTGTCCTATTGCCACCCGGGCATGTACGGGATTTTCGCCATTATCGAAGCCGTGCGCCAATTGCGGGGTGAAGCGGGTGCACGTCAACAGGCCAACCTCACACGCGCGCTGGCCCATGGCAACGGCGGTCAGTTTTCCAGTCAGGTCACGGCCATCTTCGGCACGCAGGCAGCACTATGAGCAGTGTCCTGCGCGAGCGCCTGGGCTCGGTGTTACTGATCACCCTGAATCGACCCGAATCGCTGAATGCGTTCAACGCTGATCTGCATCGCGAGCTGTCCGATGCCTGGCATCAAGCCAGTGACCCGCAGGTTCGTGCCGTGGTACTCACCGGCAGCGGCCGGGGCTTTTGCGCGGGCGCAGACCTCAAGGCCGAGCACTCGGCAAAAGACGCGGGGCACACCACCCTGCGGCACACCTTCAACGCCCATACCCTGGCCATGGCAGCGTTGGAAAAACCGGTGATCGCTGCGATCAACGGGGCCGCCGCCGGTGCAGGGCTGTCGCTGGCCTGTGCCGCCGATCTGCGGCTGGCTGCCAACACCGCCAAATTCGTCCCGGCATTCGTCGACATCGGCCTGGTGCCAGATGCCGGCGGCAGTTGGTTTATCACTCGCCTGCTCGGCTATGCCAGGGCCTTTGCCTGGCTGAGCAGCAATCATCGAGTGGATGCCGATCAAGCCCTGGCCTGGGGCTTGATCAGCGAAGTCCTCGAACCCCAGCAGCTGCTCCCCAGGGCGCTGCAACTGGCCCATGAGCTTGCCGCCAAGCCTGGCCGCGCCGTGGGGCTGACCAAGCGGCTACTGGCTCAAGCCTCGCGACAAAGCCTGGCCGAGCAACTGGAAGCCGAAGTCACGCTGCAGAACCTGGCCTTGCTCGATCCAGAGCGCGCTCGAGCCCGCGCGGCAATGCAGGAAAAGCTCACACGGCACTGACCCCTGCGTCTTTCACAATAAAAAGGAGCCCACAATGGCCGATTACGCACGCTTTCGCAGCATCCTTGCATACCAGCAAGATGATGTGCTGATCCTGACCCTCAACCGCCCTGAACGCCTGAATGCGGTGGGCGATGACATGCACGAAGGCCTGGAGGCGATTCTTCAAGACCTGTGCCATGACACCAGTGTCCGTGCGGTATTGCTCAACGGCGCCGGGCGAGCGTTCTGCGTAGGCGGCGATGTCAAGGCGTTCGCCGACACGGCGGCGGTAGAACTCACGCCTTACGAGTCCATGGCCCTGGTGACACAAAGCGCTGCACGCCTGATCGAACGCTTCATCGCGGTGCCACAGCCGGTGGTCGCCGCCGTACAGGGCTATGCCATGGGGCTTGGGGCGACCCTGGCGTTGATGTGCGATGTGCTGATCATCGCCGAGGATGCGCAAATTGCTGACACCCATGTGCCCATCGGCCTGGTGGCAGGGGACGGTGGCGCACTGGCCTGGCCCCTGGCGATGCCGTTCGGTGCGGCCAAGTATTACCTGATGACCGGCGAACGCCTAAACGGTATTGAAGCGGCCCGCCTGGGCCTGGCGCTACGCGCGGTACCCGCCGAGCAACTTCAGGATCAGGCCCTGGCCATTGTCCGGCAGTTGGCCGCCCTCCCTCCCCTTGCCGTGCAAGGCACCAAACGCACACTGAACCAGATCCTGCGCCAGCGCAGCCAATTGCTGACGGACACAGGGCTGCACCTGGAAGCCGCGACGTTCCTCAGCGACGACCATAAAGAAGCGGCGAGCGCATTCGTGGAAAAGCGCACCCCGACCTACCGTGGGCGCTGAGCAGAACGTGAGTGGCCGCACATCGAGCCCCGGCTGGCTAGACGGTATTTCCCTGGAGGTGCGCTGTCTGTGCATCATCAGCTTTGTATCGGCGATGGGCTTTGGCATCCAGTCGCCGGCCATTCCCGTGTTCGGCCAGTCGTTGGGCATGGGCAGCGCAATGATCGGCCTGATCATCGCGTCGTTCCCTTTTGCACGCCTGCTGATGGCTTGGCCAGGTGGAAGCCTGGTTAACCATCTGGGCGAATACCGGGTGCTCGGTGGCGGCCTGACGTTACTGGCGCTCAGTAGCCTCGGTGCTGGCCTTGCGGGTTCAGCTCAGGAACTGTTGGTGTTTCGCGGCCTATGCGGTGTGGGGTCTATCTTCTACAGCATTTCCGCCATGAGCCTGATGCTGCGCACCACCGATGCCAGCAACAGAGGCCGGGCGGCGGGGCTGTTCATGGGCGCCTACTATGTGGGAGCGGTGACCGGGCCGGCCATTGGCAGCCTGTTCGTGGGGATGTCCGTACGTTTGCCGTTCTTCATTTACGGTGCCGCCACAGGCGCAGCGGCGATCGTGGCGCTGGTGCTGTTGCGGCACTTGCGCCATCGGCGGTCGCCGCAAACGGCCCAGGCCCCAGCGTCGGTCGGCGTGGCCCAGGCCTTGCGTCTGACCTCGTACCGCGCAGCGCTGGCCAGCAACTTCGCCATTGGCTTCGCGGTGTACGGCGTACGTGTCTCGGTGCTGCCGCTGTTCCTGCTGGTGGTCCTACAGCAACCAGCCAAATGGATCGGTATCGGCCTGACGGTCGGGGCATTGGCGCAGACATTGCTCTTGCCAAAATCCGGCCAGTGGGCGGATGCCTGGGGCAGAAAACCGACCCTGATCCTGGGCCTGCTGCTGGTGCTGTGTAGTTTCCTGATCATCCTCGGTGGGCAATCCCTGACGGCCTACCTCATCGGGATGGCCGCCATGGGGCTGGGCACGGCTTTTTGTTCCACCAGCGCCGCAGCGATTGCCGGTGATACGGCTGATGGCCGCGGCGGCACGGTCATCGCCACCTACCAGATGTCGGCCGATCTGGGCATGGTTGTGGGGCCCGTGCTGATTGGCCTGATCGCCCAATACCAGTCTTACCCGATAGCCCTGGCTTGCACAGCGGCGCTGCTGGTACTCGCGACCCTCATCTCGCTCGCCATGCCGGGCAAGAGGCCTCAGGAACGCCACCGCGAGTAATCGGAGTCTCTCCCTGAGGGACCGTTCGACACCCCATTTAGCCACCCCGTAACAGGAGCCACCATGCCCAGCGAAACCCAAATGAAACACCACATGCAGGCCTATCTCGACGCGTTCAACCGCAACGACCTCGCCGCCGTTGTCGCGCTCTACTGCGACGACGCCACCGTTGAGGATCCGTATGGCACCCCCTTGAAAAGCGGCAAGCTGCAGATCGAAGCGTTCTATCGCCAGGCCATGAGCAACGGCGCTGTGCTCTCCCTTTCGGCTCCAATCCGGGCGTCTTACAGCAACGCGGCCGCCATGGCCTTTGACGCGGTGATCGACACGCCTCAGGGTGAAACACGGGTCAAGGTGATCGATGTGATGACGTTTACCGAAGACGGCCTGTTCAAATCGATGCAGGCCTATTTCGGCCCCGGCGACATCAGCGTACCCGTTGTGCCGTAGGCGCAAACGAATACGGGGCCGGGCACCGCCCGATCAAGACAGTTGCAAGCGAAGGCTCAAGGGAATGAGCAATAGCGCGGCAAGCAACGCTAGCCACAAGCCTGCCACCAGCGCCTGATCAATGCCGCTGAGCCCCAGGACTAGACCCAGCAACGCGCTCCCCATGGCGCCGCCGTAGGTGCGCGCTGTCGAAAGCAGCCCCGTGGCGGCACCGATATGCGCCATGGGCGCGACCATCTGCATGAACAGAACCTGGTTCTGATTGATGATCCCCAACCCCAGGCCAGACAAACCGAAACCGACAAATATGTGAAGCCGTGAACTGTCCGGGCCTAACGCCAACAGCAAAACACACCCCATAAACAGAAAGAGCGCACCCGCCGCCATCAGACGCTGAGGCCGACGCTGGCGATGAAACAGCAAGCCATTGAGCACGCTGCCCACCGGCAGGCCGACCAACATGGGAATCATCGCCACGCCCGCTTGCACCAGGCTGAGTTTGCTGACGGTGTGCAGCAGGATCGGGCTGTAAAAAAACAAAATAAACAGCACCGCACCGCTGAGCAACGTGGAAGCGCTGACGTGCCGAACCCCTTTGCTGCGCAGGATATCCAGTGCCAGAATCGGCTGTGCTACCCGAAACTGATGCCGCCACAAACCCACCATGGCGCCCCCGCACACCAGCAGCCAGCCGGCACAGAACAGCATCGCCATGGGAACGTGCGGCCGTATCTGTAAGGCCTGCAACGACGACACGATAAATACGCAGAGCAATCCGGCACCGACAAAGTCAAAGCGTTGCTCCTGCCGATGCAACGGCCTGTTGGCCGGGATAAAACACAGAATCGCCAGCACCAGGACGGCGGCCACCGGTACCACAAACAGTGCAGAACGCCAGCCGAACGCATCACTGAGCATGGCGCCCAACAATGGCCCCATGCTGCTCGCCAGCGCGAACATGACACCGCTGAGGCTTTGCCAGCGAGCACGCTGCGCCGGGTCCGGAAACACGTCGGCCGGAACGGCAAAGGCCGTGGCGGCCATCATGCCAATCGCCACGCCGTTGAGTACCCGCATTGCCAGCAACTGATCCATGGACTGCGCCAGGCCACACCCCAAACCGGCCAGGGCCAATAGCGCAATGGACAGTTGCAGCAGGTATTTACGCCCATACATGTCCCCCAGCCGCGCGGCGATCAACGTCGTGCAGGCACTCGCCAGCATCTGCAGGGTACCGACCAAGGGGAACCGCTCGAGCCCATGAAGCTCGGTCGACGCCAGCGGCAGGATACTGCCGCCGATGGTGGTCTCCAGGCCCAGCAGAAAGAGCACCGCATACACCCCACACATCGCACGAACGCGCTGTTGCGGTGAAAGATCGCCTGATAAACCAGCCCTGGATTGAATGCTCATGGGATGCCCTCAACGGTTTCGCACCAGTGTGAGCACTTCGCGCTCTAACCGCATGGTCCGCACAGACTATCCGCGCTTTTGTCACACACCAGCCCAGCCATTCAAAATGCTCGGTGGTAATCCGATAGGACGAGGGAGAGCGTTTAAGCGTGCGGCATTATTGCCGTAGAACCTGACAAGAGGACGGTCGAATGCCTCCCATAAACCCATCGGTAACAGCTGCTCCCCTCCACGCAAGCACTACCCGCCTGCAACGCCAATTGGCCGACAGGCTTTACCTTGCCCTGCGCGATGGCGTCGCGATCGAACCCCTGACCCGCGATCACTCGCTGAGCCTTGAAGACGCCTACCGCATCTCGCTGCAGATCATGGAGCGCCGCCAGTCCGACGGCGAAATCATCATCGGAAAAAAAATCGGTGTGACGAGTAAGCCCGTCCAGGAAATGCTCGGCGTCCACCAGCCCGACTTCGGCTTTCTCACCGACCGTATGCTGTGCGCCGACGCCTCGGGGGTCAGCCTCAAACAGGCCAACCTGATCCAGCCCCGCGCCGAAGGCGAGATCGCATTTATCCTCAAACAAGACCTGCTCGGCCCAGGGGTAACCCTAGAGGACGTGCTACGGGCCACGGAATTCGTGGTGCCGTGTTTCGAGATCGTCGACTCGCGGATCAAGGCGTGGCAAATCGCGATTCAGGACACCGTGGCCGACAACGCGTCCTGCGGCGTATTTGTCCTGGGGCAACAGCGCATCTGCCCGGCAGGTATCGACCTCGCCAACGTACGCTTGGACATGTCGCGCAATGGGGTGCTGCACTCCAGCGGACTGGGCTCCGCAGTACAGGGCCACCCGGCCGAAGCGGTGGCTTGGCTGGCCAATACGCTGGGCGCATTCGGCATGCCGCTACGCGCCGGCGAAATAATCCTCTCAGGGTCGCTGGTGCCCCTGGTGCCGGTGCAGGCCGGCGATCACTTCGAGTTGACGATCAGCGAAATCGGTTGCGCCTCGATTCATTTCACAGAATGAACCCGCCCTACACTGACGCGAGAACCTGGCCATGACACGCAAAATCAGATGCGCCCTGATCGGTCCCGGCAACATCGGCACCGACCTGCTCTACAAACTGCAACGCAGTGACATCCTTGAACCCGTGTGGATGGTGGGCATTGACCCCACGTCGGAGGGTCTGAAGCGCGCTCAGGAGATGGGCTTGAAAATCACCGCCGACGGTGTAGACGGGCTGCTGCCACACGTCAAGGCGGACAATATTCAGATTGCCTTCGATGCGACCTCTGCCTACGTTCACGCAGAAAACTCACGCAAGCTCAACGAGTTGGGCGTGTTGATAATCGACCTGACACCCGCTGCGATTGGCCCCTACTGCGTACCTTCAGTGAACCTGGTCGAGTACCTGGGCCAGCCGGTGATGAACGTCAACATGGTGACCTGTGGTGGCCAGGCAACCATCCCCATGGTCCATGCCGTATCACGGGTGCAGCCCGTTGCTTACGGCGAGATCGTCGCCACGGTTTCGGCACGCTCGGTCGGCCCGGGAACCCGCAAAAACATCGATGAGTTCACGCGTACTACAGCAGGCGCGGTGGTCAAGGTCGGGGGTGCCAAGGAAGGCAAAGCCATCATTGTGATCAACCCCGCCGAACCGCCGCTGATCATGCGCGACACCATCCATTGCCTGACCGAAAGCGAACCTGACCGCGACGCGATCACCCGGTCGGTGCACGCCATGGTCGAGGAAGTCCAGAAGTATGTGCCCGGCTACACCCTGAAAAACGGCCCAGTGTTCGATGGGAACCGCGTGTCGATATTCATGGAGGTGGAAGGCTTGGGCGACTACCTGCCCAAATACGCCGGCAACCTCGACATCATGACCGCCGCCGCCGCCCGCACTGCGCATATGTTTGCCGAAGCAATGCTCAAGTCCTAACCCATTTCGAGGGGAGATCGCCATGACTCACTTACGCGGAAAAAAAATCACCCTGCATGACATGTCGCTGCGCGATGGCATGCACCCGAAACGACACCAGATCAGCCTGCAGGAAATGATTGACGTGGCGACCGGCCTGGACGCTGCCGGGATCGAACTGATCGAAGTCACCCACGGCGACGGTCTCGGTGGGACCTCGGTCAACTATGGCTTTGGTGCACACACCGACGAGCAATACCTGCGAGCGGTGATCCCTCGCATGACGCAGGCCAAGGTCTCGGCCCTGCTGCTACCCGGAATCGGCACGGTCGATCACCTGCAAATGGCCTACGACTGCGGGGTCACGACCATCCGGGTCGCCACGCATTGCACCGAAGCCGATGTGTCGGAGCAACACATTGAGTACGGTCGAAAGCTGGGGATGGACACCGTCGGCTTCCTGATGATGGCGCACATGCTGGATGCCGACAGCCTGGTGAAACAAGCCAAGCTCATGCAGAGCTATGGCGCCAACTGTTTATACATCACTGACTCGGCCGGGTACATGCTGCCTGAGGATGTGCGAGTGCGCATCGATGCCGTACGCCAAGCGCTGGACCCCAGCACCGAGCTGGGTTTCCACGGGCACCACAACCTGGGAATGGGCATCGCCAACTCCCTGACCGCGATTGAAGCCGGCGCCAACCGCATTGACGGGTCCGCCGCTGGCCTAGGCGCGGGGGCTGGAAATACGCCGCTTGAAGTATTCAATGCGGTATGCGATCGCATGGGCATCATCACCGGGGTGGACGTGTTCAAGCTGGCAGATGTCGCCGAAGAGAAAGTCTTTCCGTTAATGGAACACATCGTTCGGGTCGACCGTGACTCGCTGATGCTTGGGTACGCGGGCGTGTACTCCTCGTTCCTGTTATTCGCCAAGCGCGCGGAACAGAAATACGGCGTGCCTTCCCACGAGATCCTACTTGAGCTGGGCCGACGCAAGACGGTCGGTGGGCAAGAGGACATGATCGAAGACCTGGCGCTGGACATGGCTCGCGAACGCGGTATCAAGCGCTGAAAGCCGCATCATTGCCACCCCGCTGCACGGGTTGCGCGGGGTGCATCCACATCGTCCGTTTTGACCATGACCGCCTCCCCTGTCCGTAACACAATTCACCCTAATGAACCCAAGCTACCGTCAGAGGAGCATTCACATGATCAACGACTTACAGACCCAGCAAAAAAATCGACAGCCCCTCCCTGAAACAACCTTGGACCCCAAAGAGTTCCGACAGGCGCTGGGGACCTTCACCACAGGCGTCACCGTTGTCACGGCGCAAGGCCTGGACGGCACGCCGGTGGGCGTGACGGCAAACAGCTTTAACTCCGTGTCTTTGAATCCGCCCTTGGTGCTCTGGAGCCTGGCGCGTAAATCACAGAGTTTGGCCGCCTTTGAAAGCGCCAGCCATTGGGCGGTGCATATTCTCGCCCACGACCAGAACCATCTCTCCGGGCGATTTGCCCGCAGCGCCAGTGGTGCGGAAAAATTCGACGGTATCGAGTACGAAGGCGGACTCGGTGCAGCGCCATTGCTGTCAGGATGCACGACTCGGCTTCAGTGCCGTACCGCGCACATCTATGACGGAGGCGACCACATTATTCTGGTGGGCGAAGTGCTCAAGTTTGATAAATGCGACACCCCTCCCTTGGTGTTCCAGAGCGGCAACTATGCCATTGCAACCAGTACCGCGCAGACGGTGATGCCGCCCGTTGGGGAAGATCCCCGTAACGTCAGCGAAAGCAGTTCACTCGGTTACTTGCTGGCGAGCGCCTATTTGCACTTTTCCGCCAAAATGCGGGAGCACGCCAGCGAACTTGAGCTCAACGACATCGAGTACTTGATACTCAACGCGCTCGGGACCCGGGAGGCGCGAACCTACCACGAACTGATCACGCTTGCGGCTTACACCGGCCGCTGCGTAGGGCGCGAATCGATCAATGACCTAGCAGCCCGAGGCATGATTCGCATTGACGATGAGCCCGACGAATCCAGCAGCCCTGCGGACCACGTCGATCACTCACATATCTATTTGACAGATGAAGGAAAAGTGCTGGTTACCCGCATAGCCAGAGAAAGCCAGCAAGTCGAGGAGAGCATGATGCAGCAGCTGGGAGTTCCCGAGACCATTGCATTGAGAACTCTACTGAGTCGCTTCGTGAGAATTCATAGCCCGTTGATTCCCTACCGCTGGTTCTAAAACGAACTCCAGCCCGCCAGGATAGATCAACAGTTTACTCATCCGTCGCTCAGTCATTTTGAGGTGGGGTCCATCCCACACCACGGGTTCATCATGACAAAGCGACGATGTTTGTCTCTCTGGGGGTGTCATGCAATCTCAGGCCGCTGAGACGGATTAGACGAACTCCGCTGCGGCCCAAAAAACTGATCGGATAACTGACCATCAGTCGATTGCTAATCGTTAATAGACGCCGAGTGCAAAGCGGGTAAACACCGACAATCACTAACTGTATTAAATGAGACGCCAGCAATGATAAACGCTGCCAGCGCCCCACCCCACTCCGGACTGGCTTCAGATTTAGCAAAAACAGCGTCCCTAATTTAAGTGCCCGCTTTGTTTTGGCTTTGCGGAGCTAAGTACATGCAGGACGGATACTACTGACTCATGCGAGACTCGGATGAGGTCAGAATAGTGTGCTTGAGCAAATCATAGGATTTGTTCGGAGCCTTTCTAGCGAAGGCGCTTCGAGCAGCGAGCCTGATGTATCACCCCAACCAATGCCAGAACCATAGCTGCTGCGCCCGTAGAGACAACTAAAACTTGATAGTCGGGCATGAATGACATCATTATCAAACATACAACGATAAAAATAATCACCAACCAAGTTAACCAAGGATACAACCACATCTTCAGAGGCATATCACCACCGAGCGCTTCAAGTTTTCGACGCATTTTCAACTGCGAACAAGCAATCACAAGGTACACCAACAATGCAATTGTCCCAGTCATATTCATAAGAGTATCCAATATATCTTTTGGACGCAGCACTTCACTAAAGTTAATTAAAGCAAGTGCAACAGCCACCAAACACGAACCAATAATGGCAAACATAGGTATACCGGTATTAGCTTTAGTCAGTTTAAAACATGAAGGTGCGTCGCCACGAGACGCTAACGAAAACAACATGCGCGAAGCGGTGTAATGAGCAGATATCAAACAACTACTAACAGACGTCAGCACCACAAAGTTCATTACAAACTCTGCACCTGGCACACCTAGCAGTTCTAGGGTGCGACGATAAGAGCCATAACCTGACTGACCAAGCATCGGATCGTTCCAAGGCACCAGGCATACAATTAGGAAGATAGACCCGACGTAGAATAGGCCCACACGCCACACTACCGACTTAGTAGTTTTTATAATCTGTTTCGCTGGATTCTCTGATTCCGAAGCAGCAATCGTGGCAATTTCCGCACCTAAAAACGCGAACATTACACCGAGCATTGCACCAACCACGGGCGCAATACCATTAGGCATGAAACCATGAGCAGTTAAATTACTAACCCCTTTTACTTCTCCGATGCTCCAAATATTCATTACTGCTAGCGTGCAAACAACCAGAAAACAAATAATTGCGACCACCTTGATCAGGGCAAACCAAAACTCAAACTCACCGTAATTTTTAACATTAAAAAAGTTAATACTTAGCAAAGCAAGAGTAGTAACAAGAACAAAGACATTAATACTAATACTTGGAAACCAACCGTTAAGAATTTTTCCAGCTACATATGCCTCCCAAGCCATGAGGGACACCCAATACCCCCAATATAACCAACCGATAGTGAAACCAGCCCAACGCCCTATTGCCCGATCAGCATAGGTGGAGAAAGAACCCGTATCAGGCGAAGAGGTTGCCATCTCACCCAGCATACGCATAATCAGCATCATCAAGATGCCACCTACGAGAAAAGCTAAAAACGCAGCAGGGCCAGCACTATGTATGACGCTGCCAGAACCAACAAATAAAGATCCGCCAATCACACCGGCGATAGACATCATAGTCAGATGGCGAGACTTCAACCCAGCATTAAGCTTGCTATTCTCACCACGCTGCTGTTCGATACTTAAGCTTGTATCCACTTTCAACCTCTCATTTGTTTGTTTTTATTTAGAGCTGAGCCTGCCTAGCAAGGTCTAACCGGAAGAACACCACGACAAACACAGACGCACGTTATTTAAGATTCAATCACTCTCAACTCCCCCCAAAAATTAGCTTTTATAAATGACCGCATCAACAGCTAAACCACCCACTTAGATTAGCGGATCAAAATCTGTTTTTTCAGCATTTAAATCGATGAACCCTCATCGCAGAATTAAGCTTCAGACCTCAATCAAGTATCTGAATACAACAACTCATTAGATGATAAAAATTTTTTGGGGGGGTGAGTTTTTGGCAACGTTATCGATCGCTTTGAACGTACAGGTCAAAACTGTTAACTGCTTCGACTGACGCTAAGACACACAACCGCACTTTTGGCTTCAGCACCTCGATAGAATAATGCTGCACAGTTTCTAAAATTTCAGTTTTTTTCTCTTCAGATTTTATATATGAATGATCGCCACCACAACCCTACGCAAAATAGGATGCTTTGCAGATTAGCTATGCCACCCTTCAATCAAGAAACATTTCACCTCGAGATCAAATCAACGCTGCACAACTACAAACAGTACCCTTCCACAATTCAACTCAATCGCACAACTCAAAACAATAGCACATCAATATATATGCTGCGCACACCGGCATTACATACGCCTGCAATATGGCCGCGAGCGCACAATCATCCACCAAGAACACTTGAATACTTCCCTACTACCAAAAAAACCAATCGAGCGAAATTTCCGATAAATGCCAATTGCGCACTTTTCTGAGATCTAACCTACCGCACTTAATGACACTAAATATAAACAATCAGGAGCAAGACGCAAAACTCGCGGAAAATTTTATTGCTAAAAAACCACAATTACATAGTATATTATCGTGCACAACGGCATTACTCAGCGCGCCCTAGGCATTATAAGCGCCCGAGTATTTTTTAGTCTTGACTGCCAGTACAGTCTTTAATAATGCAACGGGCTGCCTAGTTAAGTTTTTTCCCTTCAAACGAACTGGACTTATTAAACCTTCATCAACTCAGCCGCACCGCTTAAGCCAGAGCATTTGATCTTGTGGTTCTTCAAACTCTTTTTTTCCAGTACCAGAAGAGACTTGGAGTGCCCCCACTACACAGGAAGCAGTCTGCAAGGCCTCTAGAGCGATTCAACCTTGCTCATTCAATCTATCTGGCCGACTCCAGCACCACAGCCAAATAAGACAGGCTCCATACGTGCGTAGGCAGAACATTAGCGATTCCACCCCCTATAGATGCCAGCGTGAAGACTATGGATCTACAGTGAATATTCGTCGTGCGCCGAGCGGTCGCCTAAAGCTCACGCTGTAAGGACGGGAGGTGACGCGAAGGCGAGTGTATACGCATTGACAACCGACTGCAGGCCTGCAACACCAGTATCAACGCGGCATCACAAAGCATCATGCCCAACATTGACGACGCTGACATCAAGTGAAAAGACGACAATGCCCACCCCAGCGGCAGTACTCCACCCACTGATCGAACACGGCCTCGAAGGTATGCTCTGCCGCAAAACGAACAGCACGGCGCTGCTGTTTTCGGTGCTCATAAGGATTGATGCCTTGGGCAACCAAGGCGCGCGCCTCGTCACGTCGTGTGCGCGCTTCTTTGAGGCTGATTTGCGGGTAACAACCCAAGGACATACGCTTCTGCTTGCCCGTCCAGTAGTAACGGAAAAGCCAGATTTTTCCGCCGCTGGCCGTCACATTGAGCGTGAGACCATCGCTGTCACCGAGAGTGTAGTCATTACCGGTGATTCGGGCGTGCCGAACTGCCATTTCTGAGAGTGCCATCGCGAGCTCCTGAACAGAGTCAGGGCCAGATGCTCATCTCGCTACGCAAACTGCTCCAGCAACAAACCGATTCAGTGCGCATCAGAATCCTGGACTTAATCTTGGACTTAAACGCACCGGATAATGCTGGATTTCAGTGGTTCCCGCCGGAACGAAAAAAGGACCCGAAGGTCCTGATTTCAATCACTTACAGAATTCAGTGGAACTCTGCAGTGCAATATTTGGAGCGGGAAACGAGACTCGAACTCGCGACCCCGACCTTGGCAAGGTCGTGCTCTACCAACTGAGCTATTCCCGCGTCTTGGTGGTGCGCATTTTATAGAAATCAGAAGCTGCGTCAAGCCCTTGATTCAAAAAAGTTTTATTTCTTTTCCGCATTGGTCTTCAGGTGCGGCCACGCGGCGCGCAGGTATTGCAGCATCGACCACAAGGTCAGGCCTGCGGCGATCAGCAGCAATGCATAGCCGACCAGGACCCAGAAGCTGAAGTCCGACGGGTTGGCCAGCAGGATCACCAGCGCCAGCATCTGTGCGGCGGTTTTCCATTTGCCCATGTTGGACACGGCAACGTGGGCACGGGCGCCGAGTTCGGCCATCCATTCGCGCAATGCCGAGACAACGATTTCACGACCGATGATCACCGCCGCCGGCAAGGTCAGCCACAGGTTGCCGTGTTCTTGCACCAGCAACACCAGAGCCACCGCCACCATCAGCTTGTCGGCCACCGGATCGAGGAAGGCACCGAACGGCGTGCTTTGCTCCAGGCGGCGCGCCAGGTAGCCGTCCAGCCAGTCGGTTGCAGCGGCGAAGGCAAACACCGAACTGGCCGCCATATAGCTCCAGCTGTAGGGCAGGTAAAACAGCAGAATAAAAATCGGGATAAGCAGGACGCGTAGAACGGTGATCAGATTAGGGATATTCATCGGCACAACTGGCTACGAGGTGAGGTGGCATTCTACTCGCTATGCAGGCTTGCATAAATCGACTCTGCGAGCTTTTTACTGATCCCCGGTGCTTTGGCGATCTCTTCGATGCTTGCACGAGACAGCTCCTGCAATCCACCAAAATGTTTGAGAAGCTCCCGCCGCCGCTTCGGCCCCACGCCCGCCACCCCTTCCAGGGTCGAGGTGCGCCGGGTCTTGCCACGCCGGGCACGGTGCCCGGTGATCGCGAAACGGTGAGCCTCATCGCGAATCTGCTGGATCAGGTGCAGCGCCGGCGAGTCACCTTTGAGGGTGAACTCGTGGGCCGCGTCATTCAGGTACAGGGTTTCGAAACCGGCCTTGCGCGTGGCGCCCTTGGCCACGCCGAGCAGGATCAGGTCCGGCACCGCCAGCTCGTTGAGCACATCACGGGCCATGGACAACTGGCCCTTGCCGCCGTCCACCAGCAGGATGTCCGGCAACTTGCCCTCACCGTCCTTGAGCTTGCTGAAGCGTCGGGTCAGGGCCTGATGCATCGCCGCGTAGTCATCGCCGGCGGTCACGCCTTCGATGTTGTAGCGTCGATAGTCGGACTTGATCGGCCCCTCGGGGCCGAACACCACACAGGACGCCACCGTGGCCTCACCGCTGGAGTGGCTGATGTCATAGCATTCCAGGCGCTGCGGTGGCTCGTCGAGGTTGAGCACTTCGGCCAGGGCATCGAACCGGGCCGCCACATGCTGCCGGTTGGCCAGGCGCGCACTCAAGGCCTGCTCGGCGTTGGTCACCGCCAATTGCTGCCAGCGGGCCCGGGTACCACGCACCCGGTGGCTGATGCTCAGTTCACGCCCACGCTGTTCATCGATGGCGGCAATCAGGGTCGGGAAGTCTTCGTGGACCACGTTGACGATCAACTCGGCCGGCAAGTCGCGCTCGGGGCTGCTGATAAAGTATTGGCCCAGAAACGCCAGCATGACCTCGGCCACCTCCTCCTCGATACCGACCTGGGGAAAGAAGTTCTTGCTGCCCAGCACTCGTCCGCCGCGCACGCTGATCAGGTGCACACAGGCACCGCCCGGATTGACGAACGCCGCCACTACATCCACATCGCCAGTGCCGCCTTCCATGCTCTGCTGGTCCTGGACCCGGCGCAGCAGGGAGATCTGGTCTCGCAGCTCAGCGGCCTTTTCGAAGTCCAGGGTGCTGGCGGCAGCTTCCATTGCGCTGGAAAGCTCGTCGGTCAGGGCATTACTGCGCCCCTCCAGGAACATCACCGAATGCCGTACGTCTTCGGCATATACCGGCGCTTCCACCAGGCCGACGCAAGGCGCCTTACAGCGTTTGATCTGGTACTGCAGGCAGGGCCGGGTGCGGTTCTTGTAGTAGCTGTCCTCGCACTGGCGGACCATAAAAGTCTTCTGCAGCAGGCTCAGGCTCTCGCGAATCGCCCCGGCGCTGGGGTAAGGACCGAAGTACTTGCCCTTCTGCTTTTTGGCACCACGATGGATGCTGAAGCGCGGAAAGTCGCCATCAGACAAAAACACATAGGGATAGGACTTATCGTCACGCAGCAGGATGTTGTAGGGCGGCCGCCATTCCTTGATCAGCGTCTGCTCGAGCAGCAGGGCCTCGGTTTCATTGGCGGTGATGGTGGTTTCGATCTGCGCGATGCGCCCCACCAGGGCGGCGGTCTTGGGCGCCAGACCGGTCTTGCGAAAGTAGCTGGCCAGGCGGTTTTTCAGGTTCTTGGCTTTACCGACGTAGAGCAGGCGCGCTTCGCTGTCGAACATGCGATACACGCCGGGACGGCCACTGCAGGTAGAAAGAAAAGCACTGGGATCAAACTGGTCAGTCATTATCAGGCGCTGGCATCGACCATGCCGTGGCGAACCGCGAGCAACGTCAACTCGACATCACTGCTGATCGAGAGCTTCTCGAAAATACGGTAACGGTAGGTGTTCACGGTTTTCGGCGACAGGCACAGCTTGTCGGAGATGATCTGCACTTTCTGGCAGCCGACAATCATCAGCGCGATCTGGATCTCACGCTCGGACAAGGCGTCGAACGGCGAATCACTGGAAGGCTGGAATGACTTGAACACCAGTTGCTGGGCGATCTGCGGGCTGATGTAGCGCTGGCCGGCAAACACCAGGCGGATCGCCTGGACCATTTCGTTGAGGCCGGCACCCTTGGTCAGGTACCCGGCCGCACCGGCTTGCAGCAAGCGGGTCGGGAACGGATCTTCTTCACAGACCGTGACGGCCACGACTTTGATGTCAGGATGGCTGCGCAGCAATTTGCGCGTCGCTTCAAGACCACCGATACCGGGCATCTTGACGTCCATCAGGACCACATCGGGTTTCAGCTCCCGAGCCTTGAGCAGGGATTCCTCTCCCGACTCGGCCTGTCCGACTACTTGCAGGCCATCGATGTCAGCCAGCATTCGTGTAATGCCTGTACGAACGAGATCATGGTCATCGACTACTAGCACCCTAATCAAGCAGACACCTCGCGAAATGGTCTTATAGGTTGCCGGACACCTTAGCAAAAAAGCAGCGCCCAGACCTAATGGCAGCGCGACATAAAAAGCATCTATTCACAATAATCAGCGTTTACCGAGTTATCCCTAAGTAAATGCTTGGCTCTCAGGTCTCGCGCACCCCGACCTTTCTGCGCGACACACTGGAAGCAGAGAGCTCTGCGAGGGTCACGGTCAGGCGCCGGATGGCATCCTGATCCTCCTTGAACAACGCTCTGTAGCTGTCCAGCACCTTCTCCTCCGACTGGCTCAGATGACCGACATGGACCGGAATGCGGCTGCCGGTCAACACATACAGCACATCCACCCCCTGGGCGGCGACCCGTGACAGATAATCCGCCTTGGGCGCACGATCGCCACTTTCGTATTTGCCTTGCGCGTTGGCTTCAACGCCGCCTATTTCACCAAAAACTTTCTGCGACATGCCCAGGCGCTCTCGCTCCCGTCGCAACCGCGAACCGATTCCACTCATTTGGATGTATGATCCCATTTTATACACCCCTAGGGGTGTTACACTCTTCACGCACTGAACAAATTTGAACGGTTTTGAACTATGCCCGGTATCCGCACTGCCGCACAAGCCAAGGCCTGGCTAGAACACCAAGGTAAATCCGTCCAACAGTTCGCACGTGAACACGGTGTCGATCCAGCGACCACCTATCAGGTGCTGGCCGGACGCAAGAAAGGTCGGCGCGGAGAAGCGCATAAAGTCGCGGTGCTGCTGGGCATGAAGGACGGGATCATTCTGGCCGACGAAATACCCGCTCAACTCCCTACCGTCGAGCCTTGACAGCTAATCGGAAGCAGACCCAGCTAGCCAGGTGCGACACAGTGCCGCTCCATCCGTAGAAAACACTCGTCTTCGCCCACCACCTCAAGCCCCATCCGCCGATAGAGCCCCTGGGCCGGGTTGTCCTTGAACACGGTCAAGCGCAACAGGCCGCGCCGCTCATGGCGTGCCTTCGCCAACATCTGTTCGATTGTCCAGGCGCCAGCGCCCTGCCCTCGGCGACGGGCCTGCACGTGCAGTTCGCGAATATAAAGCGCCTTGAGATCACGGCTCAGGCTGACAAAACCCAACCGCTCGACACCCCGGCAGATCAGCCAGTTCTCGCGCCCGGCCCAGGCGACGTCAAACGCCTGATCCAACCACAGCAGGTCGTGGCGAATGTAATAGCCAAGCATTGTTTCGCGGGTGAGGTCGCGGGCGAACGCCAGGTCCGCCGCGCTGGCCGGGCGCAGTTCGAATTCACTCAAGAGCACAGGACGCCCACGATACGCTCGCTCCAAGCCTGCCCTGCTCGGCGGCCGCGGCCGCGGCCATAAAGTCGAGGTGCCGGGCGATATTGCCAGGCAGGTCGCCCGCCACGGAAATCGATTGGGCAGCAGCAATGGTCAGTGTCGGCATGAATGATCCTGAAGGGCGGCAACGCTCGCGAGCAGCGAGTGTGTCATAAAACTTCCGGGGGCTTAATCCATAGATGCCGGCCTCAATCACCATAGAAATTAGTGATTGAATCGCGACCCCCGCCTCAAGTAAGCTCGCCCCACTTCACGGAGAAACAGCATGTTGCCCCTCACCCCTTCCACGCATCGTCACACTGCCAGCGCCTCGCGCTCGGTGGCGGCTGCCCGGGTGAACAACGTCTGCGCTCCGGCAAGCTTTTATTTTGGGTATTGGTTTAGCCACTGGCGCGCCTGATACCCAAACGGCGCCCATTTCACGGGTCGCCCACCAGAGAACTTCTCACCCCCGGTCGGCTTCCCGACCGGGGGTTTTGTTTTTTCAGGGCTGCAAATTTTTAGCAACACACCGAATTTACTGAGGATTGACCCATGAACTACGCCACTTATTACCGTTACCCATCCTTCGCCTGGCGATTTAGCAACCTCCGTTCGGGACAGCCTGCCGCCTCCGATCGGTCACCTACTGGTGGCAACCCAGGATCAACCGCCAACCCGGCCAATTGTCGAACACCCCAGTAGGGCCGCGCGCGGGAACCGCCCCGCCGCCTGCCCAGGAAGCCTTGCACATGAACTCGTCCGTCTCTGCCCTGCCGCTGTCCACCCTGTCTTCTGCCAATGAAGCCCTGACCCAGCGCCTGCCCAGCTCGCTTGCCCTCAAGCAGCAACTGCCCCTCAGCGCGGCCTTGCAGCAGCAAGTCGCCACCCATCGCCAAGCGGTGCGCAACATTCTCAACGGTGAAGACTCCCGTTTGCTGGTGGTCGTCGGCCCCTGCTCGATCCATGACCCACAGTCCGCTATTGAATACGCCACCCATCTGGCCCGCCTGGCGGCCGAGGTCAGCGACGACCTGCTGCTGGTGATGCGCGCCTACGTCGAAAAACCCCGGACCACGGTCGGCTGGAAAGGCCTGGCCTACGACCCACACCTGGACGGCAGCGACGACATGGCCGGCGGCCTGACCCTGTCCCGCGAGCTGATGCGGCAGATGCTCGAGCTGGGCCTGCCGATCGCCACCGAACTGTTGCAACCGATGGCGGCCGGCTACTTCGATGACCTGCTGAGCTGGGTGGCGATTGGCGCACGCACCACCGAATCCCAGATCCACCGCGAGATGGCCAGCGGCCTGGCAATGCCGGTGGGTTTCAAGAATGGCACCGACGGCGGTGTCGGCATCGCCTGCGACGCCATGCGTTCAGCGGCGCACCCCCATCGCCATTTCGGTGTCGACAGCCAGGGCCACCCGGCCATCATCCAGACCCCAGGCAACCCGGACACCCACCTGGTGCTGCGCGGCGGCCACCGTGGGCCTAACTACGACCGCGCGCAGGTGGCCCAGGTGCAGCACGAGCTGCAGAAGCTGAAGATCCCGGCGCGGATCATGGTCGATTGCAGCCACGCCAACAGCGGCAAGGACCCGCTGCGCCAACCGGCGGTGTTCAATGACGTGCTGCAACAGCGCCTGCACGGCGACCGCTCGCTGGTCGCGGTGATGCTGGAGAGCCACCTGTTCGAAGGCTGCCAGCCCCTGAGCCCCTCGATGCGCTACGGCGTATCGGTGACCGACGGCTGCCTGGGCTGGGACGCCACCGAACACTTGCTGCGCAACGCCGCGCAACAATTGCGGGCGCTGCCGGCGTCCGCCTGACAGCCCGCGCAGCGGCGACAGCACCGTAGCCGCTGCCGCCAGGCTGCGCTGACCCTTGAGGGCTGGCCAGCGGTCGCGGCGGTAACGCGTTGAAGGAACTTTGACGAGAAATAGCCACCTGAATCCGGTAGGCTCTCCACTTTCTTGAAAGGAGCAACTCCCCATGGCCAAAGCCACTGCCCGTCACATCCTCGTTGCCGACGAAGCCAAGTGCAACGCACTGAAATCCGAAATCGAAGCCGGCGCAGACTTCGCCGAAGTCGCGAAAAAGAACTCCACCTGCCCATCCAGCCGTGATGGCGGCAATCTGGGCTCGTTCGGCCCTGGCCAGATGGTCAAGGAATTCGACACCGTGGTGTTCAGCGCCCCGATCAATGTGGTGCAAGGCCCGGTGAAAACCCAGTTCGGTTACCACCTGCTGGAAGTGACCAGCCGCCAGGACTGATCCTGTCGCGTTTTGTGTCCATGACGGCCCGCCTTTTGGTGGGCCGTTGTGTTTGGGAGATGGCTTGCGGCTGGCAAGCGAGGCGCCGCTAGCGTACAAATCATGCTCTTCGATCACCCGGCTGGTAAGGCTGACAATGCGACTGTTTTTCCCCACCGTGATGTTCACCGCCCTGACGCTGATGCTGGGCGCCGCAGGTGCCAGTGCCGCACCGCAACACGCCCTGACCGTCTACGGCGAACCGGCCAAGTACCCCGAAGGCTTCAGCCACTTCGCCTACGCCAATCCGCAAGCCCCCAAGGGTGGCAGCATGCGCCGCTCGGCGGTGGAGATCGGCCGTTTCGACCATGTCCTGCCTTATATAGACAAAGGCATCGGCGTGTCCCAGCTCGACGGGATGGTCTATTCGCCCCTGGCTCAGCGCTCGCTGGATGAGCCCTACACCGTGTATGGCCTGGTGGCCGAGAAGATGGAGCGCGCCGACGACGGCCTGTCGCTGCGCTTCTACCTCAACCCCAAGGCGCGCTTCGCCGACAACACGCCGATCACCGCCGAAGACGTGCGCTACAGCTACGACCTGCTGATGACCCAGGGCAGCCTGCGCTACCGCAGCCAGTTCGAGGACGTCAAAAACGTCGAGGTGGAATCGCCGCGAGTGATCCGATTCGACTTCAAGAGCAACGAAAACCGCACCCTGCCCCTGGATATCGCGACCCTGCCGGTGTTCCCAGAACACTGGTGGAAGAGTCGCGACTTCGCCAACGGCGGCGGCTATGACATCCCCCTGGGCAGCGGCCCGTATCGGGTCGACAAGGTCGACTCCGGACGCAGCATCACCTTCGCCCGCAACCCCGACTGGTGGGGCAAGGACCTGCCGGTGAGCCGCGGCCTGTACAACTTCGACCGTTTCAGCGTCGAGTATTTCGGCGACATCGACGTCGCGCGCCAGGTCCTGCGCGGCGGCGCCTACGACTACAACCGCGAGTTCTCCGCCACCGGCTATTCCGTCGGCTACGAAAGCCCGCCCCTGAAGGACGGCCGCCTGCAAAAGGCCCACCTCGCAAAATCGGCGCCACAAATAGCCCAGGGCTATGTGTTCAACCTGGACAAACCGATGTTCCAGGACCGCCGCGTCCGCCAGGCCCTGGCCATGCTCTGGGACTACGAATGGAGCAACCGGCAGATGATGCGCAACATGTACATCCGCCAGCAGAGTTTCTTCTCCAACACCGCACTCGCCGCCCGCAGCCTGCCGGACGCCGAAGAACTGAAAATCCTCGAGCCGCTGCGCGGGCAGATCCCCGATGAAGTCTTCACCCAGGTCTTCGAAGCGCCCAAGACCGATGGCAGCGGGGTGATCCGCGACAAACAGCTGCAAGCCCTGGCCCTGCTCGAACAGGCCGGGTGGAAGGCCGAGGGCGACACCCTGGTCAACGCCGACGGCGAGCCCCTGAGCTTCACCTTCCTCATCACCCAGAACTCCATCGAACGCCTGCTGCTGCCCTACAAACGCAACCTGGCGCAGATCGGCATCACCTTGAACATTCGCCGCATCGACCCCTCGCAATACGTCAACCGCCTGATGGCCCGCGACTACGACATGATCGTCACCGGCTACCCGGTGACCACGTCGCCGGGCATGGAGCTGTTCAACTATTTCGGCTCGGCAGCGGCCAAGGATGCCGGCTCCAACAACTACATGGTGCTCAAGAATCCGGCGGTCGACACCCTGGTCAATGGCGTGGTGAAAGCCACCAGCCAGCCGGAGATGCTGCGCTACGCCCATGCCCTGGACCGGGTCCTGCAGTGGAACCACTACTGGATCCCCAACTACTACCCGCCAGGAACCTCCACCGTGTGGTGGAACCGCTTCGGTATCCCGGCAGTGCCCGCCAGCAACGACGAAGCCATCGAAAGCTGGTGGGAAGTCAGCAGCACCGCACTGACCAATGAACAGATGGCCGCCGAGCTGATCCGCCGTGGCAAATCCGGAGGACGTCACTGATGCTGGGCTACATTCTGCGGCGCCTGCTGCTGATCATTCCGACCTTGCTGATCATCCTCCTGGTGAATTTCGTCATCATTCAGGCCGCGCCGGGCGGCCCGGTGGAACAGGCCATTGCACGCATGCAGGGGATCGGCGGCGGTGGCAGCGTCGGCGGTTCCGGCGACATGAGCAGCGGCAGCTCCCGGGCCAGTCGCGGCCTCGATCCGAAACTGATCCAGGACATCGAGAAGCAATACGGCTTCGACAAACCGGCCCACGAACGCCTGTGGCTGATGCTCAAGAACTACGCGCACCTGGATTTCGGCAAGAGCTTCTTCCGTGGCGCCACGGTCACTGACCTGATCCTGGAAAAAATGCCGGTGACCATCTCCCTCGGCCTCTGGGCAACCCTGATCACCTACCTGGTGTCGATCCCCCTGGGGATTCGCAAGGCGGTGCACCACGGCAGCCAGTTTGATATCTGGAGCAGCACCGCGATCATCATCGGCTATGCCATGCCGGCGTTCCTGTTCGCCATGTTCCTGATCGTGCTGTTCGCCGGCGGCACCTCGCTGAACTGGTTTCCGGTGCGCGGCCTGGTCTCGGACAACTTCGAGCAACTGAGCACCCCGGGCAAGGTCGCCGACTACTTCTGGCACCTGGTGCTGCCGGTGACCTCCCTGGTGATCGGCGGTTTCGCCACCCTGACCATCCTCACCAAAAACTCGTTCCTCAACGAAATCACCCGCCAGTACGTGGTCACCGCCCGGGCCAAGGGCCTGAGCGAACGCCGGGTGCTGTACGGCCATGTGTTCCGCAACGCCATGCTGCTGGTGGTCTCGGGCATTCCCCAGGCCTTTATCAGCGTGTTCTTCGCCGGCTCGTTGCTGATCGAGGTGATCTTCTCCCTCGATGGCCTGGGGCGCATGAGCTACGAGGCGGCGGTGTCCCGGGATTACCCGGTGGTGTTCGGCTCGCTGTTTATCTTCACCCTGTTCGGCCTGCTGATAAAACTCATCGGCGACCTGTGCTACACCCTGGTCGACCCGCGTATCGACTTCGCCGCGAGGAACGCCTGATGCTCACGCTTTCTCCTTTGGCGCGTCGGCGCTTCGACCGCTTCAAGAAAAATCGCCGCGGCTGGTGGTCGCTGTGGCTGTTTATCGGCCTGTTTATCCTGACCCTGGGCGGCGAGCTGATCGCCAACGACAAGCCGCTGGTGGTCAGCTATCAGGGCTCGTTGTACTTCCCGGTGTTCAAGCGTTACACCGAACAGGAATTCGGCGGCCAGTTGCCGTTCCAGGCCGACTACCGCAGCGACTACGTGCAGCAACTGATCCGCAAGGATGGCGGCTGGATGCTGTTCCCGCCGATCCCGTTCAGTGAAGACACACCCAACTACGACCTGACCCAGCCGGCCCCCAGCCCGCCCTCGGCGGTGAATTGGCTGGGCACCGACGACCAGTCGCGCGATGTGCTGGCGCGGGTGATTTATGGCGCGCGGGTGTCGATCCTGTTCGCCCTGGCCCTGACCGCCATCAGCGCACTGATCGGCATCGCCGCCGGCGCTCTGCAAGGCTATTACGGGGGCTGGGTCGACCTGTTGGGCCAGCGTTTGCTGGAGGTCTGGTCGGGGCTGCCGGTGCTGTACCTGCTGATCATCCTCTCGGGGTTCGTCGAGCCCAATTTCTGGTGGCTGCTGGGGATCATGGCGCTGTTCTCCTGGCTGGCCCTGGTCGACGTGGTGCGCGCCGAGTTCCTGCGCGGGCGCAACCTGGAGTACGTCAAGGCGGCGCGAGCCCTGGGCCTGACCGATCGCAAGGTGATCGTGCGGCACATTCTGCCCAACGCCATGAACGCCACCTTGAGCTACCTGCCCTTTATCCTGACCGGCGCCATTTCCACCCTCACCGCCCTGGACTTCCTCGGCTTCGGCATGCCCGCCGGCAGTGCGTCCCTGGGCGAGCTGATCGGCCAGGGCAAGCAGAACCTGCAGGCACCGTGGCTGGGGCTGACGGCGTTTTTCACCCTGGCGCTGATTCTGTCGCTGCTGGTGTTTATCGGCGAGGCGTTGCGCGATGCCTTTGATCCCCGATCTTGATCCACGATCTTGATCCCCGATCTTGATCCACATTCATGAAGCGGACTGTAGCAATGACTGACAACCTGATCGAAATCCGCCACCTGAATGTCGCCTTCGGCGAGCAGACGGTGGTCCGCGACCTGAGCCTGGACATCCGCCCCGGTGAGTGCCTGGCCCTGGTGGGCGAGTCCGGTTCGGGCAAGTCGGTGACCGCGCACTCGATCCTGCAACTGCTGCCGCAGACCGGTTGCAGCAGCTCCGGCAGCGTGCGTTACCGGGGCCAGGAGCTGCTGGGCGCCGAGCCTGCCACCCTGCAAAAGCTGCGGGGCAATCGCATTGCGATGATCTTCCAAGAGCCCATGACCTCCCTCAATCCGCTGCACAGCATCGAAAAGCAGATCGGCGAAACCCTGCTGCTGCACAAGGGCCTGGGGGGCAAACAGGCCCAGGCGCGGATCCTCGAACTGCTGGAGCTGGTGGGCATCCAGAAGCCCCAAGAGCGGCTCAAGGCCTACCCGCACCAGCTTTCCGGCGGCCAGCGCCAGCGGGTGATGATCGCCATGGCCCTGGCCTGCGAGCCGGAACTGCTGATCGCCGACGAACCCACCACCGCCCTCGATGTGACGGTGCAGCGCAAGATCCTGCTGCTGCTCAAATCCCTGCAACAGCGCCTGGGCATGTCCCTGCTGCTGATCAGCCACGACCTCAACCTGGTGCGGCGCATCGCCCAGCGGGTGTGCGTGATGAAGGCCGGGGAAATCGTCGAACAGGCCGACTGCGAAACCCTGTTCAGCGCGCCGACTCACCCTTACAGCTGCGAACTGCTCAACGCCGAACCCGAGGGCGAAGCGCTGTGCCTCGATGCTCGGGAAACGGTGCTGGAGGTGGACAACCTGAGGGTCGACTTCCAGATCGGTGGCGGCCTGCTGCGCCGCAAGCACTACCTGCGGGCGGTGGATGGCATCAGCCTGAGCGTGCAGCAGGGCAAGACCCTGGGAATTGTCGGCGAGTCGGGCTCGGGCAAATCGACCCTGGGCCAGGCGATTTTGCGGCTGCTGGATTCCCAGGGCGGCATTCGCTTCCAGGGCCAGGCGCTGGAGGGCCTGACCCAGAAGCAACTGCGGCCGTGGCGCAAACAGATGCAGGTGGTGTTCCAGGACCCATTTGGCAGCCTGAGCCCACGGATGTCGGTGGCGCAGATCATCAGCGAAGGGCTGGAGGTGCACAGCCAGTCGACCGCCAGGCAATGCGAGGCGCAGGTGATCCAGGTGCTGCAGGAGGTCGGCCTGGACCCTGCCAGCCGTCATCGCTACCCCCATGAATTCTCCGGCGGCCAGCGCCAGCGCATCGCCATCGCCCGCGCCCTGGTGCTGAAACCGGCGCTGATCCTGCTCGACGAACCGACCTCGGCCCTGGACCGCACGGTGCAAAAGCAAGTGGTCGCGCTGCTGCGCCACTTGCAGGAAAAACACGGCCTGACCTACCTGTTTATCAGCCACGACCTGGCGGTGGTCCGCGCCCTGGCCCACGACATGATCGTGATCAAGGACGGCAAAGTCGTCGAGCAAGGCCCCAGCCACGAGGTGTTCGAAGCTCCCCAGCACCCGTACACCCAAGAACTGCTGGCCGCTGCGCAGCCTGGATAGTTGCCGTAACGCCGCAACCTAGCTGCTGCCGAGGTACGAGGCAGCGGCTACAGGGTTTGAATCATCGGGCATAATCCCGGGCGCACATTTTCTGGATGCCAGCATGAACGACAGCGAAAACCTCAAGGACTATAAGCGGGTGCGCCAGTTGGCGATCCGTTCGCTGTTCGAGATCATCGAGCAGTCCAGCGAGGGCACGGTGATCGTCGACCGCGACGCCAATATCGTCTGGATGAACGAGCGTTATGCCCGGCGTTTTGGCCTGGAATCAGCCGCCTTCGCCATCGGCAAGGCCTGCGAAAGCGTGATCCCCGGCAGCCTGTTGCGGGAGGTGGTGCGCACCGGGCGCCCGATCCTGCTGGACATGCAAGACACCCCCAAGGAGCCGCTGGTGGTGATGCGGCTGCCGATCCATGACGCCGCCGGCAGCGTGATCGGCGCCATCGGCTTTGCCCTGTTCGATGAGCTGCGCAGCTTGTCACCCATGCTCAAGCGCTACCTGAGCATGCAGGAAGAACTGGCCTCGACCCGCTCCCTGCTGCGCTCGCGGCAGACCAAGTACAACTTCGCCCACTTCATCGGCACCAGCGCCGCCAGCCTCGAAGTCAAGCGCCGCGCCCGCCGCAGCGCCAGCGCCGACTCCCCGGTGTTGCTGCTGGGGGAAACCGGCACCGGCAAGGAGCTGCTGGCCCAGGCCATCCACGCCGCCTCGCCGCGCGCGCACAAGGCCTTTGTCAGCATCAACAGCGCGGCTATCCCCGAAGCCCTGCTGGAAGCGGAGTTCTTCGGCACCGCCCCCGGGGCCTTCACTGGCGCCGACCGCAAGGGCCGCTCCGGCAAATTGCAGATCGCCCAGGGCGGCACCCTGTTTCTCGATGAAATCGGCGACATGCCCCTGCCCCTGCAAAGCAAGCTGCTGCGGGTGTTGCAGGAAAAGGAATTCGAACCGGTGGGCTCCAATGAGGTGATCCAGAGTGATGTGCGAATCATCGCCGCCACCTCCACCGACCTTGAGGCCGCCATCAAGCGTGGCGAGTTTCGCGCCGACCTCTATTACCGGCTCAATGTGCTGCCGATCCAGGTGCCCGCCCTGCGCGAGCGCCTGGACGACCTGCCGGCCCTGAGCGAAGGCATTCTCGAAGAACTGCGCAGCCAGCATGAACTGGACCGCGAGGCGCTCGCCCTGCTGGGCCAGCATGGCTGGCCGGGCAATATTCGCGAGCTGCGCAATGTGCTGGAACGGGCGGCGCTGCTGAGCGACAAGCTGATGCTCAATGCCGAGGATATTCGGGCGGCCATCGGCAGTTTCAGCCCGCTGCCACGGGATGCCGCCCCTCAGATGATCGAGGCGCAACCCCAGGAAACCTTCGCCGCCGCCCGGGAACGGTTCGATCGGCAACTGATCAGCAGCACCCTGGCGCAATGCGCCGGCAAGGTAGACGAAGCGGCCCGGCGCCTGGGGTTGGGGCGCTCGACCTTGTACAAGAAGATGGCGGCGCTGGGGATTGCCGAGTCTCAATAACGAGACATAACTCTCCACATAGAGACAACTCAGTCCGTGGCTAGGGAGCTTGCTCCCGCTGGGCCGCAACGCGGCCCAAAACCCCAAAACTTTGGTATTGCTGACCCAACCCGGAGGCTGGTTTGGGAGCGCTGCGCACCCCAGCGGGAGCAAGCTCCCTCGCCACGCCGTCTCGATTTTGAGAATTAGTGCAGCCACAACCGTGATAAAATAAAAAATATCCTTATTTTTCATAAAGTTAGATATCTGGCACAGTTCTCGCTATACGCCTCTCCACACGCAACACCCCACAAAAATAACAATTCTGGAGAGACACACCATGAGTGTGATCATTGCCCTGGCAGCCCTGGCGCTGCTGATGCTGGCGGCCTACCGTGGCTACAGCGTCATCCTGTTTGCCCCCATTGCCGCCCTCGGTGCGGTGCTGCTCACCGACCCATCCGCCGTGGCGCCCGCCTTTACCGGGGTGTTCATGGAGAAGATGGTCGGCTTTATCAAACTCTACTTCCCGGTGTTCCTGCTGGGCGCGGTGTTCGGCAAGCTGATCGAGCTGTCGGGCTTTTCCCGCTCCATCGTTGCCGCCGCCATCCGCCTGCTGGGCACCCGCCAGGCCATGCTGGTGATCGTGCTGGTCTGCGCCCTGCTGACCTACGGCGGCGTTTCGCTGTTTGTGGTGGTGTTTGCGGTCTACCCGTTCGCCGCCGAGATGTTCCGCCAGAGCAACATCCCCAAGCGCCTGATCCCGGCGACCATCGCCCTGGGCGCGTTTTCCTTCACCATGGACGCCCTGCCCGGCACGCCGCAGATCCAGAACATCATCCCCAGCACCTTCTTCAACACCACCGCCTGGGCCGCGCCGTGGCTGGGGGTGATCGGCACCATCTTCGTGTTCTGCGCCGGCATGCTGTTCCTCCAGCGCCAGCGCAACAAGGCGCAGAAGGCCGGTGAAGGCTACGGCACCGAACTGCGCAACGAGCCGGAAACCGCCGAAGATATCCAACTGCCCAACCCCTGGATCGCCCTCTCGCCGCTGTTGATGGTGGGCATCATGAACCTGCTGTTCACCCACTGGATCCCGCTGTGGTACGGCAAGACCCACAGCCTGGCGCTGCCGGGCATGACCGCGCCGGTGACCACCGAGATCGCCAAGCTCACGGCAATCTGGGCGGTGCAGGCGGCCTTGTTGATCGGCATCCTGATGGTGCTGGCATTCGGTTTCTCGGCGATTCGCAGCAAACTCGCCGAAGGCAGCAAAAGCGCAGTCAGCGGCGCGCTGCTGGCGGCGATGAATACCGCGTCGGAATACGGTTTTGGCGCGGTGATCGCCTCCCTGCCGGGCTTCCTGGTGCTGGCGGACTGGCTGAAAAGCATCCCCAACCCGCTGGTCAACGAAGCCATCACCGTGACCCTGCTGGCCGGCATCACCGGTTCGGCCTCGGGCGGCATGAGCATCGCCCTGGCGGCCATGTCCGAGAGTTTTATCAGCGCCGCCCACGCCGCCAACATTCCCCTGGAAGTGCTGCACCGGGTGGCCGCCATGGCCAGCGGCGGCATGGACACCCTGCCCCACAACGGCGCGGTGATCACCCTGCTGGCGGTGACCGGGCTGACCCACCGCGAAGCCTACAAAGACATTTTCTGCATTACGCTGATCAAGACGCTGGCGGTGTTTGTCGTGATCGCCACTTTCTACGCCACAGGCATTGTGTGAGGTATTGATGACCACTCTTTCCGGCAAGACCGCCCTTGTGACCGGCTCCACCAGCGGCATCGGCCTGGGGATTGCCCTGGGCCTGGCCAAGGCTGGGGCCAACCTGATCCTCAACGGCTTCGGCGATGCGTCGAAGGTCATCGCCGAGGTGGCGCAGTTCGGCACCCGGGTCGGGCACCACCCGGCGGACGTCAGCGACCCGGCGCAGATCACCGAGATGTTCGCCTACGCCGAGCGTGAGTTCGGCGGCGTCGACATCCTGGTCAACAACGCCGGGATCCAGCACGTGGCGGCGGTGGAAGAGTTCCCGGTGGAGCGCTGGGACTCGATCATCGCCATCAACCTGTCGTCGGTGTTCCACAGCACGCGCCTGGGGTTGCCGGGGATGCGCGCCAAGGGCTGGGGGCGAATCATCAACATTGCCTCGGTGCACGGCCAGGTGGGTTCGGTGGGCAAGGCCGCCTATGTCGCGGCCAAGCACGGGGTGATCGGCCTGACCAAGGTGGTGGGCCTGGAAACCGCCGCCAGCAACGTCACCTGCAACGCCATCTGCCCGGGGTGGGTGCTGACCCCGCTGGTGCAAAAACAGATCGACGACCGCGCTGCCAGCGGCGTCGATCCGCAACAGGCGCAGCATGACCTGCTGGCAGAAAAACAGCCGTCCCTGGAGTTCGTGACCCCGGCTCACCTGGGTGAGTTGGTGCTATTTTTATGCAGCGAAGCCGGCAGCCAGGTGCGCGGCGCGGCGTGGAACATCGATGGCGGGTGGCTGGCGCAGTAACACTGCCCATGCCCTAATGCCGATCAGTTAAGCGCTAGAGCGAACGAAACATCACCTGTGGCGAGGGAGCTTGCTCCCGTGGGGCCGGCCGACGCTCCGGGGCGTAGCCGTCGCCTTTTTGGGGCCGCTACGCGCCCCAGCGGGAGCAAGCTCCCTCGCCACAAACAGCGACACAGCCCCACCCCACATAAGAAGAAATAGAGGCCTTGCATGTCCGACATTCTCTGGCAACCCAGCGCCGAGCGCATCGGCAAGACGCGCATCGACGCCTTTCGCCGCTTGATCAATCAACGCCACCACCTGACCCTCGACGACTACCCGTCCCTGCACCAGTGGAGCATCGACCAGCGCCAGGACTTCTGGCAGGCGATTGTCGATTTCTTTGAGGTGCGCTTTGAGCAGCCGCCCGAGTGCGTGCTGCGCGAAGGCCCGCAGATGCCCAGCGCCGAGTGGTTTCCCGGGGCCACCCTGAACTTTGCCGAACACCTGCTCAGGCGCCGGGATAACGGGGTCGCCGTGGTGGCGATCAACGAGAACGGCCAACGCGAACAACTGACCTTCGCCGAGCTGGCGGCCCATGTCGCCGGCCTGCAACAGAGCCTGCGCGCGGCCGGCGTGGGCCTGGGCGACCGGGTGGCGGCGTGCATGCCCAACACCTGGCAGACCCTGGTCGGCATGCTGGCCACCACCAGCCTCGGGGCGATCTGGTCCTGCTCCTCGCCGGACTTCGGCACCCAGGGCGTGATCGACCGCTTTGGCCAGATAGAACCCAAGGTGCTGATCACCTGCGCCGGTTACCGCTACGCCGGCAAGGACATCGACCAGAGCGCCAAACTCAACGAGATCCTCGAACGCCTGCCGTCCCTGCAACAGCTGATCATCGTGCCCTACGCGCGCCCCGAAGCCCGGGTCGACGACTTCCACACCCCGGCCAAGGTCGCGCTATGGGACAGCTTCTACCGCCCCGGCGGCACGCCTGAATTCGTCGCCGTGCCTTTCGCCCATCCGCTGTACATCCTCTATTCCAGCGGCACCACCGGCGTGCCCAAGTGCATCGTCCACAGCACCGGCGGCGTGCTCCTGCAACACGCCAAGGAGCACGGCCTGAACACCGACCTGGGCCCCGGCGACGTGCTGTTCTACTACACCACCTGCGGCTGGATGATGTGGAACTGGCTGGTCTCGGCCCTGGCGGTGGGTGCAAGCCTGGTGTTGTATGACGGCTCGCCGTTCCACCCCGGCCCCGAGCACCTGCTGGACCTGGTCGACCAGGAAGCCATCAGCGTGTTCGGCACCAGCCCCAAATACCTCGCGGCCCTGGAAAAGGCCGGCCTGCAACCGCGCCTCAGCCATGACCTGGGCAGCCTCAAGACCCTGCTCTGCACCGGCTCGCCGCTGTCGCCGCACAGCTACGACTACGTGTACCGCGAACTGAAACAGGAGCTGTGCCTGGCCTCGATGTCGGGTGGCACCGATATCGTGTCCTGCTTTGTCATCGGCAACCCGTTGCAGCCGGTGCGCCGTGGCGAAATGCAAGGCAAGAGCCTGGGCATGGCCATCGAAGTGTGGAATGACCAGGGCCAGCCGGTGATCGGCGAAAAGGGCGAGCTGGTCTGCACCCGCCACTTCCCGGCGATGCCCATCGGCTTGTGGAACGACCCGCAGCAGGAAAAACTGCGGGCCTCGTATTTCAGCCAGTTCCCCGGGGTCTGGGCCCAGGGCGACTACGCCGAACAACTGGCCCACGGCAGCTGGCTGATTCATGGCCGCTCGGATGCGGTGCTCAACCCCGGCGGCGTGCGCATCGGCACGGCGGAGATCTACCGCCAAGTGGAAAAAGTGCAGCAGGTCAGCGAAAGCCTGGCCATCGGCCAGCAGTGGGACGGCGACGTGCGGGTGGTGCTGTTTGTGCGCCTGCAGGACGGCGTGCAGCTCGATGCAGCGCTGCAAGAGCAGATCCGCCAGGTGATCCGCGCCAACACCACACCGCGCCATGTGCCGGCGAAGATCCTCCAGGTCAGCGACATTCCGCGCACCATCAGCGGCAAGATCGTCGAGTTGGCCGTGCGCAACGTGGTGCACGGCATGCCGGTGAAAAACACCGATGCCCTGGCCAACCCCGAGGCCCTGGAGCAGTTTCGCGACCGCGCGGAACTCGCCACCTGACCCCGATCGCCCATCGATAACCGCCGGGCCAGAGAGGTGCCCCCTCCTGGCCCGAGCCGCCTGAACCCGCGCAAAAAACGCCTTCTGCCGGTGTCGTCATGCCCCGCAACCTGTCTAGACTGGTCATCCGTGGCAAAAACGAGTGAAATACGCCACTCACCGGCGCCGAGCCCCTCCGTTTGAATAGAAATCCCCAAGCATGGGACTTTTTGAAGTGCCAGCCGTCTACTGCTTGCATGCCTCTGCTGACGCGGCTCTAGAATCGAGCTTCACCCAGGACCCTCGACATGAACGTCTCCCCCAATGCCCGCGAAGCCGAAACCCTGATTGCTCGGCTGGACTGGACCACCACCCCCCTGGGGGCAGCCGGCCAATGGCCGCAAAGCCTGCGCACCGCCGTGGACATCGTGATCCACTCGCCGATGCCGATGATGCTGTTGTGGGGCGAACAACTGACGCAAATCTACAACGACGGCTTTGCCCTGCTGGCGGGCAACAAGCACCCCCAGGCCTTCGGCAAACCGGTGGACCTGGCCTGGCCGGAACTCAAGGAGTTCACCGCCCCCATCTACAGCGCCGTGCTCAAGGGCCAGGTGCGCAGCTTCAATGAACAACGCTTTACCCTGCAAAACGGCGGTCGCGAATCCGACCTGTGGCTCGACCTGACCTACAGCCCGATCCGCGACGAGCGTGGCGAAGTGGCCGGGGTGCTGATTACCGCCATCGAAACCAGCGAACGGCGGCGCATCGCCCTCGAACTCAAGCAGCGCTCCGAGGCCAGCCTCAAGGCCCAGCACGAAACCGAAGAGCGCCTGCAACTGGCCCTGGCCGCCACCGATGCGGTGGGCACCTGGGACTGGAACATCGGCGACGACCGCTTTATCGCCGATGCGCACTTCGCCCAGCTGCACAGCATCGATCCGTTGCAGGCCGGGCAACTGCCCATCAGCGACTACCTCAACGGCGTGCACCCCGAAGACCGTGGCATGGTGGCGCGCAGCATCAAGCACTGCATCACCCATGGCACCGAATACGCCGAGGAATACCGCCTGCAACTGGCCGACGGCCAGGTGCGCTGGGTGTTTGCCCGGGGCCGTTGCTACAAGGACCACCACGGGCGGCCGACGCGTTTTCTGGGTGCTGCCCTGGACCTTACCGAACGCAAGCAGATGGAACAGGCGCTGCGCCAGAGCCAGACCGAGCTGCAACTGATCATCAATGCCATGCCGGTGCTGATCGGCTACGTCGACCGCGATGAGCGCTTTCGCCTGAACAACAGCGCCTACCTCGACTGGTACGGCCTGACCCCGCAAGAGCTATACGGCAAGAGCATCCGCGAGGTGATCGGCGACGAGATCTACGCCACCCGCGTCGAGCAGATCAGCGCCGCGCTGGCGGGCACCCCCTGCAGCTTCGAGGCCGACTCGCCCCATCGCGACGGCCGCCCACGGCATGCACTGATGAAATACCTGCCGCGCTACAGCGCCGACGGGGCGGTCAACGGCTTTTATATTTTCGTGATCGACGAGACCGAGCGCCGGCAAACCGAAGAGGCCCTGCGCAACCTCAACGAGACCCTTGAAGAGCGGGTCAACCAACGCACCCAGGCCCTGGCCACCGCCAACCAGCGCTTGCAGAGCGAGATGTTCGAACGCGAGCGCGCCGAAGAAGCGTTGCGCCACGCGCAGAAGATGGAAGCCGTGGGCCAGCTCACCGGCGGCATCGCCCATGACTTCAACAATATGCTGACCGGCATCATCGGCAGCCTCGACCTGATGCAGCGCTATATCGACAACGGCCGCAGCGCCGAGATCGGCCGTTTTACCGAAGCCGCGGTGTCCTCGGCCAAGCGCGCCGCCGCCCTCACCCATCGCTTGCTGGCGTTCTCCCGCCGCCAGTCCCTGGACCGCCAGCCCCTGGACCCGAACCAGCTGGTGCAGTCCCTGCAAGAGCTGTTCATCCACACCAAGGGCGAGCACATCGAGCTCAAGCTGGCGCTGGGCGAAGGTGTGTGGCCGGTCAACACCGATGCCAGCCAACTGGAAAACGCCCTGCTCAACCTGGTGATCAACGCCCGCGACGCCATGCCCCACGGCGGCGAACTGCTGATCGAAACCGCCAACAGCTACCTCGACGGCAGTGACATCCGCACCCTGGAACCGGTCAAGGCCGGCGACTACGTGATGCTCGGCGTCCGCGACAACGGGGCCGGCATGAGCCCGCGGGTGCTGGCCAAGGCGTTCGATCCGTTTTTCACCACCAAACCCATTGGCCAGGGCACGGGCCTGGGGCTGTCGATGATCTATGGTTTTGCCCAGCAGTCCGGCGGCCACGTGACCATCACCAGCGAACCCAACCAGGGCACCAGCGTGCGCCTGTACCTGCCCCGGCTGTATGCCGCCCCCGAGGAAAAACCCATACCCGACGGCACCGGCGAGGCACCCTGCGCCATGGCCGGCGAAACCGTGGTGGTGGTCGAGGACGACCCGGCGGTGCGCATGCTGGTACTCAATGTGCTCGGGGAACTGGGCTACACCGCGTTCGAGGCCGAAGACGCCAAAAGCGCGCTGCCGCTGCTGGAGTCGCCGATCCGCGTTGACCTGCTGGTGACCGACGTCGGCCTGCCGGGGATGAACGGCCGCCAGCTGGCGGAGATCGCCCGGCAACAGCGGCCGCAGCTCAAGGTGCTGTTCATGACCGGTTACGCGGAAAAGGCCGCCGAACGCCAGGGCTTTCTCGAAGCCGGCATGGACCTGATGGCCAAGCCGTTTTCCATCGACGACCTGGCCCAGAAGATTCGCCAGATGATCAGTCAGCCTGGTTGATTTCAGGCATAATCCGCGGCCGCCGTCCGCACCGTTCCAAGGTAACTGCCCGATGAAAGCCCAAGCCCGCCATATCCTGGTGAAAACTGCCGAAGAGGCCGAGCAACTCAAGCAACGCATCGCCAAGGGCGAAGCCTTCGATGTGCTGGCCAAGAAGTTCTCCACCTGCCCCTCCGGCAAACGCGGCGGCGACCTGGGCGAAGTACGACCGGGACAGATGGTCGGCGCCATCGACCAGGTCATCTTCAAAAAGCCCCTGCGCACCGTGCATGGCCCCATCAAAAGCAAATTCGGCTACCACCTGGTGCAAGTCTTCTACCGCGACTAACCCGCACCGCCGCCCCCTGTAGCCGCTGCCGATAGGCTCGGCTACAGGACGACGGAACGACAGGGTTAATTTCGAGGGATCAGCGCGCCGGGGAACTGGATGACCTGGCTGGCCAAGCGGTGCCCCGCCTCAGCAGCCTCCAGCGGGCTGCCGCCCAACAGGCGCCTGGCCAGGTACGCGGCGCTGAACGAATCCCCTGCCGCCGTAGTGTCCACGACCTTTTCCACCCGCTGCCCTGGCACCTCGAAAGATTCCCCGGCGCAGCGGATCAAACAAGGTTCGGCGCCGCGCTTGAGCACCACTTCCGCCCTATCGGCATACGCCGCAAACACCGCTGCACTGTCGGCAAACCCAAACAACGCCTGCTCGTCATCCAGGGTCAACAGCGCCAGGTCCACATGCTGCAACACCGCACGGTACGCCGCCCGGGCCTGTTCGACCGACATCCACAACCGCGGCCGGTAGTTGTTATCGAACACAATCTGCGCCCCCCGCTTATGCGCCTCGATCAACACCTCCAGCAACCTCTCGCGCCCCACCGGCCCCAGCACCGCCAGGGTGATGCCACTGAAATACAGCACGTCATAGCCCGGCAGGGCCGCAAGCATCGGCGCCGCCGCCGGGGTGGTGAAGCAGTCGCGGACCGCCGCCTCATTGCGCCAATACAAAAAGCGCCGCTCGCCCTGGGCATCGGTCTGGATGCAGTACAGGCCGGGCAAGCGCCCAGGCAGGCGTTGCACCCGCTCCAGGCCAATGCCTTCGGCAGCCCAGCTTTGGCACATGGCCTCACTGAAACTGTCATCGCCCAGGGCGGTGACGTAATCCACCCGCCCCTGGCCGTGCAACTCCCGGGACAGGTACACCGCGCTGTTCAAGGTATCGCCGCCAAAACTCTGTTGCAGGCTGCCGTCGTGGCGTTGTTGCAACTCGATCATGCATTCGCCGATGCAGGCGATGCGGAGGGTGTGGTTCATGCGTGGCACCTCTGCGCCCGAAGTGATAAGGGTGCGCCCCGGGGGAGCGCACCGTTGCCGCGTGCTTCTAGAAGCAGGTGTCCAGGCTCTCGATCACTCGCAGGTGCTCATCCACCAGCAACCCGGTGCGCCATTTATCGAAGGTCAGACACGGGTGCGAAGTGCCGAAGGAAATGATGTCGCCAATGCGCAGCTCCACCCCCGGCGCCACAGTGAGAAACGCATGCTGATCCATCACCGCCGTGACCTTGCACGCCCCCACATCATCCCCGGCGCTGGCCTCGGTCCCGGCGCGATAACGCCGCAGCGGCACCGGCAGGCCGGCGTCGTAGGCCACATCGCGCTTGCCCAGGGCCACCACGGCAAAACCCGGCTCCGGCAGCGACTGCACATGGGCCCAGACCTCCATGGCCGGGCGCAGGCCTTCCTCCAGGTCGGCGCGGCGATCCAGCACGCAGCACTGCGCTTCTTTATAGATGCCGTGGTCATGGGCCACGTAACTGCCCGGGCGCAGCACACTGAGGAAACGCCCCTTGGCGTTGTGGGTCTCGAAGGATTCGGCAATCAGGTCGTACCAGGCCGAACCCGAGGCGGTGATGATCGGCCGCTCGATGGCGAACAGCCCGTCGTTGTGCAGGTCCACCGCCAGGCGCACCAGGGAGTCGGCGAACTGGCGAATGCCGCTGATGGCCTGATCGCCATGGATCACCCCCTCATAACCTTCGATCCCGCACAGGGCCAGGGCCGGCTGCGCCTGGATCGCCTTGGCCAACGCCAACACCTCCTGCTCGCTGCGGCAGCCACAACGCCCGCCGACCACGCCGTACTCGATCATCACCTTGAGCCGGACCCCGCGCTGAGCGAAAAACGCCCCCAGGTCGGCCACGCTGTCCGGGTGATCCACCATGCAATAAAAGTCGAAATCCGGGTCCGCCAGCAGCTCGGCGATCAGCGCCATGTTTGGCGCGCCTACCAGCTGGTTGGCCATCAACACCCGGCGCACGCCATGGGCGTAGGCGGCGCGGGTCTGCACCGCGGTGGCCAGGGTGATGCCCCAGGCGCCGGCCTCCAGCTGACGCTGGAACAAGCCCGGCATCATGCTGGTCTTGCCGTGGGGCGCCAGCTCGGCGCCGCTGTCGCTGACGAACGTCTGCATCCAGCGGATGTTGTGTTCCAGGGCCGCGCGGTGCAGCACCAGGGCCGGCAGGCTGACGTCCTGCAACAGGCTCGCGCCCTTGGCAGCGGCGCCCTTTTCCACCAGCGGCAGATCAAAAACGGAAGACATGTTGGCACTCCTTATTCAAGGCGGCTGCGCACAGCCGCCGGGCAGCATTAATCGTTGATACGCCGGGCCAGGCGGTTGGCGCTGTCGATCAGCACCCGGCGGTATTCCTGATAGTGGGTCTGGGCGTCGGCCCGGGGCGCGACGATGCACAGGGTGCAGATGCACACCCCGCGCTCATCCCGTACCGGCGCGGCAAAGCAATGGGTGAAGGTGTCGGCCACGCTGTCGAAGGAAAAGAACCCATCCTCGGTGGCCTGGCGGATTTGCGTGAGGAACGTCTCCAGGGGCAGGCGTTCACCGTCGGGCAGAATGAAGTCCCGCTCATCGATCAGATCGACAATCTGCGCATCGCTCAAATGCCCCAGCAACAGCCGCCCGGAAGCGGTCCAGGGAATCGGCGCGTTCTCGCCGATGTCCGAGGAAATACGGAAATGCCGCTCGCCCTCCTTCATCAGCGCCACGGTGTATTTGCGCCCGTTGAGCAGGCACATCTGCGCGGTTTCGTGGGTCTGGCTGACGATTTCCTGCAAGGCCTGATCGGCCTCGCGGCTCAGGTCGAAATGGCGCAAATGGGCCTGGCCGAGAAAGTACAACTGGCGGCCCAGGTACACATGCCCATCCTTGCCCACCGGCTCCAGAATCCGCCGCTCCAGCAAGGACGCCACCAGCTCGTAGACCGTGGACTTGGGGCTGCCGATGCCGTTGGCGATATCGTTGGGGCGCAACGGCTGACCGACCTCCTTGAGGAAATCAAGAATATCGAACGCCCGATCCAGGCCCTTGGCCCGGCGCTTGATGGTGTCTTCAGTCATCTATCTGGCATTCCCCTGGAAATTGGTCGCTCACTCTATCCTCACTTGCCCCATGCGGCAGAGCACTTAGCGCTTCTTGTAGGCAACGCAATCAATTTCAACCTTGCAATCCACCATCATATTGGCCTGTACGCAGGCCCGGGCCGGTGCATGTTCGGGCTTGAAATACTCGCCGAACACCTTGTTGAAGCTCCAGAAATCCCGCGGGTCTTCGAGCCACACGCCAACCCGCACCACGTCCTCCAGGCCGTACCCGGCCTCCTCCAGAATCGCCACCAGGTTGCGCATGGTCTGCCGGGTTTGCTCGACGATCCCGCCGGTGATGATCTCGCCGTCCAGGGCCGGCACTTGCCCCGACACATGCAGCCAGCCATCGGCCTCCACGGCGCGGGCGAAAGGACGAGGCTGACCGCCTCCAGCGGTGCTGCCGGTGCCGTAACGAGTAATGCTCATGGGTACTTCTCCTGTTTGAAAGGCAGTTAAAAATCAGAAACGGGTGTTCTTCAAAAACTCCGCCAGGCGCGGCGACTGCGGGCGCTCGAAGAGTTCTTTGGGCGGCCCCTGCTCCTCGATGCGGCCCTGGTTCATAAACACAATCTGGTCCGAAACCTCGAACGCAAAGCGCATTTCGTGGGTCACCAGCAACATGGTCATGCCCTCGTCCGCCAGGCCCTTGATCACGTTCAGCACCTCGGCCACCAACTCCGGGTCCAGGGCCGAGGTCACCTCGTCGAACAGCATCAGGCTCGGGTTCATGGCAATGGCCCGGGCGATGGCCACGCGCTGCTGCTGGCCGCCGGACAACTGCCCGGGAAAGTGATCGCGGCGCTCCAGCAGCCCGACCCGCTCCAGCCATTTTTCCGCCAGGGCCACGGCCTCGTCCCGGGCCAGCTTCTTGACCTTGATCAGGCCCAGGGTCACGTTTTGCAACGCGGTCAGATGAGGGAACAGGTTGAACTGCTGAAAGGCCATCCCGGTCATCGCCCGATGCTGGGCAATCACCTTCTCCGGGTGGCGCAGACGCTTGCCGTTGACCTCGTGGTAGCCGATGGATTCGCCGTCGAGCAGAATCTGCCCGCCCTGGAATTCCTCCAGCATATTCACGCAGCGCAACAACGTGGTCTTGCCCGAGCCGCTGGAGCCGATCAGGGTCACCACATTGCCCCGTGGCATCTCCAGGTCGACGCCCTTGAGCACCTCCACCGCGCCGTATTGCTTGTGCAGGTTACGAATGCTCAGCAACGGCTGCTGGCCGGCTGGCAGGGAAACGTGAGCGTGAGTCATGGCAAGGCCACCCGCTTTTCAATGGTCCGGCCGAAGAGTTCGATGCCGTAGTTGATAAGGAAAAACAGCACACCGGCGAACAGGTAAAACTCCAGCGTCATAAAGGTGCGGGCGATGATTTGCTGGGTGCTGAGCAACAACTCGGCGACGCCGATCACCGAGAGCAGGGTCGAGGCCTTGACGATCTCCGTCGAGGAATTGACCCAGGTCGGCAGAATCTGCCGCAGCGCCTGGGGCAACAGCACATAAGCCAGCGCCTGCTTGAACGTCAGGCCAATGGCCTGGCTCGCCTCCATCTGCCCCCGGGGGATCGCCTGCAACGCACCACGCACAATCTCCGCCACGTGAGAGCCGCAAAACAGCGTCAGGCCCAGGGCCCCGGCCTCGAATGCGCCGATCTGCCAGCCCAGGGCCGGTGCCATGTAAAAACACGCCAGCACCAGCACAAACACCGGCGTGCCACGGATCAGGTCCACATACAACCGAAACGGCGCCCGCATCCACCACCGGCCATAGGTCAGCACCAGCCCGGCGAACATCCCGATCAGGGTGCCGAACACAATCGCCAGGGCCGAACAGCCGACACTGGTCTGAAACCCCGCCCACAGCGTCTCGCGGGCCAACCACAACTCATGCCACCAACTGGGTGCTTGATACATACCGGGCTCCTAGCGACGGATCGCCAACCGCTGCTCCAGATGGCGCAACAGCATGGCAATGAGGTAACAGGCCGCCACATACAACGCCGTGGTCACCATCCAGGTCTCAATCACCCGGTAGCTTTCAACGTTGATCTTGCGCGCGTAATAAGTCAGCTCCGGCACCGCAATGGCGGCGGCCAGGGAGGTGTCCTTGAACAGCGAAATAAAGTTGTTGGACAGCGCCGGCAACACATTGCGCAGCATCACCGGCACCGTCACATAAGCCCGCACCTGCCATTCCCCCAGGCCAATGGCCAGGCCCGCCTCGCGCTGGCCCTTGGGAATACTCAACAGCCCGGCGCGAAACACCTCGGTCAGATACGCCCCCGCGTACAGCGACAAAGTGACGATGAACGACGGCACTTTATCCAGGCGAATGCCCAGGCTCGGCAGGGCGAAATAGATCAACAGAATCAGCACCAGAATCGGCGTATTGCGGATCACCGTCACATACACCGAGGCCAACACCCGCAACGCCCGATGCCGGCTCAACAAGGCAAAGGCCATCATCAGGCCGATCACACAACCGATGGCGATCGACACCAGCGCCAGCTGCAAGCCCAAACCGAGCCCCGCCAGCAAGGTGTCGAAATCGCGCCACACGGCGGCAAAGTTCAACTGATAATTCATGGTCGGCACTACCTTGAGCGGGGCGCTTTCGAGGGGCGCCCCACTCAGCAATGGGTGTGTTGAAAACGTAGCGAGCGAAAGAAAGACAAGGCGAAAACGGATGAGCAAGCGGAGTTGACGTCAGTCAATGAGCAGTGCGATCCCGTTTTCAACGCCGTATTTCCGAGCGCAGTCGTTTTCACTTGAATTCGACGGGGAAACCGATTTCTGGCGTTGGCAGATCCACACCGAACCACTGCTTGAACGACGCCGCGTAAGTCGGGAACTCAACCCCGGTCATCGCCTCGTGCAAGGTGGTATTGACGAAATTCAACCAGTCCTGATCCCCACGCTTGACCGCGCAGGCATAGGTTTGCGGGCTCCAGGCATAGGCCGGGCTGCGATAGCGCCCGGGGTTCTGCACCATCAGATACTTCACCGACGACTGATCGGTGGCCGCCGCATCGGCCCGCCCCGAGTTCACCGCCTGATACATCAAATCGACACTGTCGTACTGATCAACCTTGGCCTTGGGCAACGCCTGGTGCACCAACTCCTCGGCATACACGTTCTGCAACACCGCCACCGTCACCCCATCCCCCCCGGCCTTGAGGTCATCGATCTCCTTGTACTTGCTGTTAGCCGGCAACAGCAGCCCCACCCCCTCGCGGTAATACGGCAAGGTAAACGCCACCTGCTGCGCGCGGCTGGCGGTGACCGTAATGAACTGACAGCTCATATCGACCTTATCCGTCAGCAGATTGGGAATCCGCGCATCAGACGACTGCACCACAAACTCCACCTTGCTCGGGTCATTGAACAACCCCTTGGCCACCATCCTGGCGATATCAATATCGAACCCCTGCAACTTCCCGTCCGCCCCCTGGAAGTGCCACGGCGCATTGGTACTGCCCGTCCCGACAATCAAATGCCCACGCTTGAGCACCGAATCCAACTTAACGTCCGCCGCCTGCGCAACCCCCACAGCCCCAGCCAACGACACAGCAAGCAACACACACGCTTTAAACAAGGAAAGTCCGCGATGCATGACAAGCACTCCAAGGATGGTGTTTATTCCGCTATACCGGAATATGGTATGTAACAACGGAATAGACAGCAGGAAGTGTGCCATGGGATGGGAGGGGATAACAGGGGGATTGGGAAATTGAAGGGAATCAAGGGGATGGGGACAGCGCAGGTTTTGGCGTGACACATCGACTGAGTAGGGAGTGATACGCAAAGGTACGAAAGACGATTAGGCGGCACACAAAAGGGTGCGGGGGGGGGTAGCCCTAATGCCGATCAGTTAAGCACTAGAGCAAACGAAACATCACCTGTGGCGAGGGAGCTTGCTCCCGTGGGGCCGGCAGTGGCTCCGGGGCGTAGCCGTCGCCTTTTTGGGGCCGCTGCGCAGCCCAGCGGGAGCAAGCTCCCTCGCCACAATGACAGCGCTTGCCCTTAACTGACTGGCATTAGGGGGGCCTCATTAATCCCGATAGCTGGCAACGATGCTCAGCACAAAATTGAACCACCCCTCGACCTACAACCTTGCCTGGCTCCTTGGATCTCCCTATAGTCCCACCCGTCGCTGCAAATTCAGCGATCTGACTTGGCCGTCAGCATCCTAAGCGCACAGGCGCTCCCCATAACAAGGCAAGCGCTTTTTTTGCGCTCGCACGTTCGTGTTATGGCGACTGTGCGTGGGACACCTTCGGGTGTGCCGGGATGCTTAGGCCCGGTCGGCCAACCCGCGTACAGTTGCCACCCTGCTTCGCTTGGCCGCGATTGGTGGTGATTACCTAAGTTATGGAGTGTCACTGATATGGACTACCAAGCTTTCACCTCCTCCAGCACCACCGACCACCCCGTCGCCTTTATCAACCCTCAAGCCCCCCTGCTTGATCTGCTGAACTACGCCGGCCTGCGCATCCGCGCTGCCCGCGACATGCTCGACAGCGTCTCCAACATGACCAGCCGCAGCGCCGACGACCTCGACCTGATGCGCTTCTCCAGCGTGGCAACCCTGTTGTTGCAGGACGGATGCGACGTGTTGCGCGTGGCAGAACAACAAGCGATGGACCTACCAGAGCGTTAAGCCGTAACGCCGAGCCAAAGCCATTGCTCTTGCCGTGCTCTGGCTCTGGCTCTGGCTTTGGCTTTGGCTTTGGCTTTTGATCCTGCCCTTGATCTTGATCCACCCGCCCCTTCGGCAGGCCGAGTGGAGGTGTTCATCAGGGAATTGGCGCGCAGCGCCCTTCGACGCAGTCGAAGACGTCGCTGGAAGCGATGCCCCCTGAGGGACGCCGGAACGAGGGAACCCGAGCGCAGCGAGGGCCGTACGCTCGGGGCGAGACTTTTTGGTTCCTTTTGTGGCGTTTGACAAAAGGGACTCGCCGTAAGGGCGAAACCCTAAGCGGCCGTTACCGCAGCAACGGATATGCCCCCCCCCAACAAACTTCGCCAAGCACCATTTCATCAGGGATATCTAAGGCATTTGGGCCAACCAGCACAACCTGCGGCAGCGGCTACAGAGGAAGACTGAAGCCGAAGTCAGCATTCAGCTTGATAAGGAGTGACCATGTACGACTACGCCATTCGCTTTGAGCAGGACAGCACGCCAGGGCTTGCAGTGTTCTGCCGTGATCTGCCGGAGCTAAACAGCTTCGGCAATGATCGTGAACACGCACTCAAAGAAGCCCTTGATGCGATCGAAACCACCCTCTCGATTTACGTTGATCAGCGCCGCGCCATCCCCCAAGCCTCTGCACCGCAAGACGGGGAATACATCATTCATTTACCCACAGTGACCGTGGCCAAGATCGTGCTTTGGAACACCATGATGGAGCGAGATATGCGCAAGGCCGATCTGTGTCGGCTACTGGGTATTCACCAAGCCCAGGGAGATCGGCTGGTCGACTTCCTGCACACCTCCAAGATGGAACAATTGGAAATGGCTTTGGCTGCTCTGGGCAAACGTCTTTCGGTGTCTGTTGAAGCGGCGTAAACCAGAACGAAAACTCCTGGACCTCCAAGGCTTTTCGTTGTTGCTTGGCGGTAGGTGTTGGCCTTGATCTTGACCCGCCCGCCCTGTTACCGCAGCAACGGATATGCCCCCCAACAAGCTTTGCCAAACACCGTTTCACCACGGATATCTAAGGCGTGTGAGCCGGCCAGCGCAGCCTGCGGCAGCGGCTACAGCCGCCTCGGTTTTTGCGGCCGCAGGTAAAAGCCAGAAATAAGCGCAATCAACACCAGCATCAACGCCAGCCCCGGATCACCTTTAGGCAGCATGAACTGATAAAGACCAGCCCCCATCGTCAGCCCAGATGCAATACACAACACAAACCAAACACCTTTCTTAAACAGCTTCACGATCTGATGACATCCCTTCCACAGAAAACTTCAACCGCACCGTTCAGAACGAACAGCCCGGGGGGGCGACAATGTATCGGCCACACCCCCGAACGGCAAATCCGCAACCCCTCAGCGTTGCACCCGCATAAAACGAGCATTCACACCCGCAACTGCGGTCCTCCTTGAATGCATCGCTTCAACCCAACCCCAAGGGCCCTGCGTGTTTACGCCTTGAACGTCAAAATCGGCGAAAATCGCGCTATCACCGACACCGTGCCCTCTTCCACCTGGGACTGGATCACCTGGCCAATTTCCTTGTAGGCCCCCGGCGCTTCCTCGATCATCCGCTCTTCCTTGGTGGTGATGCACTCCACCCCCTGCAGGCCGAGAAAGGCCTTGTCCTTCTTGGCCTTGAACACCACCTCGCTGCGCGACATGGAGCGCCCGGCGCCATGGCTGGCCGAGCGCAGCCAGCGCTCATTGCCCAACCCGGTGAGCAGGTAGGAATCATGCCCCATGCTCCCCGGAATCAGCAGCGGCTGCCCGGCATAGGCCGGCGTCGCGCCCTTGCGGTGGACGTTGCCGCCCTCTTCGCGCAGCACGATGTTGTGCGGCACATCGACAATCAGCGGCGCCTCGATGCCCGCGCCAAACACCTGCCGGGTGCGCTGGCGCACCATCTCGGCGATCAGCGCGCGGTTGGCGTCGGCGTAGTGCGCGGCGCTGTGCATGGCCAGCAGGTACTCGTCGGCCATTTCGCCAAACAGGGCGAAGATCTTCGAGTCGGGATGCTTGATCCCCGCCGGCCACAGGGCCTTGGCCTTGTCCATCCAGCGCCGCCCGACATAGAAGCCCACGTCCCGCGAGCCGGTGTGAATCATCATCACCACCTGCCCCACGGACAGGCCCTGGGCGAAGCAAGCCTGACGATCCACCAGTTCGGTGACCACCTGGATCTCGACAAAGTGATTGCCGCCGCCCAGGGAACCCAGGCCCGGGTCGCGGAGGATTTTGCGCGAAAGGTCCTGCAGGGCCTCGGGCGCATAGTCGGCGCTGCCGCGGGCAAAGGACGACTCATGCAAGCCCGAAAGCTCACGCTGCAACTGGGAAAAATCCGCCCCGGCAAACAGCCCGATCGGCTCCTGCTGCTGCACCTGGGCCCAGAAATCCCCCAACCCCGAAGCAAACAGCGCGCTCATGGCTGTCGGGCTGGTGGGAATATTGCGCGTGCCTTCCAGCAGATCGCCGCGCACCAAGGCAGTCCACTTGGCCTTTTGCGCCATGAACTGCTCGTAGTTCAGCCCCAGCTTGTGCAGGCGCATGCCGCAATTGATGTCGGTGCCAATGGCTTGCGGCACCACCATGTCGTGGCTGGTGACAATCACGCTGCCCACCGGAATCGGGCTGCCGGTATGGAAGTCCGGCGTGGCGCAGGCGCACTTCACTTCGCCGCCATGGGGGTGAGCGACCTTGGCGAAATCCAGCAGTTGCAGGATGGCTTTTTCTTCGATGGCAAAGCTGTCAGGCAGCAGCAGATCCACCTTGAGCCCGGCGTCATTGATCGAAGAGATAGAGAGGGAATTGGAATTCAGGCGTTCGATGGCCACCCCGGAACGGGCGAGCTTGTGCTGAATTCTTTTCAGAGGAGTCTGGGTCATTTTCAACTGCTTTTCTTGGACGCAACAAAACAACCACCCTGTTGGTGGCTGGAATTGTCTGGTCAGCAGCGAAACGTAGACGGCGCGGATGATGAGGAATCGAGGATTTAAAGTAAAGCCCAACCAAGGCATTTTTAAGGGGTTGCCCCCAAAAATGGCACCTGTCGTTATGCCGGACGAACAGATAGCATATAGCCACCTTTTTTTGTTCACATGGACGTTTTTATGCTCCCCGTGCGTTGGTTTGCGAGTGCAATGAATGCACTCAGCAATGCCTGGAATAAATTGAAGCTGGTCAGTAAAAAGCACCCGCCCTCACCACCTGTGATCGCCCCTGTAGCGGTGGCGCCCCCAGTTGATCGCGTCGTCACAGGAAGGCTATTGGAGCATTTCAAGGAGCTGTGGCCTGCGGAAAAACGGCTGCTGAAGAACTGCGCCTCGGGCAAGTACACCGTCATAGCAGATCGCCTGACCGAGCACCCGACTGCGAACAACAGGGTTCGCGCGAGCTTCTTGCGATTTCTGATCCTGGGCGGCGACAGCAAGACACGGGTACATGAGCAAGGAGTGTTACTCAGTGGAGCCTGGATCGAAGGTGTGCTCAACCTGCAATCGGTGACACTTGCTGGCAACGTGAAGCTTCAGCACTGCCGTTTCTCCGACAAAATCCTACTGGCCCAAGCCAGGGCTCCCGGCGTCATCGATTTTTCCCACAGTACCTTGTGCGGCGTTTACGCACGCCAACTCTCCATTCAGGGAGTTGTTTGCTTTGATCACTGTGTTTCAACCGAAAGCATCAACCTGCAAGACTCAAGAATTGGCGGATCCTTGCTGTTCAGAGGCAGCCAGCTCAATGGCGTAGATCAGAAAGGCAGTGCACTGATCGTCGATCGCGCAGTGATTGAAGGCAGCGTCAGGCTGCAATCGAAGTTTATCGCCAAGGGTGAAGTGCGCCTCTGCGGCGCCCATATCCACCACCAACTGATCTGCAGCGATAGCCAGTTCCATGCTCACAATCGCAAGAGTTTGAATGCCACCGCCGCACGCATACACGGTGGAATGATGCTGTCCCCAGGGTTTGTTTCCTCAGGAACTGTTCGCCTGGACGGAACCCAGGTGGAAGGCGGCATCAACCTCGCCGGAGCTTGTCTGGATGGGCGCGGGAATCCATCGCTCTGGGGTAAGGGCTTACGCGTCAGGGATGAGCTGCGGCTCACAAAACTCACGCGCCCACTGGAAAAAGTGGTGCTGAACGACGCTCAGGTAGGCGTGCTGCAAGATGATGCCCAGACCTGGGGCAAAGCCATTTCCATCAATGGTTTTGTTTATGCCCAGTTGTCCTCCGGCCGGCCGATGACCGCCAAGGATCGTATCCAATGGCTCGATCAGCAAAATCAAGCAGACCTGGGAAAAGCCGGCGCCCACGGCCCCAATAGTTATTTCAAGAAACAGCCCTGGGAACAGATCCAGAAAGTCTTCGAAGAGACAGGGCGCGCCGAAGAAGCCAGGCAGATGGGCATGGAGCTGGAACGGCGGCTGCATCGCGCAGGTCTTGCCGGACAGTCCGCCCTGGGGCCTCACCCGGGCTTGGTGCACTGGTTGTACGGCACGCTGCTCGGCTTCGGCTACCGCCCCTTTCGCTTGATACTGTTCTTCTTTGTCATCTGGATTGTCTTCGCTGGCTGGTATTGGTACGCCGCTGCAAAGGGCGCAGTCTTTGCCCCCACCGACCCTCTGGTGTTCCAGCACGATGACTACATCACCTGCCGCCCGGAGCATGCCCAGGCCTGGATCAAGCGCTTCCCGTCGGTGCCAGAGCCCACACCTCAACTCCCTGAAGGCGCGGGCAACTGGTACACCTGCGAAGCCCTGCGCAGTGAATACAGTGGCTTCAGCCCGCTGGGTTATTCACTGGACATCCTCTTGCCGCTGATCGACCTGCAACAGGAAAAAGCCTGGGGCCCCATGACCCCGACGCCCCTCAGCAACCTGGACCAGGAACTCAAGAACTTCTCTCTCGGCCATAAGACTCGACTCCTGATTTGGATCGAAACCTTGATTGGCTGGGGAGTGAGCCTGGTTCTGGTGGGGATGGCATCGGGCCTGATCCGAAAGAAAAACGACCATTGATCTCTGCGAGCAAGGGGCTTACCAAGCCTTAGATCACTAGGGGGTGGAACTGTTTTGCGTCCTTCTGGACAGGCCGGCATCGTTGGCGCGGGTCAAGGATAAGGCCGCAGCAGTGAAACCCCGAGTCACCACTGCCGCGGCTGCGGCCTCGGGAAACAACGTCGAATACCTGACCGGCGCTCGTGCTGGCCAGCGCAGCCTGCGGCAGCGGCTACAGGGTTGTTTCGGGCGTCTGCCAACGGCCCGCCCACAGGTCAAAATACTCAAAAGCGGCCAGGGTGGCCTGGAGAGCGGGTTCGCCATGGGCCTCCAGCACCCGGCTCGGGATCGACACACCCGAAACCTCATGGTCAATCGGAAACACTTCACAACCTGGCGCAAAACCGTCCAGCGCCGCACGGATACTGCCCAAGTCGCTGGACTTGATAATGATCTGAATCCCCATCAGCGCTTGAACTCCACCTGGCACATTGACGACAGGCTTCCAACAATTCGGTCGAGATCCGACGCGGCGACCGCCTGCCCGCGAATGTCATAAACAAGCCTGCAAACCTTCAAGTTCTGAGGCAAATGCTGCCGCGAGAACAGGATGCGTGCCCGGTTGTACCTGATACTCAAGTCAACGCTCTGGGAGGTTTCAAGACTGTGGTTGGCGACGAGTATGTATTCGCCGCGTTCCTGCGAAACAAATTCGGGGGTGAACATAACGGCCTGCCTCGCTTGAACCGGTGAATGCGCAAAACCCTACCACGCTTGTGCTGACCCAGGGCAATCGCCGCCACCACCTGCCCCTCATCCACCCGGTGCTGGCAAGCGTGGCGGCCTCCCCTTTAAAAGCGATTGACCACCGTCACCCCGGCCACCTCGAACTTGTCCATATTCATCAATGCCTCGATCGACTGTTCCAGGCTGATGGTGCGGCCAATCAGTTTCTGCGGTGCCAGCTTGCCGGACTGCATCATGGCGAACATCGCGTCATAGCGGTGCGCCTGCATGCCGTGGCTGCCGAGGATTTCCAGTTCTTTGGCGATCACCGTGCTCATGGGGATGATCGGTGTGCTGTGTTCGCCGAGCATCAGCCCGACCTGCACGTGCTTGCCCCGCTTGCGCAGGTTGCTGATGGAGTTGAAGCAGGTCGTGGGGTGGCCTAGGGCATCCAGCGACACATGGGCGCCGCCCTGGGTGATGTCCCTGACCGCCTCCACCACATTCGCCACGCGGCTGGCGTTGACGGTGGCGACCGCGCCCAGGCTGCGGGCCAGTTCAAGCTTGTCTTCGGCGATATCGATGGCCACGACGTTGGCGCCGACGGCGCTGGCAATCATCACCGCCGACAGCCCCACACCGCCGCAGCCGTGGACCGCGACCCATTGCCCGGCACGGGTCTGGCCCTGGTCGACCACCGCGCGGAACGAGGTGACGAAGCGGCAACCCAGGCTCGCGGCGGTGGTGAAGTCGAGGCTCTCGGGCAATGCCACCAGGTTGATATCGGCCTGATGCAGCGACACGTATTCGGCGAACGAGCCCCAGTGGGTAAAGCCCGGCTGAAACTGCCGGTTGCACACCTGGTGCTGGCCGGCGCTGCATTCCGGGCAGGCACCGCAACCGCCGACAAAGGGCACGGTGATGCGGTCGCCGACTTTCCAGCGGGTCACGTCCTTGCCGACCGCCTCGACGATCCCGGCCAGTTCATGCCCGGGCACGTGAGGCAATTCGATATCGGTGTCATGCCCGACCCAGCCGTGCCAGTCGCTGCGGCACACACCGGTGGCCATGACCTTGACCACCACCCCGTGGTTTTCCGGCGTAGGGTCGGCCACGGTCTGGACGGTGGGCGGTGCGGAAAAGGCTTCGAAGACCACTGCTTTCATGAACTGCTCCTTATCTGAAACATTTCATCAGTATGAAGACGATCGCTGAATTTACCTTTCTATTTAGCCTTGAATAACTGAAGGGTCCGAAATAGCCTTACAGATCTCCAGCGCTGACTGAAAGGATCTTGCAGGTGGAAAAATTCGACAAACTGGACACCGCCATCGCCGACCGCCTGCAGCAGGACGGCAAGCTGTCCAACGCCAAACTGGCCGAGCACCTGGGCATGAGCGAAGCCTCCTGCTGGCGCCGGCAAAAACGCCTGGAAGACGCCGGGGTGATCGAGGGCTACCAGGCGGTGCTCAATCGGCGAAAACTCGGCATGGGGGTCATGGCCTTTGTGCAGATTGCCTGCACCCAGCACGGCGAAGAAGTCACCGCCGAATTCGAAAACATCATCCGCGCCTGCCCCAACGTGCTGGCCTGCCACAACACCACCGGCGCGGCCGACTTTCTGTTGCAGGTGGTGGCCCGAGACCTCGACGACTACAGCCGTTTTGTGGAAAAAGTCCTGAGAAAACTGCCCGGGGTACTGAGCATCTGCTCGAATATTTCCCTGCGGGAAATAAAGGTGACCAATATCCTGCCCTTGAGCCATTTGGCGACGGGTTGAAGGTGATTCGCCGCGGCTATACCCCCTGCCCCGGCGGAAATTTCATCACGCCGTTGCAACAGCCGCCCGCTTTCGCCGCGCAGCCTTTACGCAATGGATAGGTCATCTCGCGGGTGAAAACTCAGATCCGGGCGAATCGCCGCGAGTATGTCGTGCAGCAACTGATCGCCACGGGGGCAGACCGCAAGCAGGTAGTCACCATCGGCCCAATGGCTCCAGCCCGCCTGGAGCTCCAGGCCGTCACGCACGAAAGACGGCGAGATGCCCTCGTCCCAGGCATCGACACGCTCACCTTGGCGTTCAAAACCCAGTTCCTCGACCAGATAGGCGCAGACCGCCAACCAGAGTTCGCTGCCGTAGGCGTCGAACTCCAGGGTCATGTGTTTGCTGTGGACCGGGAACAATCGCGGCCGCTGAGGCGGTGTCTGTTTGTCGGTCATGGGCGCACCGATTCGGTCCTTGAAAAGTCAGGCTCGGATCTTATCCGCTGCCGGCCGCATGCCAAAAACCATTAAGGAAGGTTCGCTCAGCCATTAGCGAAAAAACTCCCCTGGCGTGGAATCAAACTGCTGGCGAAACGCGGCAATAAACGCCGAGGTCGAGTCATAGCCGCAGGCCAGCGCCACATCGGTCACACGTTCGCCCTGCTCCAGCGGGGTCAGGGCGCCGAGCAGGCGCAGGCGCTGGCGCCAGGCGCGGAAGGTCAGGCCGGTGTCGCGCACAAACAGGCGGCTGAGGGTCTTTTCCGCGACCCCGAGTTTCTGGCTCCACTGGCCCAGGGTGGTGGCCTGTTCGGGGTGCAGTTGCAGGCTGCGGTAGATCTGCCGCAGGCGCAGGTCTTGGGGCAGCGGCAGCATCAGGTCGAGCGGCGGCGCGGCGGCCAATTGGTCCAGCAGCACCTGGGCCAGGCGCCCGTCGGCGCCGTCTTCGGCGTACTCCACCGGCAACTGGCTGAAACTGCGAATCAGCTCGCGCAGCAGGCTGCTGACCGCCAGTACCTGGCAGGCCTCCGGCGCCCAGGCGGTGACGCTGCAATCGAGGTACAGGCTGCGCATTTCGGTCCGCGGCGAGCTGAACACCTTGTGCGGCATGCCGGCGGGGATCCACACCGCGCGCTGGGGCGGCGCAATGAAGCGCCCGGCACTGGTCTGCACCTCCAGCACCCCGGCGATGGCATACGACAATTGCACCCAGGGGTGGCTGTGGCGCCGGGTCAGGGCGCGATTGGGCAGTGATTCGGTGCGGCCGTAAACCGGTCGAGGCAGGCTGGGAAGACCGGGGATACTGCGCCGGACGATCTTTTCATGTCCTTTAGGCGGCATTAACTGGCTCATTGGCGTTAGTCGGCAAACAGCCGTCACGTTAGAGTCGCGCAATCGCTCTTGGCAACCCCCGGATGATCCCGCTATGACTCGCTCACGTCTTTTGCCCGACAATTTCACCCTGACCCTGATCGGCGTGGTGCTGCTCGCCAGCTTTCTGCCCGCCAGCGGCCAGGTGGCCGTGGGCTTTGGCTGGCTGACCAACGCCGCCATCGCCCTGTTGTTTTTCCTGCATGGCGCCAAGCTCTCGCGAGAGGCGATCATCGCCGGCGCCGGCCACTGGCGCCTGCACCTGCTGGTGTTCAGCCTGACCTTTATCCTGTTCCCGCTGCTGGGCCTGGCGCTCAAGCCGTTGCTGTCGCCGCTGATCGGCAACGACCTGTACATGGGCATGCTCTACCTGTGCGCCCTGCCCGCCACGGTGCAGTCGGCGATTGCCTTCACCTCCCTGGCCCGGGGCAATATCCCGGCAGCGATCTGCAGCGCGGCGGCATCCAGCCTGTTCGGGATTTTCCTGACGCCGTTGCTGGTGACCCTGCTGCTGAATGTGCACGGTGAAGGCGGCTCGACCCTGGATGCGATCCTCAAGATCAGCCTGCAATTGCTGCTGCCGTTTATCCTCGGGCAGATCGCCCGCCGCTGGATCGGCGCCTGGGTTGGGCGCAACAAGAACTGGCTGAAGTTTGTCGACCAGGGGTCGATTTTGCTGGTGGTCTACGGCGCGTTCAGCGAAGCGGTAACTGAAGGCCTCTGGCATCAGATTCCGCTGTGGGAGCTGGGCGGGCTGGTGGTGGTCTGCTGCATTCTGCTGGCGCTGGTGCTGGTGGCGTCCAGCGTGCTGAGCAAGGCGTTCGGCTTTAACCAGGAAGACCGCATCACCATTTTGTTCTGTGGTTCGAAAAAGAGCCTGGCCACCGGTGTACCCATGGCCCAGGTGCTGTTCGCCGGCAGCACCATCGGTGTGCTGATCCTGCCGTTGATGCTGTTTCACCAGATCCAGCTGATGGTCTGCGCGGTGCTGGCCCAGCGCTACGCCAAACGCCCGGAATCCATCCCCGAGCTGATGGCCCAGGTCGACCCATGATCGCCTAACCCTGCTGACCCGTAGCCGCTGCCGAGCCTGCGAGGTTGCGGCTACCGGGCTACCGCATCAGTGGGCCTTGGCGCCATTCATCCACGGGCTGTAGTCCACGGAAACGAAGCCTTGCGCCAGGCCTTCGGGGCCGGTGGCAAAGCCGGGCATGTGCCGCAGGTCCAGTTGTTTGCACTGGCTGGCGAGGCGCTGCTGCAAGGCGCTGTCGGCTTTGAATTGGCCGGGGCGATAGGGGCTTGGTTCCAGCTTCACCTGGCATTCCTGCACCTGGCCCTGGGCATTGGCGACATAGCGGAAACTGGCCACCCCCACCCCATCCACGCTCTGCCGGGCCAGCAGTTGCTCGCGCAGGAAGCGGACCTGCTGGTACAGGCTCACGCGCACCGCCTGGCGCTGCTTCTGCTCAACCGACAGCGAATCCAGGGACGGAAAAACCAAGGGCGCGACGATGACCTGGGTGTCGTCGGCGTCCTTGAACACCTGCGGCGAGACCTCGGGGAACAGGGTGTTCCAGCACAGTTCGGTTGCCAGTTTGATCAGCCCTGCGTCACTGCGCTTATCGGCGATGAGGTAGTGGGTGCTGGGCCGCGCCGTGCAGGCCAGCACACGGTTTTGCGCATCGAGGGTCATGTGCATGTCCACCGCCCCGATCAGCCCTTGGCGGTTGGCTCCCAGAGCATTGCGATAGAGCACCTGGCTGAATGCTTCGATAAACCCCTGGTCCACCTGCTGCCGGTCCACCGCCTCAGTGGCGGCGGCTTCGGCCGGGGTTGGTTTCTGGCAGCCGCCAAGCGCCAGCAGGCCGGCGGCGACGGTCGCCATGATCAACGTAGAACGGGTGGACAACGGGGAGCATTCCATTGGCTTGAGACTCACAGACAAAGACAGGGGGGTAATGGGCTTGCGCCGCGCCGGTCGCTCAACGCTCACGGCAAGCGCGGCTTGATAACACACGAATGCGTCTTTGTCCGCTTTAGCCTGCAGTTTTTACCCTGCCCCGCCCCCCCTTTACCGCCAGGCCCGATCAGGTGCCGCTGGTGATCCGCGTCCACAACCGGGTGCTCAAGCGCATGCCGGCGGGTGACATCGTCTTGATGGTGAACAGGGTTTCGAGCACCGACGGCTCGGGATAGGCCGCCGGGTTGTGGCGCAGCCCGGGCTCGATGTACGGCAGGGACGCCGCGTTGCCGTTGGCGTACCGCACGAAGTTGCTGATAGCGGCGATCACTTTCGGCTCCAGCAGGTAGTTCATGTAGGTGTAGGCGTTGTCCAGGTGCGGGGCGTTTTTCGGGATGGCGACCATGTCCACGGCCACGGTCGAGCCTTCCCGGGGAACGCTGTACCCCAGGTTGACCCCGTTACTGGCCTGCTTGGCGGTGGCCATGGCTTGCAGCACATCGCCGCTGAAGCCGATGGCGACGCAGATATTGCCGTTGGCCAGGTCGCTGACGTACTTGGACTGGTGGAAGTACAGGATCGACGGCCGGATGGCCAGCAACGCCTGTTCGACGCGCTTCAGGTCGGCCGGTTTTTCGCTGGTGGGGTCCAGGCCCAGGCTGTTGAGGGTGATGGGCACCATCTGCGTCGGGTTATCGAGAAACGCCACCCCGCACTGCTTGAGCTTGTCGATGTTTTCCGGCTTGAACAGCATCTGCCAGGACTGGGTGATGTCGGTGTTGCCGAAGATCGCCTTGATCTTGTCGACGTTGTAGCCGATGCCCACCGTGACCCACATGTAAGGGATCGCGTAGCGGTTGCCGGGGTCGCTGGCCTCGAGGATCTGCATCAGCTTGGGGTCGAGGTTGTTCCAGTTCGGCAACTTGCTCTTGTCCAGCTCCTGGATCGCCCCGGCCTGGATCAGCCGTGGCAGAAAGTGGTTGGACGGGCTGACCAGGTCATAACCGCTGCCGCCGGTCATCAACTTGGCTTCAGTGGTTTCGTTGCTGTCGATCACGTCGTAGGTGGTCTGGATCCCGGTCTCGCGGGTGAAGTTGGTCAGGGTGTCGGGGGCGATGTAGCCGCTCCAGTTGGCGATGCGCACAGACTCTGCCGCCTGTACCGAACCGACCGACAAGGCCAGGACCAGGGCCTGGGTGAACAACGCTGTGGGTATGCGATTGAGCATGTTGCCGCCTCTCTTTTTTATTGTTGCGGCGAACCTCGCCGCGACGGTTAACGTTCGTTTTGCGCGCGCCGGACTTCCCAGCCCATGCGCAGCGCCGCGCCGATATCAAAAAACGGCTTGGGCGGCAGGTAGCCGGGCCGGGCCTGGGACAACACATCGCGCAGCACCTGGGAGTCGCCCCCGGCCGCCATCTGCGCCAGCAATCGGCCCCACAGGGTGCCGCGCGCCACGCCGGAACCGTTGCAGCCGGAAACTCCGTGCAAACGCTCGGCGATACGCCCGAAATACGGCTCGCCAGAGCGCGTGGCACTCAGGTGCCCGGTCCAGGTGTGCTGCAAGTCCTCGGCGACAATCCCCGGGAAGCGGCGTTGCAAGCCGTGCACATGCTGCTGTCGGCGTTCTGCCAACTCCACGCGGTCAAGGTCGCGCTGGCGGTACTCCACGGTGTTGCGCATCAACAGCCGCCGGCCCGGCAACAGGCGCACCGTGGCCCCGCCCGGCAGGGTCGAGAGCACGCCCCAACCCTGGTCGTCGAACAGGCTTTGCCAGGGCTCTTCGGTCAAGGGCCGGGTGATGCTGGCGCTCAGTTCCAGGGCAAAGGTCTGGCTGCGACGCAGGCCCAGCCGGGGCAAGAAGGCGCCGACGCAGACCAGCACCTGCGTGGCCTCGATTTCGCCCTCGGCGCTGCGGGCTTTCCAGCCACGGCCGGGCAACGGTTGCAGGTCATCGATGGCGCTGTTCTCAAACACCTCGACCTGGTTTGGCAAGCTGTCCAGCAGGCCTTTGACGTACTTGGCCGGCTGCAACAGGCCGTTGCCGCCGCCGCAATGGATCGCTCGCTGGTAAAAGGCGCTGCCCAGCCGCCGCTGCAACGCCGTGCCCTCCAGCACACTGGCCTGGGCCCCGACCGCGTTGAGGGTGGCCACGCATTGCTGGGCATGCTCCAGGCGCTGGGGTTGATGCACGGCAAAGTGGTAGCCGGCGTTGCTGAGTTCACAGTCGATGCCCAGCTCGGCAATCCGCTGGCGTACTTCAAGGCCGGCGGCGACGCCGATCCGCGAGGCCAACTGGTAACCGGCGTGGCCGGGCTGGCCCAGCAGCTCGCTGGCTCCGGGCAGTTCGTGGCTGACCACAAACCCGGAGTTGCGGGCCGAGGCGCCCTGGGCCACGCGCTGACGCTCGACCAGCACGATGCGCTGCTGGGGGAACATCTGCGCCAGGCTGTGGGCCGCCGAGAGCCCGGTGATGCCGCCGCCGATAATCAGCCAGTCGGTTTTCTGCACGCCCGCAAGCGTCGGCCGCTGGGGCGACTCACCTGCCAGGGCAATCCAGCCACATACATTGTTCAATGCCTGCCACTCCTTCAGAATCGATGCGCCAGGGGAATCGTTACGCCTGCCCCGCCTGCGCTGAATACCTACCATCCAATGCCTACAATCTATGGAGATCAGCGCCAGGTTTCGAACGTTATTAATTCATCCATCTATTCGAGAAACGCATGGATAACCCACTCCGGATACCGTCGCTGCAGGCTCTGCAAACCCTGGTCCACGTCGCCGAGAGCAACAGCTTCACCGCTGCCGCCAGCCGCCTGCACCTGACCCAGAGCGCAGTCAGCCGACAGATCCAGCAACTGGAGGAGCATTACGCGGTGGCGCTGTTCGAGCGCACCAGCCGCCGGGTATCACTTACCGAACAGGGGCGCGACGTGTACGGCGTGGCCCTGGAACTGCTGCGCGCCCTGGGCGGCCTGCAACAACGCCTGGCGCCGGCGCCGCTGGAGCAGCCGTTTCGGATCCGGATCTTTGTCTCGCTGGCGGTGCGCTGGCTGTTGCCCCGACTCAGCGGGTTCTACGCGGCCAACCCCGGGCTGTGCCTGTCCATCGAAACTGTCGGCGGCGAGACGGTGGACACCGGCGGCGACTGCGACGCCTACGTGCTGTACCTGCGGGACGGGCTGGATGAGCGGGCGCTGACGCCGCTGTTCGATGAGCACCTGATTCCGGTGTGCGCCCCGCAGTTGAGCGACGGCCTGCCGCCGCCACGCTCCCTGGAGCAACTGGCCGAGCATGCGCTGATCCACGGCTCCACCAGCCGTCACGAATGGACCGTGTGGCTGCAGGCCCAGGCCGACCAGACCGCGCACAACTACCAGCACCTGATGTTCAACCTCGACGACCTGGCGCTGGACGCCGCCGCCCGTGGCCTGGGCGTGGCCATGACCGACCGGGTCCTGGCCCAGGACGCCATCAGCCGCGGGAGCCTGATCGTGCCCTTTGGCCAGCCGCTGAAAACCGGCGGCGTCTACGCCCTGTGGCTGCGCGACAGCGGCGCCGCGCACCCGGCCTGCAACACCGTGCTGGACTGGTTTCAGAGCCAGTCGGCGGCAGTCGGGAAAGGAGAATGAAGGCATCGGCGGCAGGCAATTCGCCCCAGGCTTGAAGCGCCTTCCGTCAGCGCACGCAACTCGTTAGGATACGGCCCCCTTTGAAGATGGACGCTGCCCATGCCCACCCTCGCTCGCAAGAACCCGCTGCTCGCTTTCGTCCTGTCCTGTGTGGCCGCGGGCTGGGGCCTGGTGTATGTCGGCCGGGTCAAATGGGGCGTGTGGACTGCTGCCGCACTCTACGGCGGCTTGGCGCTGATGGGGCTCTGCGGGCTGCTGGCCAGCCCCGTGGGGGTGCTGCTGTTTCTGCTGTGGGTGGTGTCGATCAAACTCGCCTCAGCCATCACTGCTGCCGTATCGGCCTCACGCAACAGTGCCAGCGCGCGCTACCCCAGCACCCGGATGCACCTGCTGTACCTGGCGGGCCTGGTGCTGGTGACGGTGGTCATGTTCGAACCGCTGCGCCCGTACCTGCTGGGATTCAAGACCTACTACATCCCGTCCGGCTCGATGATCCCGACCCTGGATCTGGGTGACTACATCGTCTCCGACCTGCGCCCGGGGCCGGTCAAGGTCGGCGATATCGTGGTCCACCGCTACAACGGCACCGAGGTGGTGAAACGGGTGGCGGCGGTGGCCGGCGATACCCTGGCGATTGTCGACGGCAATGTGCTGGTCAACGGCCGCAACCTGGGCCTGTTCTTCGCCCCGCCCGAGCGGGCCGAGCAAGATTACTCGCAACACCTGGCAGCGCTGCGGGTCGAGCCGGGCCATGTCTACCTGCTGGGGGACAACCGCGACAACAGCAATGACAGCCGCTTTATGGGACAGGTCGCCGAGTCCGACATTACCGGTCGGATCACCGGCATCTGGCTCGCCCCGGACCGCAGCCGGATCGGCACCCGTTTCGATTGAGGCCCTGCGTGGGGCGCGCTGGCATTCGGCAGCGCCCCTGCCGGCTACGCCAGGCGCTTGAGCAGCACCCGCGTTACCCGGCGCTCTTCAACCGCCATCACCTCAAGGCTCCAGCCCTGCCACTCCAGGCGATCGCCGATCACCGGCAAGCGGTCCAGCAGGCTGATCACCAGCCCGGCCAGGGTTTGATAGTCCTCGGTCGGCTCGGCGGCGAAGCCGGTGCGCTGGCGGATCTGTGTCAGGTTCAACGCGCCGCCGACCAATAGCCCGTCCTCGGTCTCGACAATGTCCGGGCCTTCGATTTCGCTGGCGTCCGGCAACTCGCCAGCGATGGATTCGAGAATGTCGGTCATGGTCAACAGCCCGATGAAATCGCCGAATTCGTTGATCACGAAGGCGATGTGGGTCGAGGCCTTGCGCATCTGTTCCAGGGCATTGAGGATCGAGAAACTGTCCAGCAGGTTCGGCGTCTTGCGCGCCAGGTGCTCCAGGTTCGGCGGGTTGCCGGCCAGGTACTCCTTGAGCAGCTCCTTCTTGTGCACGAAGCCCAGGGGTTCATCCACCGCGCCATTGCGGATCAGCGGCAGGCGCGAATAGGACGAATGCATAAGCTTGGTGCGGATGACCTCGGGGCTGTCCGCCAGGTCGATATGGTCGACATCGGCACGCGCGGTCATGATGCTGCGGATCGGCCGCTCGGCCAGTTGCAGCACGCCGCTGATCATCACCCGCTCGCGCCGGTCGAACAGCTCGGCAGTGGGTTCCTGGCCGTTGTCCAGCAGGTCGGCAATTTCCTCACCCACCTCTTCCACCGCCAGTTTCCGCCCGCCCAGCAGGCGCATCACCGCATGGGCCGTACGCTCGCGCATCGGCCGCAGGCCCTGCATCGACTTCTTGCGCCGGGCACGGGCGATCTGGTTGAACACCTCGATCAGGATCGAGAAGCCAATGGCCGCGTACAGGTAGCCCTTGGGAATGTGGAAGCCCAGGCCTTCGGCGGTCAGGGCAAAGCCGATCATCATCAAGAAGCCCAGGCACAGCATGATCACCGTCGGGTGCGCATTGACGAAGCGGGTCAAGGGTTTGCTGGCGACGATCATCAGGCCGATGGAAATGATCACCGCGATCATCATCACCGCCAGTTCGTCGACCATGCCCACGGCGGTGATCACCGCATCCAGGGAGAACACCGCGTCGAGCACCACGATCTGCGCCACGATCGGCCAGAACATGGCATAGGCGGCGTTGCCGGTACGCTGGCTGATATGGCCCTCAAGCCGCTCGTGCAATTCCATGGTGGCCTTGAACAGCAGGAACACACCGCCGAACAGCATGATCAGGTCACGTCCGGAGAAGCTCTTGTCGAACACCTCGAACAGCGGCTGGGTCAGGGTGACCAACCACGAAATACTGGCCAACAGGCCCAGGCGCATCAACAGGGCCAGGGACAGGCCGATGATCCGCGCCCGGTCGCGCTGATGGGGCGGCAGCTTGTCCGCCAGAATCGCGATAAACACCAGGTTGTCGATACCCAGCACCAGCTCGAGCACGATCAGGGTCAACAGGCCAAGCCAGGCCGTGGGGTCCACTATCCATTCCATAAAAACGACGCGATCTCTCTAATTGAATTCAGGCAGCCGGGCGCGAAAAAACGCCCGCACAACGGGTTGTAGCAGGAATCGGGCGCACGCGCCGACCGACCAGGGCAACCCTTGGCGAGAATCGAAAAACCGGAAACTTAGTGCGACGGCAACGCCTCAGAGCGGCCGAATGGCGCGAGGCGAATGGAACGAGGGAGAGGTGTGGCGTCCAGGGGGAAGGACGACTGGGAGGCTCCGAAAGGGTGTTCATGCAAGTCCTGATATAAAAAACGGACTTGGAGATTACAGCGGCCAGTCACATTTTCCACAGCAGGAAATCATTACAAAACTTTATAAACCCGTAGCCGCTGCCGCCGTGGCGTATCTGACAGAACACGGCGATTCCAGGGCCAGCGCAGCCTGGCGGCAGCGGCTACAGGCGCTATGGGCAACCTGAAAGCCGCACCTGCAACCCTTAGCTCTTACGGGTCGCATCATCCAGGGCGAGGATGGTGTGGGCGTTGGTGACGGTGGTCGCCAGGGTGTTGATCACCCCGGAACGCAAGGCCCCCAGGGTCGCGGCAGCCTTGGTGTTTTCACTGGCGATGGCTACCACATCGGGGATGCGTACCAACTCCTGCACACTCAAACCGATCACCCGCCCCTGGATCGCGTTGACCGCCGGCTGGCCATGGATGTCGATAAAGTCGTAGCCCATCATGTCGCCCACCGTGCCGGACAATCGCGCCTGGGCGATTTCCTGGGGCGAGAACCAGCCCATGCGCACCATATTGCTGTTTTCACTCATATCGCCGATGCCAATCAGGGCGATATCGGCGCGGCGTGCGCGATCCAGGGTCGAGCGCACGGTGTCGTTGCTGATCAGCACGCTGCGCAACTCCGGATTGGCCACCAGCGCCGGGGCATACAGGGTTTCGCTTTCAGCCCCGAAACGCAGGGCCAGACGGCGACAGATATGGTCCGGGTTCATGTATTCCCCAGCCCGCAGCGAACCGCCGATGGCGCAGACGAACGTGCAGTTGCGCGTCACCGGCAAAAACACGTTATCAGCCACCGCCCCGACATTGCGCCCCATGCCGACGGCGACGATCATGCCGTCGCTCAGGGTCTTGTTCAGGTAGTTGGCCACCAGGCTGGCCACCGCCGAGCGCTGGGTATCCGGGTCACTGTGGTCGACCGCAATCAACGCCCGATCCAACTGGAAGCGCTCCACCAGCGCCTGCTCCAGCTCATTGTTCATCGCCGGATGCTGCAGCACCCGGACCTCGACAATCCCTTCATCCCGTGCCCGTTTGAGCAGGCGGCTGACCTTGGCCCGTGACAGGTCGAAGCGCTTGGCAATGGCCTCCTGAGTGACGTTCTCAAGGTAATAGAGCATGGCGACTTCGGTCATCAGATCGATATCGCTGGCCCCGCGCTGGGTACTGTCACTCATGTGGACTGGCTTCCGTCTTGGCGTCAAAGGCGCATTCTCTCTAGTGGATACGGGGTACGTCTACAAGCGGCTTGCGCGCAGCCCTGCGCCCCTCACTGATGGCCATCACGCTCGATGGCATTGATCCGCTCGACCTTGGCGCCCGAGCGCGCCGCCTCGAACTCCGACTCCAGGAACGCCTTGACCACGCTCTTGGCCAGCTCCACCCCCACCACCCGCGCGCCAATCGAGAGAATTTGCGCATCATTGCTCTTGCGTGCGCGCTCGGCGGAATAGGTGTCATGGGCCTGGGCCGCGCGAATGCCCAGCACCTTGTTCGCCGAAATGGCCATGCCGATGCCGGTGCCGCAAACCAGCACCCCCAGCCGGTGATGCCCGTCATTTATGGCCGTAGCCACCGCCAGGGCGATATCCGGATACAGCACCGGCTCCAGGGAATGGGTGCCGAAATCCTCGACCGGATGCCCCAGCGCCTCAATGTGCCGCTTGAGCAGCTCCTTGAGTTCAAACCCCGCCTCATCGCATCCAATGGCCACTGAAAAGGCTCTATTCATCGCATTTCGCTCCGCTGACTGGGAAAGAGCATGACTGATCATATGATCACTCATTGAAACTTTGATCAGTCATTTTTCAAGCATTCACCCCTCAACTGTCAAGCGAGATTTACCAGGCTCGCGGGATAACGCCCTACACAGGGCGGTAAAAAGCCTCACTCACCACCCAGACATATTTAAAGCGAAAGGGATTGACTGATCAGAATTTCATTTGTTACACATATGATCAGCGCAAAACATGGTTATGCGATCCAATAAGAATTCACAGCACGAGGACACGCCGATGGCCACGCCATTACTGCTCCAGGCTGAACATGTCGCCAAGGCCTACGCCGGGATCCCTGCCCTGCGTGACGGTCGCCTCTCCCTGCGTGCCGGCAGCGTGCATGCCCTGTGCGGCGGCAATGGCGCCGGCAAGTCCACGTTCCTCGGCATTCTGATGGGCATCACCCAGCGTGATGCCGGCAGCATCCTGCTCAACGGCCAGCCGGTGCAGTTCGACCGCCCGAGCGCCGCCCTGGCCGCCGGGGTGGCGATGATCACCCAGGAGCTGGAACCGATCCCCTACATGACCGTCGCCGAAAACATCTGGCTCGGTCGCGAACCGCGTCGCGCCGGCTGCATCGTCGACAGCAAGGAACTCAACCGGCGCACCCGCGAGTTGCTGGCCAGCCTGGAATTCGAGGTCGACGCCAACAGCCCCATGCACCGCTTGAGCGTGGCGCAGATCCAGCTGGTGGAAATTGCCAAGGCCTTCAGCCATGACTGCCAGGTGATGATCATGGACGAGCCGACCTCGGCCATTGGCGAGCGCGAGGCCGAGACCCTGTTCAAGGCCATTCGCCGCCTCACCGCGCGGGGCGCCGGCATCATCTATGTGTCGCACCGCCTCAGCGAACTGGCGCAGATCGCCGACGACTACAGCATCTTTCGCGACGGCGCCTTTGTTGAAAGCGGGCGCATGGCCGACATCGACCGCGCGCACCTGGTGCGCGGCATCGTCGGCCAGGAATTGACCCGTATCGATCACAAGGTCGGGCGTCAGTGCGCCGCGCAAAACTGCCTCGATGTCCAGGGCCTGAGCCGCCACGGCGAGTTCCAGGACATCAGCCTGCAACTGCGCCAGGGGGAAATTCTCGGCATCTACGGGCTGATGGGTTCGGGGCGCAGCGAATTCCTCAACTGCGTCTATGGCCTGACCGAACCCCATGCCGGCAGCGTTACCCTGCAAGGCCAGCCGCTGCCGGTGGGCGTGCCGGCAGCGACCATCCGCGCCGGCATGTCGCTGGTCACCGAAGACCGCAAGGACAGCGGGCTGGTACTCAGCAGCAGCATCCTCTCCAACATCGCCCTCAGCGCCTACCGCCAGCTGTCGAGCTGGTCGCTGATCAGCGCGCGCAAAGAACTGCAACTGGCGCAGGGCATGGTCCAGCGCCTGCAAATCAAGACCAGCTCCCTGGACCTGCCGGTGGAATCCATGAGCGGCGGCAACCAGCAAAAGGTGGTGCTCGCCAAGTGCCTGTCGACCACGCCGATCTGCCTGCTGTGCGATGAGCCAACCCGAGGTATCGACGAGGGCGCCAAGCAAGAGATCTACCACCTGCTGGACGAGTTCGTGCGCGGCGGTGGCGCGGCCATCGTGGTGTCGTCAGAGGCCCCTGAACTGCTGCATCTGAGTGATCGCATCGCGGTATTCAAGGGCGGCCGGCTGGTCACCATCAGCACCGACACCGCCCTTTCCCAGGAAGCCTTGTTGAGTCTCGCCTCATGAACGCCAAGACCCTTGCCACCCCGCCCCTGCCCGCCTCCACCCAGCCCGCGCCACGCCGCCGGCTGCGCCTGGCCCTGGACCGCTTCGGCCTGCCGCTGGTGTTTATCCTGCTGTGCCTGGTCATGGCGTTTGCCAGCGAATACTTCATGACCTGGCGCAACTGGATGGACATCCTGCGCCAGACGTCGATCAACGGGATCCTCGCCGTAGGCATGACTTACGTGATCCTGACCAAGGGCATTGACCTCTCGGTGGGTTCGATCCTGGCATTTGCGGGCCTGTGCAGCGCGCTGGTGGCGACCCAGGGCTACGGCCTGCTGGCGGCGGTCAGCGCCGGGATGTTCGCCGGGGCCATGCTCGGCGTGGTCAACGGCTTCATGGTGGCCAACCTGTCGATCCCACCCTTTGTCGCAACCCTTGGCATGCTCAGCATTGCCCGCGGCATGACCTTTATCCTCAATGACGGCAGCCCGGTCACCGACCTGCCGGAAAACTACCTGGCCCTGGGCATCGGCAAGATCGGCCCAGTCGGGGTGCCGGTGGTGATCTTCGCCGTGGTCGCACTGATGTTCTGGATGGTCCTGCGCTACACCACCTACGGGCGCTACGTGTATGCCGTGGGCGGCAACGAAAAAAGCGCCCGCACCTCCGGGATCGGCGTGCGCAAGGTGATGTTCTCGGTGTACGTGGTCTCCGGGCTGCTGGCGGGGCTGGCCGGCGTGGTGCTCTCGGCACGCACCACCTCCGCCCTGCCCCAGGCCGGCACCTCCTATGAACTGGACGCCATCGCCGCCGTGGTGATCGGCGGCACCAGCCTCTCCGGTGGCACCGGCAGCATTGTCGGCACCCTGTTCGGCGCCCTGTTGATCGGCGTGATCAACAACGGCCTGAACCTGCTCGGGGTGTCCTCCTATTACCAGCAGGTCGCCAAGGGCTTGATCATCGTGTTTGCGGTGCTCATCGATGTCTGGCGCAAGAAAAAACGCTAACCCCGTTCATTGCACGGCACGACCCCAACAATAAGGAGTTCCCCATGAAGCGTTCACCGAAGAAGCTCGGCACATCCCTGGCCACGCTGGCGGCTGTCTCCCTGCTCTGCAGCAGCGTGGCCCTCGCTGCAGAAAAAACCTACAAGATCGGCGCGGCGGTGTACGGGCTCAAGGGCCAGTTCATGCAGAACTGGGTCCGTGAGCTCAAACAGCACCCGGCGGTCAAGGACGGCACGGTGCAGATCACGGTGTTCGACGGCAACTATGACGCCCTGACCCAGAACAACCAGATCGAGACCATGGTCACCCAGCACTATGACGCGATCATCTTCGTACCGATCGACACCAAGGCCGGGGTCGGCGCCGTGGCCCGGGCCATGGAAAACGACATCCCGGTGATCGCCTCCAACACCAAGGTCGCCAGCGCCAACGTGCCCTATGTCGGCAACGACGATGTCGAGGGCGGGCGCCTGCAAGCCCAGGCCATGGTCGACAAGCTCAAGGGCAAGGGCAATGTGGTGATCATCCAGGGGCCGATTGGCCAGTCGGCGCAGATTGACCGGGAAAAAGGCGAGATGGAGATCCTCAAGAAGAATCCGGGGATCAAGGTCATCGAAATGAAGACCGCCAACTGGTCCCGCGCCGAGGCCTTGTCGCTGACCGAAGACTGGCTCAACGCCCACCCCAACGGCGGCATCTCCGGGATCATCGCCCAGAACGATGACATGGCCCTGGGCGCCTTGCAGGCGGTGAAGTCTCGCGGCCTGTCGCCGAGCGACGTCCCCGTGACTTCCATCGACGGCATGCCGGATGCGATCCAGGCGGCGAAAAAAGGTGAAGTCACCACTTTCCTCCAGGATGCCCAGGCTCAGTCCCAGGGTGCGTTGGATGTGGCCCTGCGAACCCTGGCCGGCAAGGACTACAAGCCGCAATCGGTGATCTGGGAACGTTATGCCAAGGACCTGAAATGGGGTGATGGCAGCGACAAGCTGTACATCCTGCCGTGGGTGCCGGTGACCAACGGCAATGCCGACGCGCTGTACCAGCAGGTAGCGGGCAGCAAATAGGTCGGACCTGCTGCGCCAGCACTCCGGGGCCTGGAACCTGCGCTCTGCCAGCGCAATCATCCACCACTGGCTTGCACCCTCCCCGTGGCGAGCGAGCTTGCTCGCGCCGGGCAGCACAGCCGCCCCCAACACCTGGCGCAGTTGATTGGTCGGTTTTACAGCCCATCGTTTTATAAAGGAGTCATGACATGCCCGGATTCTGGGATCAGGCCTTCGACCTGAACGGCCGCTGCGCGGTCATCACGGGTGGCGCCGCCGGGATCGGCCTGGCGTGCGCCAACCTGCTGGTGGAGCGCGGGGCCAAGGTGGCCCTGCTCGACCGCGACCCGGCGGTGGCCGATATCGCCGCCAGCCTCGGCGACGGGCACCTGGGGCTGGCCATCGACCTGCGCCAGCTGGACCAAGTACGAGACGCCGTGGACCTGATGGCCGCGCACTACGGGCGCCTGGATTTCCTGGTCAACAGCGCCGGGGTCGCCCTGCTGGACAAGGCCATGGAGGTCAGCGAAAGCGCCTGGGACACCACCCTGGACATCAACCTCAAGGCCAGTTTCTTCGTGGCCCAGGCCTGTGCCCGGCACATGATCGAGCAAGGCCACGGACGCATCGTCAACCTCGCTTCCCAGGCTGCGGTCATCGGCCTCGACCGCCACGTGGCGTACTGCGCGAGCAAGGCGGCGGTGGTGGGCATGACCAAGGTCCTGGCCATGGAGTGGGCGCCCCACGGCATCAACGTCAACGCTATTTCACCGACCATCGTCGAAACGGCACTGGGCAAGAAAGCCTGGGCCGGCGAGCTGGGTGAACGGGCCAAATTGCAGATCCCGGTCGGGCGCTTCGCCCAGCCCGAGGAAATCGCCGGGCTGGTGCTGTACCTGCTCAGCGACGCGGCCAAGATGATCACCGGGGAAAACGTGGTGATCGATGGCGGCTACAGCATTCAGTAAATACGCGCTTTTCAGATCATTTCGATGAGGTCCGCTGCCATGTCCATGCTGCTCGAAACCCCGACACACGAACGCCTGTCGCCCACGATTCCGGCAACCATGCAGGCCGTGGTCTGTTATGGCCCGGAGGACTACCGCCTGGAGCAGGTGCCGGTGCCAATCCCGGGGCCCGAGGAGATCCTGACCAAGGTCGAGCTCTGCGGGATCTGCATGGGCGACATCAAGACCTATCGCGGTGCGCCCTCGTTCTGGGGCGACGCCGAGCAACCCCGCTACGTCAAGCCACCGATGATCCCCGGCCATGAGTTCGTGTGCCGGGTGGTGGCCCTGGGGCCGGGGGCGGAGAAGCGTGGGGTCAAGGTGGGCGACCGGGTGATTTCGGAACAGATCGTGCCGTGCTGGGGCTGTCGTTTCTGCAATCACGGCCAGTACTGGATGTGCCAGAAGCACGACTTGTATGGCTTCCAGAACAACGTCCAAGGGGCCATGGCGCAGTACATGATCTTCACCAAGGAAGGCATCGTGCACAAAGTGCCGGACAGCATCGCGCCGGATGAAGCGATCCTGATCGAGCCGCTGGCCTGCTCGCTGCACGCCGCTGATCGCGCCGACGTGGGTTTCGACGACATCGTGGTCGTCGCCGGGGCCGGCACCCTGGGCCTGGGCATCATCGGCGCGGTGCGCATGCGCAACCCCAAGCGCCTGATCGTCCTCGACATGAAGCCCGAACGCACCGCGCTGGCCCTGCGCATGGGCGCCGACGAAGTGTGGAACCCGGCCGAAGTCGACGTGCTGGCGAAGATTCGCGAAATCACCGAGGGCTACGGCTGCGACATCTACATCGAAGCCACCGGCCATCACAAAGCGGTCAACCAGGGCCTGGCGATGCTGCGCAAACTGGGGCGGTTCGTCGAGTTCAGCGTGTTCAACGACGAAGCCACGGTGGATTGGTCGATCATCGGCGACCGCAAGGAACTGGACGTGCTCGGCTCGCACCTGGGCCCCTACATGTACCCACGGGCCATCGACTTTATCGGCAACCGCAAGATCGACATGCGCGACGTGGTGACCCACACCTTCGCCCTGGCCGACTTCAAGGAAGCCTTCGCCGTCATGGAGCGCGGCGACCGCTCACTGAAAGTGGTGCTCAAACCCTGACCACCAAAAACCCGCAGCCACCGTAGCCGCCTCGGAAGTGGCTACAGCGATATTCTGGCGCCTTCGGACGCGGGCCCTTATCGGCAACCTGCACCATGGTCTCTGGCCAATATCAACAACAAGAACACAGGAAACCCCGTCATGAATCGAGTGATCAACGACCCGGACCAGGTGGTCGAGGACATGCTGCAAGGCATCCTGCTGGCGCACCCGGAACTGGCTCAGTTCGAGACCAACCCGCGGGTGATCTGCAAACGCGACGCCTCGCCGGCGGGCCAGGTGGGCATCGTTACCGGCGGCGGCTCGGGGCATGAGCCGGCGTTTCTCGGCTACGTCGGCCCCGGCCTGGTGGACGCGGTGGCGGTGGGCGAAATCTTTTCTTCGCCCACCGCCAAAAGCTTCTTCGACGCCTTTCGCGCCGCCGACCAGGGCGCGGGCATCGCCTGCCTGTACGGCAACTACGCCGGCGACAATATGAACGTGAAACTGGCGATGAAGATGGCCGCCAGCAAAGACCTGCAGGTGCGCACCGTGGTCGCCAACGACGACGTGGCCTCGGCGCCCCAGGCCGAGATCGCCAAGCGCCGGGGCGTGGCCGGCGAGATCTTCATGTGGAAGGTCGGCGGCGCGGCGGCGGCCAAGGGCTATGACCTGGACGGCGTGATTCGGGTCGCGCAGAACGCCGTCGACCGCTGCCGTTCCATCGGCGTCGGGCTTACCCCCTGCACCATTCCGGCGGTGGGCAAGCCCAACTTCCAGATCGCCCCCGGGCAAATGGAACTGGGCATCGGCCACCACGGCGAACCGGGGATTGAAGTCATCCCCGTCGAGTCCGCTGCGGCCATGGCCGAACGCATGTTGGCGCCGATCCTCGCCGACCGCGATTTCAGCAGCGACGACAGCGTGGTGGTGCTGGTTTCCGGCCTCGGCGCAACGCCGGTGATGGAGCTGTATATTTTCTACGCTGAAGTTGAACGGCAGATCCGCGCCAAGGGGCTCAAGGTGCATCGCTGTTACGTCGGCAACTATTTCACCTCACTGGAAATGATGGGCGTGACCCTGACCCTGCTGGGCCTGGACGCCGAACTCAAGACCCTGATCGACCAACCTTGCCGCTCCATCGGCATGACCCAGACGGAGTGAACCATGAGCCAGTATTTTCCCAGCAGTGACGGCAGCGCCATCGTGGCCGACCTGGTGAGCGTAATAGTCGCCAACCGTGAATACCTGAGCGAAGTCGACGGCGCCATCGGCGACGGCGACCACGGCATCAATATGGCCAAGGGTTTTGCCCACTGTGGCCGAGCCCTGGAAGGGCGTGAACTGGACCTGGCCGGGGCCCTCGACGAACTGACCCTGAGCCTGATGGAAGGCATAGGCGGCTCCATGGGCCCGCTCTACGGCAGCCTGTTTATCGGCATGGCCAATGAGGTGCGCGACCAACAGCAGATCGACACCGCGACCTTCGCCCGCCTGCTGCGCGGTGGCCTGACCTCGCTGCAAGACATCACCGAGGCCGGGGTCGGCGACAAGTGCTTGATGGACACCCTGATCCCTGCGGTGCAGGCGTTCGAACAGGCACACGCAGCGGGGGCTTCATTCGATGAAGCACTGGCGCACATGAAAAGCGCGGCGTCCCAGGGCCGGGACTCAACCCGCGACCTGGTGGCCCGTATCGGCCGCGCCAGCCGCCTGGGCGAACGCTCACTCGGCGTGCTGGATGCCGGCGCCGTGTCCTGTTGCCTGATCCTGACCCGCCTCGCCGACTCCATCAGCCCCCGACTCCTGTAGCCGCTGGCGCAGGCCAGCACTGCCGCCGTGGCATACCTGACAGAACACGGCGATCTCCAGGGCCAGCGCAGCCTGGCGGCAGCGGCTACAGAGCTGTGCATCTGACGGAAGGCGGCGACTTCAGGGGGCAACAGCCACGCCATTCAGCGCTATCAGGGCACTCTTCGATACTCGCGCTTGATCTGTTCGAGGTAGCGCACCACGGCCGGGGCCTGTTCGAAGCGGCGGTGGATCAGGGACAGGCGCGAGGAGGCGTCGCCGCCCTTGATCGGCCGGTACAGGACGTTGGGCAGGCTGATATGGCCGATCACCGATTCAGGCACCACGGCCACGCCCTGGCCCAGAGACACCAGGGCCAGCACGGCCACCAGGCCGCCGGGCTGGGGTCCCAGGGTCGGGGCGTAACCGCCCTGGGCCGCCACTTGCAGGGTGCCGCTGATCTGTTCGGGAAGGATAAAGGTCTCGCCGCGCAGGTGTTCCGGGCTGATGTCCCCCAGGCGGGCCAGCCAGGACTGCGCTGGCAATGCCAGCACAAACCCTTCGGCGTCCAGGGCGATGGCTTCCAGCCCCTCGGGCAGGGTCATGGGGGAGCGGATATAACCGATATCGAAGCGCCCATCGGCCACCAGTCCCGGCAGCGCGGCCATGGGCTTTTCGCGCACGCTGAGGCTGACGTCCGGGTATTGCCGGCAAAAAGCCTGCACCTGTTTTTGCAGCAGGCCCGAATACACCGCCGAGGCCACGTAGCCCAGTTCGATATGGCCGATTTCCCCGCGCCCGGCGCGCTGGGCGTTGCGTTGGGCAAACTCGAACTGGCGCACCGTGGCCTCGGCTTCCATCACCAACGCGGCACCGGCCTCGGTCAAGCTGACCTCGCGCTGCTGGCGCAGGAACAGGCGCGTGCCCAGGGCTTGCTCCATGTCCTGGATCTGCCGACTCAAGGTCGGCGGGGCAATGCCCAACTGTTCGGCGGCGCGGGTGAAATTGCGCTGCCGGGCCACGGCCAGAAAGTAGCGAAAATGACGAATTTCCATAAAGGCGTTAGCTCAAAGGTAATGAAGTCCCGCGTTGCACCTAACAAGGCACCTGAAGCGTCGCGATAAGCTGGCTCGACCTCCACCCTAGAGAGCCTATGCCATGCGCGTCAAACCCCTGTTTCTGGCGATGATCACTTGCTGCAGCCTGCAGCTCGCTTCTGCTGGCGCTGCCGACACCGGTATTGCCCGCAAGGCAATCCTTGATCTGAAGAGCGCTCAACAGCTGCTTCAGGCCGCCCAGCAGACCGCCGACGCCAAGGGCTGGCCGTGCGCGGTAGTGATCGTCGACGACGGCGGCTGGCCGATCCTCAGTGCGCGCATGGACGGCGCTCCGGTGGTCGCCGGGATCGAGCTGGCCCAGGGCAAGGCGCGCACCTCGGCGCTGTTCAAGCGGCCCTCGGGTGATCTGGAAAACGCCATCAATGGCGGGCGCCAGGCGGCGATCACCGCCGGTTTGCTGATGATGAAAGGCGCGCAGCCCATCATCGTCGACGGCCAGGTGATCGGCGCCATCGGGGTCAGTGCCGACACCCCGGCCCATGACGATGAAATCGCCCTCGCCGCCCTGGCGGCCCTGCCCCAGCGGAGGCAGCCATGAGTCAACCCAACCCACGCTGGACCCTGCTCACCGCGTCCGGGGTGTGCTCGCTGATCGTGCTCGACACCAATATCGTCGCCGTGACCCTGCCGAGCATCGCCCGCGACCTGGGGGCCAACTTCGTCGATATCGAATGGGTGGTCAGCGCCTACATGCTGGCCTTCGCCGCCTTGCTGCTGCCCGCCGGCAGCCTCGCCGACCGCTTCGGACGCAAGAAAACCCTGCTCTGCGGCCTGGTGATTTTCATCCTCGCCTCCCTCGGCTGCGGCGCCGCCCCCACGGCGTTGTGGCTGGATATCGCCCGGGCGATCAAGGGCGTGGGCGCCGCCTTGCTCCTGACCTCGGCCCTGGCCTCCATCGGCCATACCTTTCACGACGATGTGCAGCGGGCCAAGGCCTGGGCGTTCTGGGGCGCCTGCATGGGCGTGGCGATGACCGCCGCACCAACCCTCGGCGGGCTGATTACCCAGTACATCGGCTGGCGCTGGATCTTCTACCTCAACCTGCCGGTGGGCCTGGTGCTGATGGCCATGGTCCTGCGCCATGTACCCGAGTCCCGCGACACCCAGGCCGCGCGCCTCGACCCCTGGGGCAGCCTGGCCTTCAGCGCCAGCCTGCTGTGCCTGATCTGGGGTTTGATCGAAGCCAACCGCATCGGCTGGAGCAACCCGCTGACCTATGCCCGCCTGCTGGGCGGCGCGGCCTTGCTCGGGCTGTTTGTGCTGATCGAAAAAGCCCAGCGCCGGCCCATGGTGGATTTGCAGTTGCTGCGCCACCCACGGCTGATCGGTGCCCTGCTGGGGATGTTCGCCTACGCCGGTTGCGCCCAGGTGATGATGACCCTGCTGCCGTTCTACTTGCAGAACGGCCTGCAGTTTTCCGCCATCGCCTCGGGCCTGGGCATGCTGCCCTTTGCCCTGACCATGCTGATTTGCCCGCGCATCGGCGCGCGCCTGGCCGGGCGTTATGCCCCGGCCACCCTGATGGCCGCCGGCCTGACCCTGGTTGGGGTCGGCAACCTGCTCAGTGCCTGGGCAGTGCACGCCGGTGGTTACCTGAGCTTTGCCCTGGCGATTGCCGTCACCGGTGCCGGCGCCGGGCTGCTCAATGGCGACACCCAGAAAAACATCATGGCCTGCGTGCCTCGGGAGCGGACCGGGATGGCCTCGGGCATGAGCACCACCATGCGTTTCAGCGCCATCATGCTGGCCATCGGCGTGTTCGGGGCGTTGCTGGCCAGCCAGACCCAGCACCTGTTGCAGGTCGATCTGGGCCAGCAAGCGCCGCAATGGCTGAATCAGGCACCGGATATCGCCTCGCGGGTGGTCGCCGGGGATATGCAAGGCGCCCTGGCCAGCCTGCCGCACAGCGCCCGGGCCGTGGTCGAGCCCCTGGCCGTGCAGGCCTTTGTCGGCGGTTTCGGCCGGGTGCTGACGGTGGCCGGGATCCTCGCCCTGCTGGGGGCGCTGATGGTCGGTCGGCTGATGCGCAACCCCTTGCCCCAGGCCCAGGGTCTGAGCCTGAAGCTGGAATAGAAGCCCCGTTCTGCAACCGCCCCAGGCGCGCGCCCGAGCCCGGGGGCGGTTGCACTTTCATAACATTCATTCCTTTGCCTGGCGCCAGCCGCCAGGGCTAAGGTGCGGCCTCCTGAAACTCCCACTCCCCACTGGCAGCCGAGGTGCAGATGCCCCCTTCAAGCGTGATCGTGGTCGGGGCCGGCATTGTCGGCGCCTCCATCGCCTACCACCTGGCACGCCAGGGCGCACAGGTCACTGTGCTTGAGCAGTCGCTGGCGGCGAGCGGCGTTACCCGCCATTCATTTGCCTGGATCAACACCGCCGATGAAGCGCCCAGGGCGATCCAGGCCCTGCGCGCCCAAGCCCTGGCGGACTATCGGCGCCTCGAACACGAGTTGCCGGAGCTGCGCATCGATTGGTCGGGAGCGCTGTGCTACACCGACGCGGCCCTGGCCGCGAACGGTGCCAGCACCAACCCTTCGCTGCAGTGGCTCGACCAGGCCCAGGTCGCGCAGCTTGAACCCAACCTGATCACGCCGCCGCAGCGCGCCCGCTACGCCTCCGCGGAGGGCTGCCTGGATCCGGTGGCCGCCACCCACATCCTGCTGGACGGGGCACGGGCCCACGGCGCTCAAGTGCTGGAACAGACCCCGGTGCTGAGCCTGCGGCGCGACGGCAACCGGGTGATCGGCGTCGACACCGCCAACGGCGCCTGTCA
>NZ_ATLP01000034.1:0-115152 GCF_000416215.1 Pseudomonas sp. CF161
GGCCAGCGTGGTCCTGACCGGTGCCGACACGGTGCTGGCCGACGGCGCACGGCTGACCGTGCGCGCCGCCGAGCTGGGGCTGGACCCGGAGCAGACGGCCCTGGCCATGAGTCGCCCACCGCTGCGGGTATTGATCGATGGCCGCCTGCGGGTGCCGCTGGATGCGCCGTTCTTCAAGGCCGGCCCGGCGCTGGTCGCCACCTGTGTCGCCGTGGAAGAACAGTACGCCAACGGTCCGGAATGCCTGATCGTGCCCGGCGTCGACGGCCAGGTCGACCTGCACCAGTTGCTGCGCCAGCTGGCCGCCCGCGGCGTCAACGAGGTGCTGGTGGAAGCCGGTCCGAGCCTGGCCGGCGCCTTTGCCCAGCAGGGCCTGGTGGATGAGTACCAGATCTTCGTCGCCGGCAAGTTTCTCGGCTCCACGGCCCGGCCGCTGCTCGACTGGCCCCTGGCGCAGATGAGCGAGGCGCCGTTGCTGCAGATCATTGACATGCGCGCTGTCGGCGATGACTGGCGAGTCACTGCCATTCCTCGGCCGGCGACGAGCGTATAATCGCCGGCTTTCGCCGAGCGGCGGACCCGTTCTCGAGGAGGACTCCATGTTTACAGGCATCATCGAATCCATCGGCAGCATCCGTGCATTGACCCCAAAAGGCGGAGATGTGCGGGTCTACGTAGAAACCGGCAAGCTTGATCTGGCCGACGTCAAACTGGGCGACAGCATCGCGGTGAACGGCGTCTGCCTGACCGCCGTGGAATTGCCCGGCAATGGGTTCCTGGCCGATGTCAGCCGCGAAACCCTCGACTGCACCGCCATGAACGACCTCAAGACCGGCAGCCCGGTCAACCTGGAAAAAGCCCTGACCCCGACCACCCGTCTCGGCGGGCACCTGGTCAGCGGCCACGTCGACGGTGTCGGCGAAGTGGTTGCCCGGACTGAAAACGCCCGGGCCGTGGAGTTTCGCATCCGCGCTCCCAAGGAGCTGGCCAAGTACATCGCGCACAAGGGCTCGATCACCGTCGACGGCACCAGCCTGACCGTGAACGCCGTGGACGGCGCCGAGTTCCTGCTGACAATCATCCCCCACACCCTGAGCGAGACCATCATGGCTTCGTACCAGCCTGGGCGTCGGGTGAACCTGGAAGTCGACCTGCTGGCCCGTTACCTGGAGCGTCTGCTGCTGGGCGACAAGGCCGCGGAGTCGAGCCTTGCTCAAGGCCAGGGCAACATTACCGAAAGCTTTCTGGCCGCCAACGGCTACCTCAAATCCTGACCCAAGGGGGTGCCGCGTGGCGCTCAACAGCATCGAAGAACTGGTTGAAGACATCCGCCAAGGCAAGATGGTCATCCTCATGGATGACGAAGACCGCGAGAACGAAGGCGACCTGATCATGGCCGCCGAGTGCTGCAAGGCCGAACACATCAACTTCATGGCCAAGCACGCCCGTGGCCTGATCTGCATGCCCATGAGCCGCGAGCGCTGCGAACTGCTCAAGCTGCCATTGATGGCGCCGCGCAACGGCTCCGGGTTCGGCACCAAGTTCACCGTCTCCATCGAGGCCACTGAAGGCGTGACCACCGGGATCTCCGCCGCCGACCGCGCGCGTACCGTGCAGGCCGCCGCCGCCAAGGATGCCAAGGCTGAAGACATCGTCAGCCCCGGCCACATCTTCCCGCTGATGGCCCAGCCCGGCGGCACCCTGGCCCGCGCCGGCCACACCGAAGCTGCCTGCGACCTGGCGCGCATGGCCGGTTTCGAGCCAAGCGGGGTGATCTGCGAAGTGATGAACGACGACGGCACCATGTCCCGTCGCACCGAACTGGAAGCCTTCGCCGCCGAGCACAACATCAAGATCGGCACCATCGCCGACCTGATTCACTACCGGATGATCCATGAACGTACCGTTCAGCGGATTGCCGAGCAGCCGCTGGACAGCGAACTGGGCCAGTTCAACCTGGTGACCTATCGTGATTCAGTGGAAGGCGACGTGCACATGGCACTGACCCTGGGCGAGATCTGCGCCGAACAACCGACCCTGGTCCGGGTGCACAACATGGACCCGCTGCGCGACCTGCTGATGGTCAAGCAGCCCGGCCGCTGGAGCCTGCGCGCGGCCATGGCCACGGTGGCCGAGGCCGGCAGCGGCGTCGTGCTGTTGCTGGGTCACCCGCTGGATGGCGACGTACTGCTGGCGCATATCCGCGAAACCGCCGAGCACATCCCGGCGAAAAAACCGACCACCTACAGCATCGTTGGTGCCGGTTCGCAGATCCTGCGGGACCTGGGCGTACGCAAAATGCGCCTGATGAGTGCACCCATGAAGTTTAATGCGATATCCGGTTTCGACCTGGAAGTTGTAGAATACGTGCCCTCCGAATAAAGGCTGGTCGTTTCCGGCTTGAAATTCGCGGTTCAAATATCACTGAAGGGCGCGCACCGAGCGCGCTCTGGCTCTTTAAGAGATTTGTCGAATGACCCTGAAGACCATCGAAGGTACCTTCATCGCCCCTAAAGGCCGCTACGCCCTGGTGGTCGGCCGCTTCAACAGCTTCGTCGTTGAAAGCCTGGTCAGCGGTGCCGTTGACGCCCTGGTTCGCCACGGTGTGAGCGAAAGCGACATCACCCTCATCCGCGCACCTGGCGCCTTCGAGATTCCACTGGTTGCGCAGAAAGTCGCGCAGCAAAGCGAATACGCGGCAATCATCGCCCTGGGCGCGGTCATTCGTGGCGGCACCCCGCACTTCGAATACGTGGCTGGCGAATGCACCAAGGGCCTGGCCCAGGTGTCCATGGAGTTCGGCGTACCGGTTGCGTTCGGCGTGCTGACCGTTGACTCCATCGAGCAAGCCATCGAGCGTTCCGGCACCAAGGCCGGCAACAAAGGTGCTGAAGCTGCCCTGTCCGCCCTGGAAATGGTCAGCCTGCTGGCGCAGTTGGAGGCCAAGTGATTAGCGACGAAAGCGATCGTTTCAACCCGCGCGATCCGAAGCCTGCGGACGCTGGCAAGCCATCCAAGAGCGCCAAGCGCCGCGAAGCCCGTCAGCTCGCGACTCAGGCGCTGTACCAATGGCACATGGCCAAGCACTCGCTGAACGAGATCGAAGCGCAGTTTCGGGTCGACAACGATTTCACCGACATCGACGGTGCCTACTTCCGCGAGATCCTTCACGGAGTTCCAGCCCACAAGGGTGAGATCGACAGCGCTCTCGTGCCTTGCCTGGACATCACCATCGACGAGTTGGACCCGGTCGAGCTGGCGGTCCTGCGCCTCTCCACCTGGGAACTGCTCAAGCGCGTCGACGTGCCATACCGCGTGGTGATCAACGAAGGTATCGAGCTGGCCAAGGTTTTCGGTTCCACCGACGGCCACAAGTTCGTCAACGGCGTGCTCGACAAACTGGCCCCACGCTTGCGTGAAGCTGAAGTGAAGGCGTTCAAGCGCTGATTCGCGCTTGCAGCTGCCATGGGCGAGTTTGAGCTGATCCGTAACTTCTTCGCTGCCGCGCCTTGTGCGCAGGGCGGCGAGGGCGTTGCACTGGGGATCGGCGACGACTGCGCCTTGCTGGCCGTGCCGTTTGGCGAGCAACTGGCAGTGTCCACCGATACCCTGGTGGCCGGCGTGCATTTTGCCGACCCCTGTGACCCCTTTCTGCTCGGCCAGCGTTCGCTGGCGGTGGCAGTCAGCGACCTGGCAGCCATGGGCGCCAGTCCCCTTGCCTTTACCCTTGCCCTGACACTGCCGACGGTCGACGCCGATTGGCTGCAACGCTATGCCCGTGGCTTGAATGCCATGGCGCAGAGCTGTGGGGTGCGCTTGGTGGGCGGCGACACCACCCGTGGTCCGCTGGCGCTGACCCTGACCGTCTTCGGCCGGGTTCCGGTCGGCCAGGCCCTGACCCGCAGCGGCGCGCAACCTGGCGACCTGCTGTGCGTCGGCGGCGAGTTGGGCAATGCCGCCGGGGCCTTGCCCCTGGTGCTGGGCCAGCGCAGCGCCGAACCGGCCATCGCCGAGGCGCTGCTGGCTCACTACTGGTCGCCGCAACCGCAGTTGGCCCTGGGCCAGGCACTGCGGGGCAAGGCCAGCGCGGCGTTGGATATTTCCGATGGGCTGCTGGCCGATTGCGGGCACATTGCCCTGGCTTCAGCTGTCGGCTTGCTGATCGAAAGTGAAAAGCTGCCGATGTCCCGGGCATTGCTGGGCTTTCTCGGTGAGAATGCCGCCCGGGTTGCCGCCCTCAGTGGCGGTGACGATTATGTGCTGGCGTTCACTCTGCCCCCCGCCGAGCTGCCGCCGTTGCTGGCTGACGGCTGGCCGGTGCACGCGGTCGGCCGGGTTGTGGCCGGGCAGGGCGTGACCCTGCTGGATGCCGCCGGCCAAGACATCACCCCGGGCGTCCGGGGTTATCAACATTTTCGGGAGACACCGTGACAGATCATCCCAAGCAGGTTCCGGCCGAGTTCGTGCCGCCATCGGTATGGCGCAACCCTTGGCACTTCCTGGCTTTCGGCTTTGGTTCGGGGACCTTGCCCAAGGCTCCCGGCACCTGGGGCTCGCTGGTTGCGCTACCGTTTATCCCGTTGTGGCAGATGCTGCCGGACTGGGGCTACTGGCTGATGCTCGGCATCACCATGCTGTTCGGCTTCTGGCTGTGTGGCAAAGTGGCCGACGATCTGCGGGTACACGACCACGAAGGCATCGTCTGGGACGAAATGGTCGGCATGTGGATCACCCTGTGGCTGGTGCCCGAAGGCTGGTACTGGCTGCTGGTGGGGTTCCTGATGTTCCGTTTCTTTGACATCCTCAAGCCCTGGCCGATTCGCTGGATCGACCGGCATGTGCACGGCGGCGTCGGCATCATGCTCGATGACGTGTTGGCAGGGGTCTTCGCCTGGCTGGCGATGCAAGGACTGGTGTGGTGCTTCACCTGAGGGATTAAGGCATGGCTTCTAGCCGCTGGCTGGTGGTTTTACTCTGTCTCTGGACCTGCGGGGTTCGGGCCGTGGAGCCGTCGCCGGTTCTCACCGAGATCCATCTGGCCAGCGAAGAGTGGAACGATTACACCGAAGCCGATGGCCGGGGCATGGCCTGGGATATCCTGCGGGAAGTGTTCCAGGCCGAAGGGGTCAAGCTCGAGATCCACAGCGTGCCGTACATGCGCTCGGTGGGGCTGGTGCAGCGGGCCGAGGTGGATGCCCAGGTCGGCTCCTACAAGGGCGAGGCGCCGGGGGTGATCTACCCCCGCTGGAATTACGACACCGATCACATCTATGCCCTGGGGCTGGCCTCCAATCCGGCACCGACCCTGGCGACCCTGGGCAGCTATCGGCTGGTCTGGGTACGTGGCTACAAGTACCAGGAGTACTTGCCGAATGTGCAGCGTTTCAACGAGATTCGCCGCCGTATCGGCATCCTGCCCATGCTCAGTTACAACCGCGCCGACTACTATATCGATGCCCTGACCGAGGTCGATTATGTCCTCAGCCAGGCCAAGGACCCGTCGTTGTTCAAGCGTTCGCACCTGGCGGAACTGCCGTTGTACCTGGGGTTCGCCAAAAGCGAGCGGGGCCGAGCCTTGAGCGAGATGTTCGATCGGCGCATGGAAGAGTTGGTCAAGAATGGCCGCCTGCGGGCGATTTTCGAGCGCTGGCAACAACCGTATCCGTTCGACGCGAACCTCGACGCTGTTGCCCGCTGATCAAACTTCTTGATCTTTATCACCGATAATTCAGCCTAAGCGTCTGCCGAACGCTGCTGTTACAATGCCGCCTCTGCGAATCTCCAGTCCCCATCCAGATCAGGAGCACAACGGTGCCCGTCGTTTTTGTCGCCGCTTCCAAGCTGCCAACCCCGTTTGCGCAATTCACCATGCACGGTTTTCTCGATGAAGCCACCGGTCGCGAGCACGTCGTGCTCAGCCTGGGCGACATTGCCGATGGCGCCCCGGTCCTCGGACGCCTGCACTCCGAATGCCTGACCGGTGATGCCCTGTTCAGCCAGCGCTGTGACTGCGGCTCGCAATTGGAAGCCGCGTTGCAGGCGATCGCTCGCGAAGGCCGTGGCGTTCTGTTGTACCTGCGTCAGGAAGGCCGCGGCATTGGCTTGCTGAACAAGATCCGTGCCTACGAGCTGCAAGACGGCGGCGCCGACACCGTTGAAGCCAACGAGCGCCTGGGTTTTGCCGCCGACCAGCGTGACTACGCCATTTGCCTGCCGATGCTCGAGCACCTGGGGGTCAAGTCCCTGCGCCTGATGACCAACAACCCCCGCAAGGTCAAAGCCTTGACCGAGATGGGCATCCAGGTGGCCGAGCGCGTACCGCTGCATACCGGGCACAACCCGCACAACAAACTGTACCTGGCGACCAAGGCCAGCAAGCTCGACCACATGATGGGCAACGAGCACCAGAGCGAGGCGGATCCGGCGTGACCCGGGGCCAAGTTCGGCGGCGCCTGGCAGTCAGTTGGTGGCAATACCTGGCCCTGGCCCTGTTGCCGTTGTTTGTGATCAACGCGGTGTTTGGCCAGAGCGAGGCGATTTTGCCGGTGCTGGCGATGCCGTTCTTTATCGCCGGCGTGGCCTCGATGTTTGTCAGCCTGCGCTTTTTCAATGGCTACAAGCATGCCTTGATCGCCACTCAGAAAGCCCTCGATACCCCTGAAGAACCGGCTGCCTGGATCACCCTGGCGGCCCGCCGCCGCGTGGCTTTCCTGGTGGCGGCGTTGCCGGCCTGGATCGGTGCCCTGGCGGTCTTTGTCGGTTTGGAGGCCGTGCCGCTGATGCTGCTGGCCCTGTCCACCGCGGTGCTGTTCTACCTCTACCGTATTCCTCGCCAGCTCGGCTGATGCGTTGCTGGCTGGCTGTCCTGTGGCTGCTGGCCAGCGGCTCGACGCTGGCGGTGGAGCGGGTCGTCAGCCTGGCGCCATCGCTCTCGGAAATTGTTGTCGAACTGGGCGCCGCCGATTTGCTGGTGGGGGTGCTGGATGCCGGCGAGCGTCCACCGGCGTTGCAGCACCTGCCGTCGGTGGGCCGTTATGGCCAGCTCGACATGGAGCGCCTGCTCAGCCTCAAGCCGGATTTGCTGCTGCTCTGGCCCGGCAGTGTCGGTCCGGCGCAGCGCGACCAGTTGGCGCGCCTGGGCATCCCCACTTATGTCGCCGAACCCCATGATTTCCAACAGCTGATTGCGCAGATCGCCGAGATCGGCGAACGCCTCGGCCGGCCCCTGGCCGGGCGCGAGCGGGCAGCACAGTTGAGTGCGCAGCTGGCCGGGTTGCGTCGGCGCTATCACCGGGAGCCGCCGCTGCCGGTGTTCTATCAGGTCTGGGACCAACCGCTGTACACCGTGGGCGGGCAGCAGATCATCAGCGACGCCCTGAGTGTGTGCGGGGCGCGCAATGTGTTTGCCGACCTGTCGCTGCCAGCGCCGCAGGTCAGCATCGAATCGGTGTTGCAACGCAATCCGCAGGCGATCCTGGCCACCACGCAGAGTCAGCTGGACAGCTGGAAGGCCTGGCCACAGATCGCCGCCGTGGCCCAGGGCCGTCTGTTGTTGGTGCTGGACAAGGGCCTGGAGCGACCCAGTGGGCAGATGCTGGCGGCGACTGGCAGGTTGTGCGAGCTGATCGCTCCGCAGCGTTGAGGGCTTTTTGTGGTGAGGGAGCTTGCTCCCGCTGGGCCGGGCTGGTGTTCCGGCGCACGGCAACCCCAAAACCTGGCCCGGTGATGTGTCCGATTTGGGAGTGCTGCGCACTCCAGCGGGAGCAAGCTCCCTCACCACAACGGCCTGCTGTGCAAGGGGTCGCTTGAGTTGTTCTAGAGCTCGGGGGTCCAGGTCACGCCAAACATCCAGGTCCGGCCTTCTTCGCGGTAGCCGTATTGGCTGCCTGAATAGCTGTAGAGCGAGCGGCTGTAGGTCTTGTCCAGCAGGTTGTCGAGTTTCAGGTCGAGCTTGATCTCGCGGCTCAGGGCCCAGCTGCTGCGCAGGCCGAGCAGGGCGTAGCCTGGGATCGGATCGTTGTTCGCCATGTCGTTGTAGCTGCCGCTGACGGCTTGCCAACTGGCGCCGAGCCCCAGGCGGTCGAATTGTCGATCCAGGTCCAGGCTCAAGGTGCGCCGGGCGCGGCGGTTCAGGGTGTGGCCGCTGTCACGGTCCCGAGGGTCGATCACCGCCAGCCCGAGGTTGCCCTGCCAGCCGAACAGTTCCTGCCTGAAGGCGGCCTCGAACCCGTTGATCCGCGCGGCGCCGATATTCTGCGGGCGATATTGGCTGTCAGGGGTGATCGCGTCCCGGATATCGGTGCGGTACAGCGAGGCTTCCAGGCTGCTGCTGTCGCTCAGTTGGCTGCGCCATTGCAGCTCATAAGTTTTCGAATGTTCGGGCTTGAGCTCGGGGTTGTCGTAGCCCGGGTAGTAGAGGTCGCTGAAGTTCGGCGCGCGAAAGCCTTCGCTGTAGGACAGCAGCAGCTCGTTGTCCGGGTTCAGCGGCAGGGTCACGCTGGCGCTCCAGGTGTTCTGGCTGCCGTACTGCTGGTTCTGGTCCCGGCGCAGGCCCAGCTCCGTCGAGAAACCCTCGCCCTGAAAGCGGTGCTGGATAAAGGCCGCGCGGTTCCAGCGGCTGTCCTCGGCGAAGGCGGTGCTGGTGTTGAGATGATCCTCGTACCAGTCCGCGCCCAGGATCAGGCTGTTCTGCTGGTCCAGGCGCAGGTCGTTCTGCCAGTTGAGCGAGTTGCGGTAGGTGTTGAACGTGCTGCGTTCGTCACTCAGCTTGTCGCCTTTGAAATCACGGTTTTCGACATGCCCAAACTCGACCCGCGAGTGCCAGTTTTCAGTAACGGCGCTGTCGAGGTAGCTGCCGAGGCTGCTGAGGTTGAAGTCGGTGTAGGGCTGCTGTTGCGGGCCGAAGGGGTTGTCGTACGCACTTTTGCCGCGGCTATCCAGAAGGTTCAGGCCCACTTCAGTCGCATCGCTCAAGGCGTGGCTGAGGGTCAGGCTCAGGGATTTGTTGCGGTAGGTATCGTGGTCGGCGTCGGCCGGGAACGAGGGGCCGGTCGAGTCGATGCCGGCAGTCTCATCCAGGCTGGCACCGAGGCTGAAGCGCGTCTGCTGGTCGCCGCCGGACAGCCCCAGGCTGCGCTCCCAGCTTTGATTGCTGCCAAACCCCAGGTGCAGGCGCGGTTGCAGCCCCGCCTCGGTGCCGCGCCGGGTAAAAATCTGGATCACCCCGCCAATCGCGTCGCTGCCATAGATCACCGAACGTGAGCCGCGCAGCACTTCCACCCGTTCGATCTGCTCGACGTTGAGAAATTGCAGGTTGCTGTCGCCGGAGCTGGAGCTGCTGATGCGCTGGCCGTCGACCAGCACCAGGCTCTGCGCGGAATTGGTGCCGCGAATCAGGATATTGGGCAGGCTGGCCCGACCGCCGCCGGGCGCCACCTGGACCCCGGGCACGCGCTGCAGCAAGTCGGTCAGGCTGGTGGGTTGCAGGCGCTCGATGTCGTCGCGGGTAAACACCGTATTGGCGGCGCTGCTGTCGTTGCGCGCCTGGACCTGGCGGTTGGCGCTGATCAGCATGTCCGGCAGTTTCAGGGCCTGGTCACGATCGGGGGTGGCGGCCAGCATGTCGGCGCCGGGCAGTAGCAGCAGGGGCAGGGCGAGGGGCGAGAGTTTCATGGCGTTGCGCCGATGGCTCCTTGAACAGAGGGTGGGGCAGCCTGCTCTCGTGACGGGGGAGCAAGCTCCCCGCCACGAGAGCGGAGCTTGATCAGTGCCGAATCACAGCCCCATCAACTGCAGGCGCTGGCGCACCGAAGCTTCGATGCCGGCTTGATCCAGGCCACATTCGGCCAGCATCTGCGCCGGTTTGGCGTGTTCGACATAGGCGTCGGGCAGGCCCAGGTGCAGCATCGACTTGAGGATGTTTTCCCGGGCCAGGAATTCACTGACCGCACCACCGGCGCCGCCCATGATGGCGTTCTCCTCGATGGTCACCAGCAGCTCGTGGCTGCCGGCGATCTCGCGGACCAGGGCTTCATCCAGGGGTTTGACGAAACGCATGTCGACCACGGTGGCGTCCAGGGTTTCGGCAACTTGCAAGGCTTCGGCCAATTGCACGCCGAACACCAGCAAGGCCACCTTGCTGCCCTGGCGGCGAATCACGCCCTTGCCGATCTCGATCGGCTCCAGGTCTTTGTCGATCGGTGCATTCGGGCCGGTGCCCCGTGGGTAGCGCACAGCCGCCGGGCCGTTGTACAGGTGGCCGGTGCTGAGCATCTTGCGCAGTTCGTTTTCGTCGCTCGGGGTCATCACCAGCATGCCGGGGATGCAGCGCAGGAACGACAGGTCGAAGCTGCCGGCGTGGGTCGGCCCGTCTTCGCCCACCAAGCCGGCGCGGTCGATGGCGAACAGCACATCGAGGTTCTGCACCGCCACATCGTGGATCAACTGGTCATAGCCGCGCTGGAGGAAGGTCGAATAAATCGCCACCACCGGCTTCGCGCCTTCGCAGGCCATGCCCGCTGCCAGGGTCACCGCGTGTTGCTCGGCAATCGCCACGTCGAAGTAGCGCAGCGGGAAACGTTCGCTGAAGGCCACCAGGTCGGAGCCTTCCTTCATCGCCGGGGTAATGCCCACCAGGCGCGGGTCGGCGGCCGCCATGTCGCATAGCCATTCGCCGAATACGCCGGAATATTTCGGGCCGGTGGATTTCTTCGGCGTAGCGGCCGGGGCATCCAGGGGTTCGAGCTTGGTGATGGCGTGGTAGCCGATCGGGTCGACTTCCGCCGGGGCGAAGCCCTTGCCCTTCTTGGTCACCACGTGCAGGAACTGCGGGCCCTTGAGATCGCGCATGTTGCGCAGGGTGGCAATCAAGGTCGGCAGGTCATGGCCGTCGATGGGGCCGATGTAGTTCCAGCCCAGTTCTTCGAACAGGGTCCCGGGAACCAGCATGCCCTTGGCATATTCTTCGGTGCGACGGGCGATTTCCCAGGCCCCGGGCAGGCGCGACAGGACCTTCTTGCTGCCCTCGCGCATGCTGGCGTAGGTGCGGCTGGAGAGGATCTTGGCCAGGTAATTGGACAGGCCGCCGACATTGCGCGAGATCGACATGTCGTTGTCGTTGAGGATTACCAGCATGTTGGCGTCGACTTCCGGCGCGTGGTTCAGCGCCTCGAAAGCCATGCCCGCAGTCAGGGCGCCGTCGCCGATCACCGCGATGGCCTTGCGATCGCTGTTCTGCAGGCGGGCGGCGATGGCCATGCCCAGCGCGGCGCTGATCGACGTGCTGGAGTGACCGACGCCAAAGGTGTCGTACTCGCTCTCGGAGCGCCGCGGGAAGGCGGCCAGGCCGTCTTTCTGGCGCAGGCTGGCCATGCGCTCGCGACGACCGGTCAGGATCTTGTGCGGATAAGCCTGGTGACCCACGTCCCACACCAGCCGGTCGTCCGGGGTGTCGAACACGTAATGCAGCGCGATGGTCAGTTCGATCACGCCCAGGCCGGCGCCGAAGTGCCCACCGGTCTGGCCGACCGTGTAGAGCAATTCCAGGCGCAACTCATCGGCCAGGGTTTCCAGCTCGGCTTCGCCTAACCGACGAAGGCCCGCCGGCGTGTCGGCACGGTCGAGCAAAGGCGTGGTCGGGCGTTTGCGGGGAATCTCATGAAACGTCGTGGGCATCAGGCGAATCGTTATAGGTATAGAAGAGGCGGCAGTTTACCTGATGCATCGCATGCTGCCCACGCAGAGCGCGGAACTTGGCTGATATGCACTCGGAACTGTCTGAGCGCCTGCTCACGATTTAGCCACTGACGCTCAGGCAGGGTAAATGCCTGGGAACACGCTATTCAGTGCCCTAAATGAGCGTTTCGACGCCATTTTTAGCGCCGCCTGGGCTCAGTGCAGCAGATCGTGAGCAGGTTCCGAGGTCGATCAGCTGCGCCGTTCGACGATGTACCGGGCCAACTCCCGCAGGGGCTCGGCTGCCGCGTCAAAGGGTCGCAGCGCATGCAGCGCCTGGTCGCGCAGTTCCAGGGCGTACTCCTTGGCCGCCTCCAACCCCAGCAGCGACGGGTAAGTCGGCTTGTCGCGGGCAATATCGGCGCCCTGGCGTTTGCCCAGGGTGGCGGTATCGCTTTCGACGTCGAGGATGTCGTCCTGCACCTGGAACGCCAGGCCGATGGCCTGGGCGTAGTTCTGCAGGGACTTGAGTTCGTCTTTCTCGGCCTTGCCGCTGGCCAGGGCGCCGAGCTTGACGCTGGCTTCGATCAGGGCGCCGGTCTTGTGCCGGTGCATGTATTCCAGGGCTTTCTGGTCCAGCTTGAGGCCGACCGAACCGAGGTCGATCGCCTGCCCGCCGACCATGCCTGCCGGGCCTGCCGCCAGGGCCAGGGCGCTGACCATCTGCAGGCGGATCTCGGCGCTCGAATCGCTCAGGCGCGGGTCGAGCAGGGCGCTGAAGGCCAGGCTCTGCAAGCCGTCGCCGGCAAGAATTGCGCAGGCTTCGTCGAAGGCCTTATGGGTGGTGGGCTGGCCGCGACGCAGGTCGTCGTCGTCCATCGCCGGCAAATCGTCGTGCACCAGGGAATAAGCGTGAATCAGTTCCACCGCACAGGCCGCGCCGTTGGCTTGCCCAGGCTGGCCGCCGAGGGCTTCACAGGCCGCGTAGGCCAGCAGCGGGCGCACGCGTTTGCCGCCATTCATCACGCTGTAGCGCATGGCTTCGTAGAGCCGCGACAACTCAGGGCTTGGTGCGACGAACAGGGTTTGCAGGGCTTCATTGACCCGGGCCTGACTGCTGGCCTGATAGGCGGCAATCATTCGGGTTGTTCCGCATCGAAAGGTTGTTCCGCCAGTTCGCCATCGCGCTCCAGCAGGATCTGGACTTTTTGTTCGGCCTGGGCCAGGGCGGCCTGGCAATCACGGGTCAGGCCGATGCCTTGTTCAAAGGCGGTCAACGAGTCTTCCAGCGACAGCTCGCCGTTCTCCAGCCGCTCGACCAGCGTTTGCAGGTCAGCGAGGGATTGTTCGAAATCTAGGGCAGCTTTTTTGCGGGCCATGGCGGCTATCTCGGTTGACGTTAAACCGGCGCGACACTAGCAGACAGAGGGGTTTCGGGCAAATCGACAGGCCCCGCCGCGACAGGTTCCAGGCCGCCGCCGGGCGGTGTAGTGCCGGCTCGATTGCTGGGAGCCGGCTGAAGGGGGCGGGGGGATCAGAAGTCGTATTTGAGGCTGGTCATGATATTGCGCGGTGCACCGTACACGCTCCAGTTGTCGGCGTAGGTGTAATAGGTGCGGTCGAACAGGTTGTTGACGTTAAGCGAGCGCCTGTACCGCGGTGAAATCCTCATCAGCGCCGTGGGCCAAATCGGCGGCATCGCTGCTGTTGCCGAGCTTTTTATTCAGCCAGGCACGGATCCAGCCGTGATGCGCCTGATAAAGCCAGCCGACATCGAGCTGAGAAGGGGGCCGGGGTATGGCATGACAACCCATGGGCGAGCGGGCAAATGCCAGAATAGGCGTGAGGTAGTGCGACTGCCGGCTGAATCGGTGATATCACCTTGAAGTCATTGCTCCGGCTCATTGACGATTACCTCGCAAAAAGCCTTTTCCCCAATTGTGTAACCGCCTGTGAGTCGATAATCTGCGGGCCTTTCCGGCGCCCTTTTTAAAGGGCCCTCTCTGACGATTCTTTGCTGCGCCGCGGATCTGGCGCCAGGGTTTTCCCATGCATGGCAGGAAGCACAACATGCGCCGGTTCTGGTCACTGCTGAGCGTCCTGCTCTGGGCGTCATGCGCGTGGTCCGAACCCTCCGCCGAACTCCAGGAACCGCTCGCCGGCTGGCGTTATTCCGGCTTGCTCGACCGCAGCGAAAACCCTCAGGTCGCTTACCCCACGCCCCCCATCGATCGCGGCATCCAGCGCAATCGGACGATGATCGAGGGCCAGATCAAGGCCATGGGGCATCTGCGTCAGCCCCACAGCCTGTCGGTCAACGGCAACCCACTGAACCTGTACACCGACGAGCAGGGCCGTTTCGGCCGGCCCTATGCCTTTGGCGCGGGCTCCAACAGCGTCGAGGTGCGCAGCTCCGAGGGCAAATCCCTCAAGCGCGTGCAGTTCTACGAGGCTAATACCAGCAAGACGCCGGCGCGGATCCGCGTGGTGCTGGGGTGGGACGACCCCAAGGCCGAGCTGGACATGCACATCGTCACCCCCGACGGCCAGCATGCGTTCTTCGGCCACCCGGGCCTGACCAATGGCGGCGGCCTCGACCCGGATGGCGTCGACGGCCCGGGCCCGGAAATGTTCACCATGACCGCGCCGCTGCATGGCACTTATCTGATTTACGTCAACTACTGGGGCAACTTCGGCAGTGGCGGCTATAACTTCGACGCGGGCAGCAATCAGAACGAAGTGATCACCTCGCAGATCAACCTGGTGCTCAACGAAAACACCGTCAACGAGAAACGCGAAACCTTTATCGTGCCCATGCGCGCGATTGGCGACCTGTTGCTGGTCAAGACTTTCAACTACTGAACATCCCGTTCCACGGATGAATTGGGCTTTGCGAATCATGAGCGAAAACACTGCTTCCCCGGCTGCTGGCGTGCCAGGCACGCAACAACCCTCCAGCAAACGGCGTTGGCCGGCCCTGGCGCTTGGCCTGTGCCTGGTGGCCGCCGCAGCCGGTGGCATGGGCTGGTTTTTCCATAAGTCCAAAGCCCCGGTGGCGGAACTGGCCGGGGAAAAGCTCGGCCTCAGCCGGCCCGATGGCCTGCTCGAAACCCACTCCCTGAGCCAACTGCCCAAGGACTTGCTGGCGGTGCCGTTCCTGCGCGAAACCCTGACCGAGGATTTCGTCTTCTATTACGAGTCCCACGCCGATCGTCTCGGCCTGATCGGCAGCCTGCGGCGAATCGTCTACGAACATGACTTGAAGCTGCAGGACAGCCTGATCGAGGAACTCTTCGACCAGCCGGCGGATGTGGCCCTGTGGCGCACCCCCGATGGCCGGCTCAAGGACTTCCTGCTGGTGATGGACCGGGGTGGCCTGGCCAAGCTGCTGGAACCCCTGGCCAAGGTGGCGCTGGATGACACGCAACTGAGCAAGATCGGCGACCTGAAAGTGGCCGGCGACGACGTGGCGCTCTATCAACTGACGTTCAATGCCGGCAGGTCCCTGGTGTTCGCCTCCCATGGCGACAAGCTGGTGGTGCTGTCCAACCCCAGCAAACTCTACGACCCGGGCAGCGGCCCGAGCGACGAGCCGGGGCATGTCTCGAGCACCTCCCTGGAAGCCCTGCTCAAGGGTGACAAGCTGTTCCCCGAAGCCTTCGGCCTGCAAGCGCGCGCGCCGGAGATCAAGCAGCGGCTGACGGTCAATGCCAGCGTGCTGGCCATGGGTTACCAGCGGTTTATTCCGAACTTCGCCGGCCTGCGCTTTGATATGGACGAGCAGGGCTGGCACAGCTTCCTGGCCATGGAAGAGCAGGAAAACCAGCCGGACTTCGACTTCAAGCCGATCTGGCAAGCCATGCCCATGGGCGCCAGTGCCTGCGTGGCCTTGCCGCTGGCAGCCGAGCAGCAGCAACCGTTGCTGGTGAAACTGGGCGCCGAGGCCTCGGTGGCCAAGGCCCTGACCGAGCACATGGCCGGTGCGGCCGGGTTGTGCTGGTATGCCGATTCGCGGTTGTACACGCCGCTGCTGGTGGCCAGCCTCAAGGACCAGGACAGCGCCAAGCTCGACGCGGAACTGGGTACGCTGTTCGGCTCGATGGTTGGCGCCAACGAGCCCAATGTGCCGGAGCGGATTTTCCCGGTGACCGAGCAGCAGAAGGGCGACAGCCACCAGTGGCTGCGCCAGGTCAGTTCCAACTTCGGGCAGTACTCGGCCCGGGACGCCAAGGACCCCCAGGCCATTTCCGGCAGGGCCTTCCTCCAGGTCAGCCTGGCGCGGCACGGTTCGACCCTGCTGTTCTCCCTTGACGACAAGCTGGTGGACAAGGCCCTGGGCACCCTCGACAAACGCTTCCCGCCCCTGGCCGATGTCGTGCCCAAGGACGTGCTGGTGCCGGTCTACCTCGGCCCGGATTCCCTGGCGCAACTGATGCAACAGGAAACCTTCGACAGCCTGCCGCAAGACATGGAGCCGGTGTTCAACAACGCCGCGCAAACCTACCTGGTGCCCAAGCTGCGCAAACTCGGCAGCTACGGCAAGTACGCCCTGACCCTGCCCGAGGGCACTGAGCCGGATGGCCATTGGCAATGGCTGCCCCTGCAATGGCGTGCGCTGTGATCGCGTTGCGCAGAAGCCTGGGCGGTTGCTGGCTGGCGCTGTGGCTGCTGGGCAGCGCGGCCCAGGCGGCCTCGGCACCGGCGCCGGCCCTGGACGCCCAGCAGTCCCAGGTGTTTCGCGCCTGGTTCGTGCGCATCGCCCAGGAACAGCTGACCCAGGGCCCGAGCCCGCGCTGGTATCAACAGGACTGTGCCGGGCTGGTGCGTTTTGCCGCCAACGAAGCGCTCAAAGTGCATGACGGCAAATGGCTGCGCAGCAATGGCATCTCCAACCGCTACCTGCCGCCCGAGCTGGAATTGAGCGAGGCGCAACGCAGCCTGGCCCAGCAATGGCAGCAGGGCGGCGGCAAGGTCGGCCCTTACGTCAATGCGATCAAGCTGATCCAGTTCAACAGCCATTTGGTTGGCCGTGACCTGGCCCAGGCGCGCCCCGGCGACCTGATGTTTTTCGATCAGGGCGACGACCAGCACCTGATGATCTGGATGGGCCGCAACATCGCCTATCACACCGGCACCACCACCCCCACCGACAACGGCATGCGCTCGGCTAGCGTGCAGCAACTGATGACATGGAAGGACACCCGATGGATACCCGACTCAGCCAACCCCAACTTCATCGGCGTCTATCGACTGAACTTCCTCACCCAATGAGCGAATCGCGTATGCCCCGTTTCCTGTTTCGCCTGAGCCTGTTGCTGGCCCTTTGCGTGCCGGTGTCCCTGGCCAATGCTGAAGACACGGTGTTGTCCAGCAACTACACGCCGGTGTCCGGCGAGAGCTTCTTCCTGCTGGCCGACAGCAGCTTTGCCAGCGACGAGCAGGCCATGGTGCGCCTCGAAGCGCCGGGCCGCGATTACCGGCGCTACCGCATGGAACCCTACGGCGGCGCGGACATCCGGGTGTACCGGATCAACCAGCCGCTGGACTTTCTCAAGCGCCAGAAAAACCTGCACCGGGTGGTCAGCGATGGCCAGTTCAAGGGCGAGGGCCTGTCCAACACCACCGCCTACCTGTGGGACAACTGGTACCGCAAGTCGCGCCGGGTGATGCAGCGCGCGTTCTCCTACGAGTCGCGCAAGCAGGTGATCGACGAAGTGCCGGAACTGCGCATGGGCAACTCGATGCTGGTGCCGACCAAGTTTGATGCGCCGCCGCAATTCGCGTTGATCAAGGGCCTGCCGCTGGTGACGCAGTTCCGCTACCCGCTGTGGGAAGCCAAGCCGATCCAGCCACCGGCCGGGGTCAACCTGGCGGGTTCCTCCAGCGAGTTCGTCAGCGTCGCGCCGGGTAACGTCTATATCCCGCTGGGCAACCTCAAGCCGGGCCTGTACCTGGTGGAAGCGCTGGTGGGCAAGTACCGGGCGACCACCATGGTCTTTGTCTCCAACACCGTGGCCGTGAGCAAGATCGCCGGCGATGAGCTGCTGGTCTGGGCCGCGCGCAAGCATGAAGGCAGCTCGGTGCCCAAGGTCAATGTGCTGTGGACCGACGGCCTGGGCGTGATGAGCAGCGGCGCCACCGATGCCGATGGCCTGCTGCGCCTGAAGCACGTCAGCCCGGAACGCTCCTACGTGATTGGCGAGGACGAAGAGGGCGGGGTGTTTGTCTCGGAAAACTTCTACTACGACAGCGAAATCTACGACACCAAGCTCTACGCCTTTACCGATCGGCCGCTGTACCGGCCGGGGGATTGGGTGTCGCTGAAAATCGTCGGCCGTGAATTCAAGAACGCCCGTGACTCGGTGCAGCCCGGTGCCTCGCCAGTCAATGTCACGGTGCTCGATGCCACAGGCACCGCCCTGCAGTCCCTGAGTTTGAACCTGGACTCCAAGGCCGGCACCCAAGGCCGCTTCCAGCTGCCGGACAATGCCGTAGCCGGCGGTTATGAACTGCGTTTCAGCTACAAGGACCAGGTCTACAGCAGCGCCTTCCGCGTGGCTGAATACATCAAGCCGCACTTTGAAATCTCCCTGGCCCTGGCCAAGCAGGACTTCAAGACCAACGAACCGATCAAGGGCAGCCTGGTGCTGCTGTACCCGGACGGCAAGCCGGTGGCCAACGCCAAGGTGCAGCTGGGCCTGCGCTCCCAGCAGCTGTCGATGGTGGACAACGAATTGCAGTACATGGGCCAGTTCCCGATCGAGCTGACCAGCACCGAACTGACCACTGACGCCAAAGGCACCGCGACCCTCGACCTGCCGGCCGCCGACAAGCCGAGTCGCTACATGCTGACCGTGTTTGCCAGCGATGGCGCGGCGTACCGGGTCAAGACCACCAAGGAAATCCTCATCGAGCGCGGCGCGGCCAGCTTCAGCCTGAGCGCGCCCCAGCGTTTCAGCGCGGTGGGCGAGAAGGTGCAATTCAGCTACGCCAGCGAAAGCAGCACCGAACAAGGCAAGAGCCTCAAGCCCAACCGCTACAGCTGGGTGCGCCTGGAAGACCAGAGCACCGGCGAAGGCAAGCTGGCCGCGGCGGACAAGGGCTTTGCCCTGAGTTTCGAGCGTCCGGGCACCTACAACCTGACCCTGAAAGACGAGCACGATCGCGTGCTGGGCGGCACCGGCCATGCGGTCACCGGCGACGGCGTCAAATCGGTGCCGGGCACCGTGGAAATCGTCCTCGACAAGCCGGAGTACAAGGCCGGCGATGAAGCGCTGGCGCTGATCACCTTCCCCGAGCCGGTCAACGATGCGTTGCTGTCCCTGGAGCGGGACAAGGTCGAGTCCACCGCGCTACTGTCCAAGGGCGGCGACTGGCTCAAGGTGGAAAAACTCAGCGCGACCCAGTACCGCGCGCGGGTCCCGGTCAAAGGCAACTTTGCGCCGAACCTGACCTTTTCCGTGCTCTACACCAAGGGTGGCGAATACAGCTTCCAGAACGCCGGGATCAAGGTCATCACGCCGCAGATCGACGTGGCAGTGGCGACGGACAAAGACAGCTACCAGCCCGGCGAAACCGTGACCGTGGACCTCAGCACCCAGTTCGCCGGCAAGCCGATTCCGGCGCACCTGACGGTCAGCGTGGTCGACGAAATGGTCTACGCGCTGCAACCGGAAGTGGCCCCGACCATCGACCAGTTCTTCTACCACCCGCGCCGCAACAACGTGCGCACCAGCGCCAGCCTGTCGTTTATCAGTTATGACGTGGCGTTGCCGGGCACCCCGGCGGCACCGGGCAAGGCCAACCGCAGCGAACGTGGGGTCAAGGTGCTGGAGCGGCCGCGCCGCGAAGATGTCGACACCGCCGCCTGGCAGCCGGAGCTGCTGACCGATGCCAGCGGCAAGGTCCGTTTCACCTTCCGCATGCCGGATTCCCTGACCCGCTGGCGGATCACCGCGCGCGCCATTGCCGATGACGGCCAGGTCGGGCAGAAGAAGCAGTTCGTGCGTTCCGACAAGGCGCTGTACCTGAAGTGGAGCGGGCCGACCCGTTTCCGCAGCGGCGACCACCCGGACCTCGGGGTCTTTGCCTTCAGCCAGGCCGAACAACCGGTCAAGGCCGAACTGGTGATCCATTACGCCGGGGAAACCCAGCGCCTGCCCCTGACCCTGAACAAGGGCATCAACTACGTGGCCCTGCCGGCCATCGCCGTGGGCAATGGCGATTGGACCGCCGAGCTGGTGCAGGGCGGCAAAGCCGTGGACACGCTGGCGGTGCGCCTGAGCAGTGACGCTGCCGGCTGGCAAGTGGCGCAGACCCAGAGCCTGGACGTGGCCAATGGCGATACCGCGCTGAACCTGCCGGCTGACGCCAGCAACCTGCGCCTGCACCTGGACGACAGCCCGCAAGCCTTGTTCCGCTCGGTGCTGGACGACCTGCTGGGCTACCCCTACGGCGGTGTCGAGCAGACCGCCAGCCAGTTGTTGCCCCTGAGCGTGGCGTACCCGGCGTTGTCCGCCAACCCGCAGGTCCGCGATCGCTTGCGCCTGATGCTGCAAAACAGCCGCTTGCGCCTGGTGCAGATGGCCGGTCCCGAAGCCACCTTCACCTGGTGGGGGGGCGACGCCGATGCCGACGCCTTCCTCACCGCCTACGCCTATTACGCCGACTGGCACGCGAGCAAGGTGCTGCAACTGAACCTGCCGCCGGAGCATTGGCAGCGGGTGCTGGAGGTCTACTCGAAAGAGGCCGGCAACACCCCGTTGCTGCAACGGGCGCTGATCCTGTCGTTCGCCCGGCAGATGCAGTTGCCGGTCAACACCCTGGTCAGCGGCCTGATGGATGACCTGGCCAAGGCCGGTGCCGGTTATGCCGACGACGAGCGCGACGGCGACGACAGCCTGGTGATGAATGATCCGGACTCGGCCCTTGGCCTGGCCGCCGCCCGGGTGCTGGCCGCCGGTCTGGCCCGTGACCTCAAGGTCACGCCACCGCCGGCGTTCGCCGCGCAGCTTGAGGAGGCGCGGCAACGCCTGGACGTCAGCTCGGCGCCATTCACCGAAGCCCTGAACCTGTCGCTGCAACCCTTCGATGCCGCTCGCGCCCAGGCCTTGCTACAACGCCTGCGCTTGCCGCAATCGACCCTGGAACGCGCCCTGGCCCTGACCTGGCTGCAACGCAGCGTCGAGCAGGCCGCTCCGGCAGTGGCGCTGAAACCTGGGCCGGGCTGGCAACAGCAGCAGGGCGCCAGCGGTGAAACCTTCTGGCAGTGGCAAGGCCCGCAAGTGCCTGGCGTGCTGTCGCTGACCGGGGCCGAGGAGCGTCCGCTGCGGGCCTCCCTGAGTTACCTGAGCAAGCAGCCGGCCGCCGCCGCACTGCCGGTGACCATCAGCCGCCGTCTGCTGCGCCTGGTGCCGGGTGACGAAAGCTTCACCTTCAAGCTGGAAGCGGTGGGCAACAAGCCGATTGCCAGTGATGGCCTGTACCTGGACGAAGTGATCATCGCCAACCAGGGCGGCAAGCCGCTGCCTTACGGCATGCTCGAAGTGCCGCTGCCACCGGGCGCCGATGTCGAGCGCACCACCTGGGGCATCAAGCTGGCAGGGCTGGCCGGTGCCGAGGCGTCGTCCCTGGAGAAGGCCCGTTTCGAACCGGGGCAGATGGCCTATGCCGTGCCCCTGGAAGTGCTGGGCGAAAAAAGCGAAGTGCGCCTGCGGCACCTGATCCGCTTCTCGCAAAAGGGTCAGTTCAATCTGCCGGCGGCGCGTTACTTCCAGGTCTATGCCCCCGAGCATCAGGCGGCGGAGCAGAAGCCGGCGCTGGGTCAGGTCACGGTCAAATAACATGACACGGCGTTTGGCCTGGCTGTGGTTGTGCTTGATCCCGGTGCTGGCAACAGCCCAGGACGAGCCGCTGCGCCTGGCCTGGAAAACCGCCCAGGGCGATGAGCTGCTGCACCTGAGCCAGGCTCAGGTGCTGTCGCGCGAGCCTTTGCCGACCAGCCTGCAGGCCCCGTTGGGCAGCCTGTGGAAGCTGTTCGTCTATGCCTGGCTGGCGGACACCGGTGCCCAGGAACCGGCTTATGCCTGCCAGGGCCAGTCCAAGGAAGAAGTTTATTGCTGCACCGCCGGCGGCGGCATTGGCCGCGACCAGGCGCTGGTGCGTTCCTGCGGTTTGTATTTCGAACCCCAGCGCTTGCAGGTGCAGGCCGATACCTGGCGCAGCTACTGGCAGGCGCGCCAGGCGCCGCCCTGGTTGCTGGACCTGAACCAGCTGCAGCCGCAGACCCGGGTGCCGGTGGCCGAGCTGTTGCAGGTGCTGGCCGTGCTGCCGGCTCAGGACCAGGCGCGGCGGGTATTGCTCGATGTGGTGCTGCACGCGGGTGACGGCCTGGTGGTCGGCGCCCTCGGCGGGCGCTTGCGGGTCAAGACCTGGAGCTGGCTCGGCGAGCAGGACACGCAATCGCGCCAGGGTGGTTTTGCCGGTTGGCTGGCAGATGGCACGCCGCTGTGGGTCGCGGGCCGTGGCACCAGCCAGCGGGTGCTCAAGGACTACGCCGAGGCCCTGGCCACTTTGTTGCCGGTCAACGAGCCGCTGGATAAGGGCCGCTGCGTGGCGGTCAATTTGTTTTCCCGCTACCCGATACACCGGCTCAGCCAGAACGGCCAGGCGATCAAGACTGGAGCCTTGCAGGGCGATTACCGGGTCGAGTTCGTCAACGGCAATCAATTGGACATCCACAGCTCCGGCGAATTGTTCTTGCAGCAGGACGCCGGCCAACCGCGCCTGGTGGCCCGCCTGGACCGTGAGGAATACGTCGCGCGGGTGCTGCAGCGCGAAGCCAGCGCGCAACCGGTCGAGGCGGCCAAGGCCCTGGCGGTGGCGATCCGCACCTACCTGCTGCAAAACGCCGACCGCAGCGGCGAGTGCCTGAGCATCGACGACAGCAGCGACCGCCAGCGCGTGGCGCCGCGTCCGGCCACCCAAGAGGCGCGGGCCGTTGCCGCCTGGACCAGCGACCTGATCCTGGCCGGGACTCAGGTCACCTACCATTCGGATCAGGCCGGCGAAGACAAACTGTCCTGGCAACAGGCGATGCAGCAGGCCCGGTCCGGCCAGCGCTACGACGCCATCCTGCTGCATGCCTACCCCAGGGCCAGCTTGAGCCGCTGGGACAACCCGGTGGCCTCCTGCGAACCCTTGCCGGCGGCCCAGGACTGGCTGCAAAACCAGCGCCGCCGCTGGCGCCAGCCCCTGGATCGGGAGATTGGCTACAACGAAGTCGAGCATTTTGCGGTGTGCCGCCTGGCCTTTGGCCGGCCGTATGTCGATCGCGAGCGCCAGCGCATTTACGTGCGCGGCGTGCTGTCGCTCCAGGACCGCCTGGACCTGACCCATGAATACCTGCACCTGGCCTTTGAAGCTCATCCCAATGGCCAGGATGAAACCTACATCGAAGGGCTTGCCCGCCACCTTTTACTGGAATAGGCCATGAAACTTCCTTATCCCCCGGTCATTCTGCTGCTCTGTGGGCTGTTCACCCTGGCGCCGGCCCTGGCCGACAGCAGCGTTCACCTCGACACCCCACGCGGCGGCTGGCGCACCGGCGCGGCCGATGGCGAACTGTTCGAGCAGACCGTCAACTACCCGGCCTCGTCGGTCAACACCCCGGCTGGCCAGTCCGACACCGCGCGCATCAGCGGCCAGATCAAGGGCGCGCCCAAGGCCAGCGGCGAGCCGGGCAAACTGATCGTCAACGGCGTTGCCATGCCCCTCAAGCTGGATGGCGAAGGGCGCTTCGATCGGCCGTTTTCCTTTACCAACGGCAGCAACAGTGTGGAAGTGCGCAGCGCCGATGGCCAACAACGCAAACGCGTGCAGTTTCTCAACAGCGGCGGCGGTGCCACGCCACCGAAGTTGCGGGTGCTGCTGTCCTGGGACAGCGACAACACCGACCTCGACCTGCACCTGATCACCCCCGACGGCGCCCATGTCTGGTACGGCGACCGCGTGGCGCCCAACGGTGCGGCCCTGGATGTGGACGTCACCACCGGCTACGGCCCGGAAATCTTCGCCATGCCGGCGCCGCTCAAAGGCCAGTACCTGGTGTACGTGAACTACTACGGCGGCGGTTATCGCAGCACCGACGATGACGACGAAAGCCCGTCCGACGCGGTGCAGCCGCTGACCACCGCCCAGGTCACGCTGATCACCGAGGAAGGCACGCCGAATGAAAAGACCGAGTCGTTTATCGTGCCCATGCGCGCTCCGGGTGAGTTGACGCTGGTCAAGCGCTTCAGCTACCCGTGATGGCGCCGCGCAAGGCCCGCGGCTGGTGCGCAGCCCTGGTTCTGGGGTGTGTGCCGGCCATGGCGGCGACGGTGGAGGTGGGCAATCAGAACGGCTGGTCTGCCTCGGCTTCGGGGCCTGCGCTGGCCTTGATGCACCTGGACGGCTGCCAATTCAGCCTGCCGCTGGCCGAGCAGCAGTCACTGACCTTTGTCACGCCCCATGCCCTGTTCATCGAGGCAAAGCGCGGCGATCAGGCGCGCAACCGGCCCTATCTGTGGCAGGCACCCACCCACTCCGGCTATGCCTGGAGCTTCAGGAAACCCGGTGCACGCCAGGACAAATGGTTCGGCCTGATGTGCGACAGCCCGGAGTATTTCAGCTTCCAGGGGCCGTACACGCCGGACCCGACGCAAGAATACAACCCGGCCATCGAGTCCCTGCGCCAGGACAGCGAACGCAAATGCCCGGCCACCCTCACCGGGCACGGCTGGGTCCCGAGTCCCCAGGCCGGTCCGGCCAGCAGCTATGTGTTCAAACCCCTGCAAGGAACCAACTGGAGTGGCTTTATCTTCGGTTTTCGCAACCCGGGCCGGGACAGCTTCGGCCGTGTCAGCTTCTGCCTGGTGCACGGCGATAACGTGCTGCTGGGCGCAGCGGAAAACGATCCACAGCCCCTGGAACTGAGCCCGCGCACCTTGGCCGAGATCACCGCCATCGTGTCCTCGATCACCTTTCCCTGAATCAGTGCGCGCGCGGGCAGGCCGCCGGCGTGATTTATTGCCGCAAGACAATACGACTCGCCCGGGCTTGCTTTGCAATGAACCACCGTTCATTGGCAAGGAGATGCACATGGGGGCTTTTCAGTCGTGGTTGAAAGTGTGTGTGGTGGCCTGCGGTTGTGCTGCCACCTCGGTGCTGGCTGGCGGCGCCGACGGGTTGCAACGGGTCAAGGTGGAGTTGGTGACACCGCCCCAGGTGCATCCCCACGAACAGGTGGTCAGCGGGCCGCCGAAAGTCATGCAGTTTCACATGCGTGTCGAAGAGAAAAAAATGGTCATCGATGACCAGGGCACCACGCTGCAAGCCATGACCTTCAACGGGTCCATGCCCGGTCCGACCCTGGTGGTGCATGAGGGCGACTACGTCGAACTGACCCTGAGCAACCCGGCCACCAACACCATGCCGCACAACATCGACTTTCATGCCGCCACCGGGGCCCTGGGCGGCGCGGCGCTGACCCAGGTGCTGCCGGGCCAGGAAGTGGTCCTGCGCTTCAAGGCCGACCGCAGCGGCACCTTTGTCTACCACTGCGCACCGGCGGGCATGGTCCCTTGGCATGTGGTCTCGGGCATGAGCGGGACCCTGATGGTGCTGCCCCGTGACGGTTTGAAAGACCCAGGCGGCAAGCCCTTGCACTATGACCGCGCCTACACCATCGGTGAGTTCGACCTGTATATCCCCAAGGATAAGGACGGGCACTACAAGGACTACCCGGACCTGGCTTCAAGCTATCAGGACACCCGCGAAGTGATGCGCACACTGACCCCGAGCCATATCGTGTTCAACGGTCGGGTCGGCGCGCTGACCGGCGCCAACGCCCTGACCGCCAAAGTCGGTGAAAGCGTGCTGTTCATCCATTCCCAGGCCAATCGTGACAGCCGTCCGCACCTGATCGGCGGCCATGGCGACTGGGTCTGGACCACCGGCAAATTCGCCAATGCCCCGCAGCGCAACCTGGAGACCTGGTTCCTTCCCGGCGGTTCGGCCCTGGCCGCGCTCTACACCTTCAAGCAACCGGGCACTTACGTGTACCTCAACCACAACCTGATCGAAGCCATGGAGCTCGGCGCCCTGGCCCAGGTCAAGGTCGAAGGGCAGTGGGACGATGACCTGATGACCCAGGTAAAAGCCCCGGGGCCGATAGCTCCGGTCAAACCGTAGAGTGAGGGGTAGGTCGCGCGGGTGATGCCCGCGCAGAGTTTGGCGCGCAGGTCGGTCGTTTCGACGACCTGCGCGCCAGCCGCAATCGGCGCTGTTGTTGGCGGGGGACGGTCAGTCAGTCGCTCTGATCGGCGGTGGACAGTACTTCGTCGATCTTCCAGCAGCCCTTGTCCTTGATCATCTGTACATCAAGGATCTGGGTGGTGTCCGGGGTGTTGCCCAGGGTGACCTGCTCCTTGGCGCTGGAGCCCTGGATCTGCGGCTCGCTGACCTTGATCTGGGTCAGCCATTCATCCATGTAGTCCTGGGCCTTGAGGAAGTAGTCTTCTTCCAGGCCGTCGGGGCTGGCCATCTGCTTCTTGATCTTGGCGATCAGCGCGTCCGAGACATACTTCTTCATCTCCGGGACGCTGTCGGTCAGCGGATCCTTGTCCTGGCTATAAGTCTGCAGATACCAGTTGTAAAACGCCTGGGTGACCGGCTTGGGCGAACTGGCGCAATCCGCCAGGGCCAGTGGCTGATGCAAGGCGACGGCAGCCAGCAGCGAGCAGAAAAGCATTCTCATGGATGACCCCTTATGGATGGCGATAGATTTTGTAGTCGGGCTTCTGCACCCGATAGGAATGCCCCGGGTAGAAACCATGCAACTGCTTGAAGTCCGACACCCAGAGTTTGCCGTTGAACATCGCCATATGCCCATGGGGATGGCCGGGAATGGGCTGGATAATCACCACGTCGCCTGCATCAGGGGCCTGGCCGGCCGGCTGCTCGACAAAACCGGCGGAGATCAGGGACGAGCCAAAGTCCTTGGCCGAGTGCTTTCGGTGCAATATCACGCCACCGCCGCCGGCCTCGATCGCCTGGCGCGTATAGGCCGCACAGCGCCCCGTACTGCCAGCGTGAGCATGCGAGTTCAAGTGATTGATAGCGGCTTGTTTATTCCACATTCCTTGTCATCCGAAAGTCCTTGAGAGCGGGGAGTTTATGCGGGCGATGGCACTGCCGGAAATACTGGCTAAGTGCCTTTTTATGGGGCTTTGGGGGATGGGTCACAGTTCATTCAAGCGCAACCCGCAAGATCAGGCACGTCGCGGCCTCAGGGGGACGGGCGCAACGGTCATCTGACTCAGCCTGAATGGGCCTCCGCTACCTCCCGCGACACCGCCTGCACCCGATTGCGCCCCAGCCCCTTGGCGCCATACAGCGCCTGATCCGCCTGCGAGAGCAGGTGCGGCAGCTCGTACCCGGCCTCCTCGCTGGTCACCACGCCGATGCTGACGCTGAGCAAGCCGGGTTCGAGCATTGTCAGCTGTGCGAAGCCGTTGCGAATGCCTTCGGCCACCTGAAGGGCGCTGGCTTGATCGGTATCTGCCAGCAGACAGGCGAATTCTTCGCCGCCAATACGGGCAAACACATCATGGGTACGCAGTTGCTGCGCCAGCACCTGGCTGAAGGCAATCAGGGCCAGGTCGCCGGTCTGGTGGCCAAAGTTGTCGTTCAAGCGCTTGAAGTGGTCCAGGTCGCACAGCAACAACGCCACCGGCACCTGACGCTGCTGACAGTCGAGCAGGGCGCGCTCGGCACCGAGCATAAACGCGCGGCGGTTGCCGATGCCGGTCAGGGCATCGCACAGGGCAGCGGCCTTGAACTTGAGTTCGACCCGCTCCTTGACCATGGCCAGGGTCACGTAGGCAATGCCGATCACATACAGCATCGACTCGAACAGCATGAACGAGAAAAACGGCACCCCTTCGCCATCGCCCGTAAGCGCCTGATCCAGTGGCAATGCCTGATCGACAACGCTGCGTACGCAATAGAAGGCGGTGTGCAGCAAGGTCAGGGTCAGCGCGGGGAGGTAAGCCACTTCCAGTTGCCGGCGGTTGCGCCAGAACTCCAGCGCGGTCAGCACGCCGTACGTCGCGGTCATGAGCGAGTAGAGGGAAACCCGCAGCTCCAGCGAGTGGTAGAAGGCCGGGATCAGGCACAGCAGAAACCAGGTGCCCGCGCCGGCGAGAATCCCCGGGACCGAGGCTTGGCGCCCGTTGAACACGCGCATGGCCGTCCAGTTCAGCGCGGCGCTCAGCAGCAGAATCATATTGCCCAGCACCACCGGCAGCGGATCGATGCCCATGCCTCGCGCGCTCACCAGCACCATGCCCACGGCGGCCAGCAACATCATGCCGCTCAGGTAGGCCAGCGGGCGCTCGCGGGTTTCCCGGCACCAGGCATGAAAGGTCAGCAACCCCATGAGGCAAAAAATGAAGATCGCGACCACGAGCAGGGTTTGGATGTGCAGCGCCATGTCCTTGGATCTCTTTCAGCGTCGTGCTGAGGTTCACCGGCAGTGGGGAGGGGCGCAAGCCGGGCCGCGCGCCGGTATCGAGCGCCACGAGTGTAGTGACACCCCATGCCCTGTGGTGCCTGGCAGCGGGTGTGCATTGAGGCCCTGCGCCGGCTTTTTAACCGGCGGCGGCGCAACTCATCAAGGAATTGCCCCACACAAGGCATTGCCCTGGTATCTGTGCATCAGCGGCGCCATAAACATGAAGGGGCCGCAGGCGTAGAACGTCGAGGTCATGCTCTGGCTGGTGTAAAGCAGCGGTTTTTCTACGCCATAGACGTTCTTGCCATAGGCAATTTCGCTGTAGGACTCACAGACCGGCAACTTGAGCGGGATCGGAATAATCACGACCAACAAGGTGGTGCCGCACCATTCGCGGGTCGAGGGCGATTTTTCCGAACGGGTAATCAGCGGTTTTTCGTTGTAAGAGGTGAGCTGATCGTGGGCGCTGGATTTGCTCGTGGTTTTACTGGTGGTGTCGACCCAGGCGCCCACACAGCCCGTCAGGCTCAAGGCAAGGAATGCTGAAACAGGAATTTTTTTCATGGCGAGCCTGGAAGAGGAAGGAGCATCAGCCCGCGGTCGTGCGTTGCGCTGAAGGGGTGGGCAATCATACGGATCCCACGCGGTTTTTCGAGCGACTTCGCATCTTCTTGGCGGCCAGCCGCGCGATGGCTGCAGGTTGGCGCCTGTGTGGCCGGGCGAGCGCAATAGCTCGGGCGCCACAGCCGGATGTGGTGTTAAATACGCGCCCGGAAATACCCCGTGGCCAGTGTCCAGTCGGCATGCTCTTGCTGTGGCGAGCGGCGTGGGGAAGGAATCTGCTCACATTCACATGGATGGAAACCCAATGCCCGCACCTGCCCCACAACCCGTGTCTTCGGGCCCATCACGCCTGCTGGTGGCCTCGTCACTGGTCGCGATTTTCGGTGTGCTGATCATGTTGCTGCGTGTCGCCCAGCAAAACTACATGCTGGCCATCGGCGCGGCCTGGGTCGCCAACGGCCTGACGATGATTTTTCACGTGCTGTACTGGATGCGCTACGGCCTGTCAGGTGCCTGCAAGGCTGCGGTTATCCTGCAAATCGTGATCACCGTGGCTCCGCTGTTTTTCGGCTCGTTCGGGCTGGCCCTGGTGTTTCTCATGACCGGTGGTGAACTGCGCTTTTGGTGAGGCAGCGGCTTTTTAAGCCGTTGGCGTGATCTCGAAGAAGTGATCGGGCAGGTGGGCGCGGCTCAGGCCCCTGTTCGAGCAAGTGGCGTGGCATTCAGGCGGATAAGGATGGCTTTCAAAAAGGCATTAAAAAGCCGGCTTGTGGTTGGCTTTTTATTGATCTATATTTTTGAAAAATAACGAATTAGATCTTCAAGAAAGCACTCTGGGCCCCCATTTGTTCCCCCACTTTTTCGTGGTTTTTGCATGACATTTGACCGGCTTTTTTGTGGTTCAACCTGCAGGCTTTTCATGAGGTTCGAATCAGAAGCATGCAGACCTTCGCTCGGCGACTTTTCGTACCAACCCTAGTTAACATCAGGGCGCCAAGTCACCTCACGCTTCCGATTTCTAAAGTTTATTTCGGAGTTTAGTTAGATCCGCTCGTTAACCCTCGGCGGATCAGATCAACAACCGTCATGACCAGGCCAGATGCGTATCGCTGGGCTAGCATTCTTTCCTCTGCGTCTTCCTCGTTCTTACCATATAGGAACTGTGCGTAGGAAACCGGCCCAGTGAGTTCAAAACCCTCTGCATCGTCGCAATCACAGAACCGGAGCTCTAATGCTTTGAGAGCGGCGTCTACCGCCGGTTGGTGTAGGCCTGTCGACGCTCTGTCGATGAATTGTGCTGCTACAGCCTCAGGAGGGCCGAAGTACTGCATCACATGAATTAGATCCCCCGCATCCTTGGGTTCAGTACGACTGTCGAAGGCAAGGGCTTTGAGAATGATAAAAGCTGTGAAATCTGCGTACCGGACCGTTTCGCGCGAGATTCCGCCGCCATCCAGTAGGCTGGCTGTGACCAGCCTCTCCTCATACCATTCATGTACGATTTCAGCATGCTCGATCGGCAACGCAGCGACATCTTCACCGTCGACGTTTCTTGCTTTGCCTGGAGGCGACTCAGCCGTGGCACCCTGTAAAAACTCTACAAGGACGTACTCGTGCTCCGATAAGCGTCGCATCCAACGCCAACCAGAGGACCAGCCATTCAGCGGGTTAACATAGCGCTCAAATCCGCGCTCCTTCAACTGTTGGCCGAGGGAAGCGTAACCCTCGCCATCAGCCATCAACTGAAGGTTCAACACCATGTCCACATCCGAAGTGCCGAAATGTGCAGGAACTTCAGGCGACTCTGGCGTGAGGTACCTGGGCACCAATCCGCCTACGAGGCGAAGCGTCGATTTAAGGGTGCCAAACGCTCCCAGAAGCGTCACAAGAACTTGTTCGCAGGCATCGGTCTTATCAGGGGAATAGCCAGCTGCAGTCTTGGGTTTTGGTTCTAATGCCATGGTTTAGACCTTCAAAATGTCCTGTCGGAACTGAGCTGCCAGCTCAGCATTTCGGCCTCGACCATCCAGCAAGTCCAGATATTGAACGAATGGACTGGCAAACCAGCCCTCATACCCCTCTAGGCGCTGTCGGAAAAGCATGCTTGAGCCGGAGCGTTCGATCAGCACTACGTTGGTCCCTTTCTCAGCAGGCTTCAGTCCAATTATGTGGGCCATCTCTTCAATGCGCCCGGGCGTGACCTGTAGCTCTGCGGTATTTGTCTGGGTAAGTAAGGGAGAGATAGCGTTTGCAGCAATTGCTCCGGTGATGGCCCATTCGATGTCATAACCGGCCGCCTCAGCTCTGTAGCTGATCTGGTTCAAAAGTTGGCCGGGTTTGGGGCAGAAAAAGTACCATTTAGTTTTGTTTTCTTTCCGCTTTTGCCAAGCCTCAACCCAAGCGTCTAGTAGATCTCCCGGTTTGGAGAGCCTTCTGCGCAGTTGGCGCCCCTTGCCTTCGGATTCCACCCACTCCAGTCGCTCAAGCTCTTGCAGGACCGTTGAAACAGTGAACGATGAGGTTTTGGACAATTCTGAAAGAGCTAATCCTGTGAGCCAGTCGCCTTTGCTCTGCAGCAATGCGTGGATCACCATCTCGCGAGAGCCGGTAAAAAGGGAAATGGTACGTTGCTTTGGAGAGGTCTTAGGTTTGCGATCAATGTTGACTAGCCATTTATCATGATGCAGGTATAGCGAGCCACTGGCATCGTAGAAGCCTATCCCTCGGCGGATTAGCTCTTCACGGGCACCGTAACTCAACTGTTCTGCTAGGAGCATTGGGACGATGGCATTGTCTGTTGGGGCGCTGCGGTATCCATCTAGAACCCATACTGCTTGGCGAACGTCGCGAGGGTATACCACTCGCTTGAGTTCTATCGGCATCTCCCATGTTCCAGAAGGTGTTGCGATCTTGAGCAGGAGATCAACGTTGCCATCATGGCATGGAACCTCATATTTTCGGTCCAGAACCTTGGCGCCCGTCGCGCGTTGAAATGACTCAACGAATGACTCGATAAGTGGGAGCTGGTCGTGCTCAGAAATCTCGTACCGCATAGCTTGATCGTCCAGATAATGTAGCAAAATAGACGTTTGTTTATGTTTTTTTATAGGTTAGCTGTACAGATAAGCAAGGGCAATGAATTTTTATTTATGTGTATTTGCTAGTTTAGCTGTACAGCTAAGGTGCCATAAAGAAAGGCTGCTTATGGTTTTTGCCGCTTGTTTAGCTGTGATTTTTTGGTCAGGGGAAACTCGTAAGCGGGGCCAGTTATTAGGGAATTCCGTCTGGAGGGTATGCCTCAGCGCCCAGTCAGAGGGGGCGGGGCCTTATTGACTCTCGAGACACGGCAAGCGTTCAGCCAACACGCCTTCCTGATACCTACGCCTCGGGCGATGGTGTCCAATTTAAGTGGACTATCTAGGAGCCAATGGGGGCCAGGGCGCTGATCCGTTAAGCCAATTGAGTTTTTGATTGCGTTCCAGCTTAACCCTATTAAATCAGGCCAAATCCGCTAAGATCCGCGATCTTGTTTTCCGTGGATCTAGTCATGACAGACCGTTGGCTTAGCGTTGAAGAGATCACTGAGCACCTCGGCGTCAGCAAAGACACCGTGTACGCCTGGATTGCGAAGCGCCACATGCCGTCCCACAAGGTCGGCCGGCTTTGGAAGTTCCAGAAAACAGAGGTGGATGCCTGGATTAAGGCCGGTGGTGCCAGTGACAGCTGCGCACGAGGCTCGTGATGATGTCTGAACGCTATCGCTTGTCTTATGCCGCGAGCGTATTGTTTGCTCGGCAGGATGAGCGGGTTGTCGGTCGCAATTTTTCATTGCACAACGCTGGGGATCTGGGGAAACCCGTCTGCGGGTACGTGAACTTCCTTGCGCACATTGTATTGAAGCGTCCGCAGACGCCCGAAGGCGAGAGCAACGCATTCATGACTGCTGGTTATCAAATCGAAGTGGAAGGAGAAACAACGCATGGATAACGTATTCAATTTCCGCGATCAATTAATAAATGAATACAGCAGCTTTTCCCGCAGCTTCTCCCGGATTCAGGCTGCCGACATCCGAGAAGAAGTCGAGCGTCAGTATGCCAGTGGTCGTTATTGGCCTGAGCCTCTTATCCAGATCAACCCAAACTATCAGCGCAAGGGGACGGTGCAGCAACTTGCTGCGGACGGTCTATTGCACAAAGCCTGTGCCGAGCTTTTTCAGGTAGGCAAAACTGAGGGGCGTCCGGAACCGCTGCACCTTTATGCCCACCAGCTACAAGCCCTGGCGAAAGGTCAGGGTCGTCAGAGCTATGTAGTCACAACTGGCACAGGGTCAGGTAAGTCTTTGTCCTTTTTTATTCCTGTGATCGATCGGATTTTAAAAGCCAAGGATCAGGATCAAAGTCCACGTACCCGTGCCATCGTCATCTATCCAATGAACGCCTTAGCCAACAGTCAGTTGGAAGAGCTAGACAAATTCTTGCATGGTTACCCAGAAGGGTTACAGCCATTCACCGTCGCTCGTTATACCGGGCAGGAGTCGCGTATCGAACGCGCGGCTATTGCTGACAATCCTCCGGACATCCTCCTCACTAACTTCATGATGTTGGAGCTTATTCTTACTCGGTTTGATGAGGATGATCGGCGGGTGGTTGAGCATTGTCATGGCCTGGAGTTCTTGATTCTTGACGAGCTACATACCTATCGTGGGCGGCAGGGGGCTGATGTTGCGTTGCTGGTGCGACGGTTGCGCGAGCGTTTACAAGCCGATGAGCTAGTTTGCATTGGCACCTCTGCGACTATGTCCAGCACAGGAAGCCAAGCCGACCGCAACAAGACGGTGGCAGAGGTAGCTAGCAAGCTTTTTGGCGCTTGCATTACTGAGCAAGACGTCATTGGCGAAACGCTGGAACGGGTAACAGATCCGCTCAAGGATGTACCGGCCATTCTGCCGAAACTGAAAATCGCGTTGAGCCGCAAGGAGTTTGCCTGGGAAGGATTCGAGTCTTTTCGCACTGACCCGATGGCAATCTGGGTAGAGCTAAATCTTGGGATCGATTTTTCGGACAACGAACCTCCACGTCGTGCCAAGCCCATGACTTTGCATGAGGCCAGCGCCAAACTTGCAAAGGAGGCCGGAATCTCTCCGGAGGACGCTCGCGTTAGTTTGCAACGCTTTTTAGTAGCTGCTCATGAAATCAGAACCCCGCAAGGCCGCCCGCCCTTTGCCTTCAAGCTGCATCAGTTCATCAGTGGTCCGGGCAAAGTTCTGGCTACTCTGGAGGCTCAGGGGACGCGCCATGTGACTCTCGACGCGCAGCGGTTTGCGCCGGGACGGCAGGACGAAGGCGTTCATTTGTATCCAGTACATTTCTGTCGCGACTGCGGCCAGGAATACCACCCGGTGTGGCTTTCCAAGCAACTGCCCACCAGCTACCAACCGCGCGAAATCGATGATATAGCCTCCGATGACAACGAAGATGTTGCCTTTGGTTTTCTCTGCCCGGTGCAATCCGGCCAGCAGTATGGGGGGCTGTTAGAGGATCTACCCGAGACTTGGTTGGACTTGAGCAAAGACGAACCCAAGCTCAAGCAGAACTACAAAAAGTTAGTGCCCTACCAAACATCAGTGAGTGTGAGAGGTGATGAGGGTTCCGGCGAGTCTTTCTGGTATATCCCCGGCAAGTTCCGTTTTTGCCTAAAGTGCGCGCAAGCGCATGAAGCCCACGGCAAAGACATAAACCGCCTCGCTAGTCTTTCGGGCGAGGGCCGTTCATCTGCCACGACAATCCTTACCTTGAGTGCGTTGCGTCAACTGTTTGCTGAGGGAGAACCAAGCCCAGGGCAAGCCGATCCCCGTAAACTGCTGGGCTTTACCGACAACCGTCAGGATGCCGCCCTACAGGCTGGGCATTTCAACGATTTTGTTTTTCTTTTGACACTGCGTTCTGGCTTGATCGGCGCTCTGCAAAATAGCCAGGGGCTCCTTACCGAAGAGCAATTGGCCGACTCGGTGTTCAAGGCGCTCGGCTTTGACCAACTGAATGACGCCACTCTCGTTGAATACCTGCGTACTCCCAAGCTCATGGGGCTGGCACGACAGGAGGCGCAACGCACGCTGCGTTTCATCATCGGATATCGCCTGCTGCGTGACCTTCGTCGAGGCTGGCGTTTCAACAATCCGAACCTCGATCAGTTGGGTCTGCTTGCCATTCGCTATCGCAGCCTGGATGAGTTCTGTGCAGACGATGCGTCCTTTGCCAAAAACTCCACACTGAGCAAATTGAATGCGCACAATCGCGCACTCCTCTGCCAGCAAGTTTTTGATGCCATGCGGCGCGGCCTGTGTTTGGAGAGCCGGTATCTAGATGCCGTGGAGCAAGATAAAGCCCGTACTAGTGCTTTCTCCTACCTCAATGATCGCTGGGCCTTTGCCGCTGACGAGCAGTTGGAAACCGCCAAGTACCTAATCCTGGACAAGCGCCCTGACTACAAGGGCAAACCGCGTACCGATCTGATGCCAGGCGGCCCACGTTCGCGCCTGTTGCGCGATATAAAAACAGCGTCTTTCTGGAAGCAAACTTCAATAGCTGGCCAAGTGGCGAGCTGGAAAGATGCTGACTGGCGCGACTTAGTGGAAGCCTTGCTGCAGGCCGCTAACCTTTATGGCTATGTGCAAAAGCACCCGATTGACCAGCGGTTGGTGGGTTGGCGTCTGAATGCTGCCGCGCTGGACTGGTGTCTGATCACCGACGATACGCAGGGTGACGATAGCCGAGCCAATGCTTTCTTCCGTACGCTTTATCTCAGTGTCGCCACAGTGCTGAGACAGAGTGGCCATTCGCTATTCGACTTTGAAGCCCATGAACATACTGCCCAAGTCGATGCAGGAAGGCGGCAATTGCTGGAGCAGCGCTTCCGCTACACCGAGAAAGACCGTAAGGATTGGGCGAGCAACCCAGCACATGAAGCGCCGCTTGAGCGTTTACCAGTCATGTTTTGTTCGCCAACCATGGAGTTGGGCGTGGATATCTCTGCGCTCAACACTGTTTACTTACGAAACGTGCCACCTACCCCAGCTAACTATGCGCAGCGTAGTGGCCGGGCAGGGCGCTCCGGACAGCAGGCGTTGGTCATCACTTACTGTGCTTCTCAGAGTCCGCACGACCAATGGTTTTTCCATCATGCCAACGAGATGGTATACGGCGTGGTGCGGGCGCCCACCCTCGATTTGGCCAACCGCGATCTCGTCCAAAGTCACCTGAACGCCGTCTGGCTGGCCTGCGCGCAAGTAGCCCTGGACTCCAGCATCGCACTTATGCTTGATTTAGATCCGCCAGAAAAACCACTGATCCAGCATTATTACGATGCCCTCAATGACCCCGCGGTTCAGGCAAGAGCACAGGCCAGCGCTTCTCGAGTCATCGCTCAGTTGCAAAACGAACTAAATGGCAGCGACTGGTTTAAACCCGACTACGTGCAGCAGGTCATTAAAGAGGCGCCACAAGAGTTCTCCAACGCACTTGAACGCTGGCGGGTCTTGTTCGATGCCACCCGCGCACAGATGAATATGGCTGACCAAATTGTAAAAAGTCATACAGCCTCCCACAGCGAAAGGCAAAACGCCCAGCGTCGCTATGGGGATGCCGCTCGCCAATACGCTGTACTGCTTAAGAGTGGCAATACGCAGAGCTCGGATTTCTATACTTATCGCTACTTGGCCAGCCAAGGCTTCCTGCCCGGCTACAACTTCCCACGCTTGCCGCTTATGGCTTGGATTCCCGCCCGTGGCGGTATTTCTAATTCCGGCAAAGACGACGAAGGCAGTATGGTAAGCCGTCCGCGTTTTCTAGGGCTCTCGGAATTTGGCCCGCGCAGCCTTATCTACCACCAAGGTCGCATGTATCGCGTGGTGCGTGCCAAACTTAACGTTGGCTCATCTGATCACATATCGGGCAACAGTCAGTTGGCTACTGTTGCCTCATTGGTCTGCAACCAGTGCGGCTATGGTCACGTGGGCGATCCTGGCTGCGGGCAGCTCGCCGTTAATACCTGTGAAAACTGCGATGCACTGTTAACCGAGCATGATTGGGTGCGTGAGCTTTATCGCGTCGAGACTGTGGAAACCGTAGCTGTCGAACGCATTTCCATTAATGATGAAGACCGACAACGTCAAGGTTTCGACTTACAAACTACCTACCGTTTCCTGCCTGGGCCTGATGGTGTCATCCAAAAGCGTAAGGCGGAAATCCAGCAGGGCGGAGACGTACTGGCCGAGCTCACCTATGCTCCCGCCGCCCGCTTGTGGAGGATAAATCGAGGCTGGCGCCGGCGTAAGAACAAGGAACATCTCGGCTTTTACATTAATCCCATAACCGGTACCTGGAGCAAGCAGGACGATCCTAGTGGCAGCGAAGACGGCGGCAATGACGAAGCCTTACTCGACAAAATACCCAACCAGCGCATCGTTCCTTTTGTCGAGGATCATCGAAATCTGCTGATTTTGGCACCGCTGCACCCGCTCTCCACCGAGGCGATGGCTACCTTGCAGGCGGCGCTTAAGCGCGGTATTGAAATGACCTTCCAGATCGAAGAATCCGAACTGGTCGCTGAGCCGTTGCCTAAAGGCGACGAACGCCGAGCGTTGATGTTTTACGAGGCGGCCGAAGGCGGTGCAGGTGTGCTAACTCGCCTAGCAAGCGAGCCTGCCAGCCTTGCGCAAGTCGCCAGCAGTGCCCTGAGTCTTATGCATTACAACGTACCGCAAGGTGAGTGGCAGTTCGACAACCTACCCGAGCTGGAACAAACCGACGTGCTGGGCAACCGTATCTGCGAAGCTGGATGCTACCAATGCTTACTTTCCTACTTCAATCAGCCCGATCACGAAAACATCAATCGCCGCAATGCTGATGCACTCAAGCTTCTGGTGGCGTTGGCCAACGCTCAAGTACAACCGAGTCAGATGCCTGTTGTTGCGGCGGCACGCAGCGGTGATGAGCTTTTGGAGCAATGGCTGCAAGTCATTAGTCGGGCAGGGCACCGCCAGCCCGATGCCATTAATGTGTCAGTCCTTAATGGGATGGCTGCTGTAGCCGGACAGTACAAATCTGTCCGCGCATTAGTATTCCTTAAGGCGGTATCCAATGAGTTGCATAGCCTACTAGTCGACAAAGGCTGGCAAGTGCTTGACTTTTCCGACCCATCACAATGGTCAGTCCAGTTCGCCCGCCATGCCGACGTGTTTGACATGCCAGAGAAACAACAATGACTACGCTCGAACACGATTTCATGCCCGGCAACTTGATTCGCGCCCGTGGGCGCGAGTGGGTAGTACAAAGCGACTCTCGACGCGACTGGCTGCGTTTGCGCCCATTGGGTGGCGCAGATGACGACACCATTGCCTTGATTCCTGAGCTGGAGTTTGAGCCCGTTGAACCTGCTACCTTCCCATGGCCACAGCCCGACCAGGCCGGCAACCATGCGGCGGCTCTGTTATTGCGCGATGCTTTGCGATTAAAGCTTCGCAACGGTGGCGGCCCGTTCCGCTGCTTTGGCAATATCGCCGTCGAGCCGCGTGGTTACCAGTTGGTGCCGTTGTTGATGGCCCTGCGCTTGACGACTGTACGTTTACTGATTGCCGATGACGTAGGTGTCGGCAAAACAATCGAAGCCGGCTTGATTGCCCGCGAGCTGATGGATCGTGGGGAGATCAGCCGTCTTGCTGTACTTTGTCCGCCGCACCTCGTCGAACAATGGCAAAGTGAGTTGGAAACCCGCTTCAATCTGCAAGCCGTGGCGCTTACCTCTAGTAGCGCTAGCCGCATTGAGCGCGACCTGCCACACGGAGTTAGCCTGTTTGACCACTACCCTGTGGTGGTAGTTAGCCTCGACTACATCAAAAGCGAACGACACCGCGAACACTTCCTTTCCATTGCTCCGGAATGTGTAATCGTCGATGAGGCACATACCTGCGTTAGGAGTGGTGCTGGCAAGCAACTGCGTTTTGAGCTGTTGCAACGCTTGGTGAAAGACGAAAGTCGCCATCTTCTGCTGCTCACTGCCACCCCGCATTCTGGCGACGAAGTCGCGTTCTACAACTTACTTTCCTTGCTTGACCCGCGCTTTGTTGCCCTGCAAGGACGTATGTCTACCACTGATCCGTTGCGCCAGGAACTCGCCCGCCATTTCGTCCAGCGTCGCCGCAAGGATATAGCCGAATGGCAAGCGGAAACCGGCGATGGCCGTGGTTTTCCGCGCCGCATGAAAACCGAAGTTACCTACCAGCTTAGTGGTGACTGGGGCCGCTTTTTCGATGCAGTACAAAGCTACTGCCGTGAGCTGGCCGAAAGCATTGAGCAGACAAAGTCTGGCAGCGTGCGTCTGATCTGGTACGCCACCCTTGCCCTGTTGCGTTGCGTTGCCTCCTCTCCGGCAGCGGCAGTTAAAGCCTTGACCACCCGAATTGAGGGCACTCTCGAATTCGACGATCTGCTGACCGACGAACGTTTGCATGACGGCGAGGCTGACGACCTGGAAAGCAGCGACTTGGAGCCACCAGCTCAACTCCAAGATGCCAGTCGCCTGCAAACCCTCATCAAAGAGGCTGAGCGCCTTTCTGGCAAAGCCGGCGACCCTAAACTCTCTAGCCTTATTCAGCACCTGCAATCCCTGATTAAGGACGGGTATCAGCCGGTGGTGTTCTGTCGCTATATCGCTACCGCGCACTATGTAGCCGAGCACCTGAAAAAAGCCTTCCCAAAGGTCATCATCGAAGCCGTTACCGGCGAATACACACCAGAAGAGCGTCGCGAACGGGTCGATGCGATGGAGGAGTGCAACCAACGTATTCTGGTCGCCACAGACTGCCTTTCTGAAGGCATTAATCTGCAGCACTTGTTCACCGCCGTGGTCCACTATGACCTGGCTTGGAATCCTACCCGTCACGAGCAACGTGAAGGCCGTGTCGACCGCTTTGGTCAGCAAGCGGCGGAAGTGCGCTGCACGATGCTCTATGGGCAGGACAACCCAGTTGATGGCTTTGTGATTAACGTCATTCTGCGCAAAGGCGAGGCCATCCAGAAAGAACTCGGCGTATTAGTGCCCATGCCCGAAGACGAGCAGCGCATCAGCCAGGCGCTGGTGAAAGCTGCCCTTATGAAGCGCGGCGGCATCACCGCTCCCTATACGCCAGATATGTTTGCTGCCGCGAATGTCGAACTGCAGCCGCTGCAAGCCCAATGGCAGGACGCATTAGAAAAAGCCAAGGCCAACCGCACGGTGTTCGCCCAGCGACGTATCCGTCCTGATGAAGTGTTACCCGAATGGCAAAAACAGCAGCAGGCTCTCGGTACCCAGGCCGATGTTCAACGCTTTGTACAAAGCGCTTGCGCCCGATTGAATGCCCCGCTGGAGCCCACGCATAAGCCGCATCACCAGCGATTGCTGCCACAGCACTTGCCCGAGGCATTGAGGATGCGTCTAGCCGATGAAGGCATCGGTAAACCGCTGATAATTGATTTCAACGAGCTGCACCGCAGCCATCCACTGGTTACCGTACTGGCTGAGTATCTGCTCGAAGATAGCCTTTCCAGTGAGCATTCCATCGCTGCCCGCAGCGCTGCCACTCTCACCGATGCGGTGGACGTGGTTACCACCATTTACCTGCTGCGCCTGCGCCACCAGCTCGGCTATGTGCGCCGCCGCGAACCCTTTCAGATGATGGCGGAAGAAACTGTGGCGCTGGCCGTCAAAGGTCGCAGTAATCCGCAGTGGTTGAGTGATGAGTCGGCTAGCAAACTGTTGCAATGCACCCCTAGTGGCAACCTACCCACTGAGACCATGCAGCGCGAAATCCGCACCGCTCTTGATTTTCTTGCCTGCAACCAGCAGCAGCTAGAAACGTTGGCTACCGAGCGCGCCAACTCGTTGTTGGACGATCATCTGCGAGTGCGCGAAGCCGCTCGAGATGTTGGTCAGTACAGCGTTAGCCCCTGTCTACCAGTGGATGTGATTGGTGTGTATGTGCTGCTACCGGATTCGCTGTAAGCGCGCCTAAGGAAAGTCAAAATGAGAAAGCTCCGCAAAACCCAGGCCGCGCTCAACCTACCTACGCTTAAGCTCGAAGGCGGTCTGTTCCTGCCTGACCAGTTGGAAAAGGCCGCCCTTGGAAGTGCCAAATGGCAAACCGAAACTGATTACCTCATCCCCAAGGGGCTTAAGCTCAAGGACGATTACAGCCGGGCCTTCCAGATTGCCAGTGCTCAGTACAAACACTTTGCTGCGCAAATCGATCGTGCAGATGTGGATGCTGCTGCGATCACTCAGCACCTAGTGCTCGAGCTGCTGCGCGATGCATTTGGCTACAGCAATCTTTCGCAAGTCAAAAGTATCACCGTGGGTGAACGGCACTACCCAGTGCAGCTACTCGCAGGCAACCTGCCCATCGTTGTCGCACCGCACACAATGGGACTGGATGATGCCGATGCACGTTTTGCTATCACCGACAGCGGTAGCCGGAAAAAGTCTGCGTTCCAGCTCGCGCAAGAACTGCTTAACGCCAGCTCCGAACACCTCTGGGCTATTGTCAGCAATGGCAAACAACTACGTCTGCTGCGAGATGCAGCCACACTCACTCGCCCCAGCTTTCTGGAAGTGGACCTGCAAGACCTACTGAGCGGTCAGCGTTATGCCGAGTTCACCAACGTCTGGCGTCTGTTGCACGCCAGCCGTGCCGGCGATGATCTGCAAAGCTGCATCTGGGAGCGCTGGCGCGAAGTTGGTCAGGAGGAGGGGACCCGTGTGCGCGACGGTCTGCGCCTGGGCGTCACCCAAGCCCTGCTCACCCTGGGCGAAGGCTTTTTGCAACACCCAAGCAACGAGGTTCTGCGCCGCGCCTTGCACTGCGGCGAGCTGAGTAAGGATGCCTATTTCCAGCAATTGCTGCGCCTTATCTATCGGCTGATCTTTCTGTTCAGCGTAGAGGAGCGCGGCCTGCTGCATCCAGCAGACGACAATAAGGGAGCTATTGCTGCCCGTCGTGTTTATGCCGAGGGGTATGCTGTAGCTCGCTTGCGCGAGCTATGCCTGAAACGTCGTGCCCGCAATCGCTTCGATGACCACTGGCAAGCTCTACGTATCGTCTTCAGGGGCTTGACCGAAGGAGAGCCTCGCTTGGCCCTACCCGCACTGGGTGGCCTGTTTGCACAAAGCCAGTGCCCGCAGCTCGATGCCGCCAGCCTGAGCAACGCTCACCTTCTGGCCGTGATGCAAAACTTGCGTTGGGCCAATCATGGCGGAACGTTGGCTCCGGTGGATTATCGCAATATGGGGCCGGAAGAACTGGGCAGCGTGTACGAGAGCCTGCTAGAACTGGTGCCGGAAATCGATCTGCCCGCCAAACAATTTGGCTTTGTCGGTTTAACCAGCGAAGGCAGCACCGCCGGCAACGCCCGTAAGCTAACCGGCAGCTATTACACGCCCGACTCACTGGTGAAGGAGCTGATTAAGTCCGCTCTCGATCCCGTGATAGAGCAACGTTTGGCGGCCAATCCGGCCAACCCCGTGGAGGCACTGCTGGCGATTCGCGTCATCGATCCCGCCTGCGGTAGTGGGCATTTTTTGCTGGCTGCCGCTCGCCGCCTGGCGGAAAAACTGGCCCAATTGCAAGCGCCTGACGACGCCATAAAGCCGCAAGACTACCGCCATGCTCTGCGCGAAGTAGTGAGTCGTTGCATTTTCGGTGTGGATCGCAACCCTATGGCGCTGGAACTGGCGCGCATGGCTTTATGGTTGGAAGGTTTTGAAGAAGGCCGCCCGCTGGGCTTTCTCGACCACCACCTGCAATGTGGTGATGCGCTACTTGGGCTGACTGACCTGAACGCGCTGGAACTGGGTATTGCTAAAGAGGCGTTTAAGCCTTTGCCTGGAGACGACAAAAATGTGTGCAAGGCTCTAGTCAAAACTAATGCCATTGGCCTTAAGCAGCTGGAGCGCGATCTGAAGGGCAAGCAAACTTCTCTGCGATTTGACGATGCCGTTGGCCTCACAGCTCTGCAATCCATCGAAGCCTTACCGCAAGACAGCACGCAACAGATTGCAAGGAAGGAAGCCGCTTACCGCGAGTTTCTGGCGCAGGCCAAAACCAGCCGGTTGGCGCACGCCGCCGATATTACGCTTGGCGCGTATATGATGCCCAAAACCAAAGAGAGCGAAGCACATATCCCCACTAGTGCCACGTTGTACCTGACCCTGCTCACCGACAGTCTAAGCGCCGAACACCAGCAACAACTCGCTACCGCGCAAGCGTCATGCCGCGAAGCCCGTGTGCTGCACTGGCCGTTGGCCTTTCCGCAGGTGTTTGCCGCCGGGGGATTTGACTGCGTGCTGGGTAATCCCCCGTGGGAAGTGTCGCAAATGGGCGAAGAGGAGTTCTTTGCGTCGCGGGCACCTCACATTGCGCAACAAGCTGGTGAAAAGCGCAAACGAGCGATTGTAGCGCTGTCGGCGGATGACCCGCGCCTCTGGAGCGAGTATGTGGTGGAGAGCCATCGCATTGCGGCTGCCAACAACTTCTACCGTGAGTTTGGGCGCTTTCCCATGACTGCGGTGGGTAAACTCAATACTTACCCGCTATTTGCGGAAACGATGAGTCAGATTACTCAGGAGCATGGCCGCGCAGGTTTTATCGTGCCTACAGGTATCGCTACCGACGATAGCACCAAGGCTTTCTTTGCCTATCTAACGCAAAACGGGCGATTGGTCAGCCTCTATGATATTGAAAATCGCGACAAGCTATTTGCCGCCGTCGATAGCCGTATGAAGTTCTGCTTGCTCACCCTCGGAGCTGCCCCCCAAGCCGAGTTCGTCTGCTTTGCCACGCAGGTAAGCCAACTGACAGACCCGCGTCGTAGCTTTGCCCTCACGCCTGCCGAGTTCTGCCTGATTAACCCCAATACGCTCACCTGTCCGGTTTTTCGCAGCGAGTACGATGCAGAGTTGACCAAAAAACTTTACCGCGCAGCACCGGTGCTGATTGAGGACGGTCAGCCCAACGGCAACCCGTGGGGCATTTCTTTCTCGCAAGGGCTGTTCAACATGACCAGCGATAGCCACCTGTTTGCGGATACGCTTGGCACTGAGTTGTTGCCGCTGTATGAAGCCAAGATGATCCACCAGTTCGACAACCGCTGGGCCACCTACACACCCGATGGAAGCAGTCGTGATGTGAGTCGGCTTGAGAAGGCCGACCAGGACTACACCGTCACTCCGCGCTATTGGGTGAGCTCAGCCGAGGTGAATGAGCGACTACAAAGTAAAGGCTGGGACAAGGGCTGGTTGATGGGGTGGCGGGACATATGCCGCGCCACGGACGAACGTACGGTGATTGCCAGTGTGGTGGGACGGGTGGGAACTGGCGATACACTGTTACTGATGTTCCCTGACGCTAAACATGGTTCGCGAGTTGCGTGTTTACTGGCAGACCAATGTTCGCTCGTGCACGATTATGCGGCTCGGCAGAAAGTTGGTGGGACACATCTGAAATATCACGTCAAGAAGCAGTTGCCGAATTTGCCCCCCGATCGCTATATCGAAACTGACCTCGCATTTATCGTCCCTCGGGTGCTGGAGCTCACCTACACTGCCCGCGATCTTGCAAGCTGGGCAAAAGACCTTGGCTACGATGGTCCACCGTTCGCCTTCGACCCTGATCGCCGTGCAGAACTGCGAGCAGAGCTCGACGCCTACTACGCCCGTCTCTATGGCCTGAGCCGTGATGAGCTGCGTTATATCCTCGATCCTTCAGAAGTTATGGGTGAGGACTACCCCAGCGAAACTTTCCGCGTGCTCAAGAACAACGAAACCAAATCGTTCGGGGAATATCGCACTCGACGTTTGGTCATGCGTGAATTCGACCGAATAACCTTGGCGGAAGCCAGCGGCGAAACCTATGTCAGTCTTCTGGTTCCTCCACCTGGACAGCAGGCACCGCCAACTTATTCGGAGCGTGGCGTTATTCGCGATGAGCTAGATGCTCGCTTGGCTGGCCTGCTGCTCACGTTGATTCAGCAAGCAGGGCGTTTACCGCGCCGTCAGCTGTACGATGCCTCGCTTATTGCAGCCCGCTCTGAATTGTTGTTGGCTTATGTAGGGGAGACGAATGCAAAAAATGTTGCGACCTTTCAAGATCAGTACGCCGGGATCTTCGAGTCCACGCGACTTGAAGGTGGTCGGATACAGGATTGGATTCGTTATTTCGAGGCCGCTGGGCTGGTGCGGGTGGAGTCCAATCAACTCGTCGCGCTAAAGGGACAAGATATCCCGGCTCATCTGATTGTCGATACCCAAGCTACCTCAGTCGCCAGCATTCTGTTGAACGCTGCGGAACAGATGCAGCTTGGTGCCGGTGACGAAGGGATTCAGCTCAGTCAACAGTCAAGCAAACAAGCCTAAGCAGGGAGCGAAACGGTGCAGGAATTGATCCAGCAATTGTCGGAAGTCAGGCACAGTCCGCGTTTATGGTTCGAGCGTCTGACCCTCTTTAGTGAAACGGGTCCTGAACACGTTCTTCGCACCGTTACTTTTAAGCGTGGCCTGAATATTGTCTGGGCTAAGGAACCGGTGGCTGGTAGCGCCTCTGGAGTACGTGCAGCAGGCCATGGAGTTGGCAAGACCTCGTTATGCCTATTATTGCGTTTGTGTCTGGGAGATACAGCCAAGGCCGTCAGTGAGGTGCGTGAGGAGTTGTTCGGTGAGTTCCCGCAGGGTGGTGTCGCGGCCGTTCTGCATGTAGAGGGCCAAGTATTCACCCTGTTCCGCCATTTCAATACCTACAAGGAAGGTATTGCTCTGGAAGGTGACGACATCAATGCTCTATGGGGCGAGGAAACCGGCGATACAGACCGCTCATTCATACAGCACCTTTCAGACACCATGATGGCTAAGGTCACGCCCCGCGCCATCCCGGAAACAGATCAGGCTATTGAGTGGCGCCACCTTTTGGCTTGGGTCAGCCGCGACCAAGGCTCGCGCTTTAAGTCTTTTTTCTCTTGGCGCGAGGGCGAGGGCACGGGTTTGCAGCGCAGTCGCCAGGATCCACCCATTATCATGCGTGCAGTGTTGGGTTTGCTGGATCAAGCGGAATCAAGCCTCATGAGTCGCTTGGCTGAGTTGGAAGCGGACCTGGAGCTTGCGAAGAAGCAAACGGCCGCGTTGTTGCTTGAGCCAGTATTGATCCGCCGGCGCATTGAGTCGGACCTACGTGCTTGGCGGAATCTACCGGATAGCTTACCGATGCACGCTGAGGATTTGTTTGCTAACTCAGTGGTAAAGGAAGTGCGTAACGCTGCAGATAAGACAGAATCTGCATTGCAGGACTGGAATGAACGCCAAGAGGAGGCCGAACAAAATCTAGCAAAGCTGCGTGCAGAAGTAACGGAACTACAGACTCAGCTCAACAGGGCGTATTTGGAGTATGACCATGTTGAGGCAGCAAGGGTGGGAGATGAGGATGCCTATAAAACAATTGGCATGAAGTTACTGAGGCTCACTCAACTTGCAGGGGACTGTCAAGAGGGAAATATTCCGTTTTCGAAATGCCAGCACATCCAAGCAGAAGTTGCGCGTTTGCAGGTAGCTAATCTAAGAGATGAGCGTGATAAGAAAGCCTTGAGTCGTGCCATGGAAGAGTCTGCATCACGGGCGGTAGTTGTACTTCAGCGTAAGAAACAGCTCGAAGTAAAACTTCAGAGTCTGGAGGTGGCCGAAGCTGATTTGGTTGGTAAACGCAATAAAATTCGTGAAGTGCGGGATAAAACGTCTCATGAAGCACGTCGTGGAGAGGAACTGCTTGTTGAGATGAATCGTTGGGAGACGTCGGCAGGCTCGTCAGTTTCCCAAGCTGCTATTGATCAGTCCTGTGCCAAGTCTGACGGCATCGGGCGCGATATAAGTAGCATCCGAACTCGGTTGGCGATAGTACAGAAAGATTTATCAACCCGAGAAAAGCGTATAGCCAGCATCATGGATCGTTTTACGAGAGAACTGCTTTCCAATGATGCGTTCGGCGCATTCGATCCTCGCGATGAAAACCGACCCTTCCGTATATCGATGCGAGGCGGTGAAGCCTACCGTGTGTTGGAGGTTCTATTGGGCGATATCGCGTGCCTTATGGAAAGCGCAGGGGATGGTAATGCGTTTCCTGGTTTGGTCATTCACGATTGTCCACGCGAAGCGGATATGAGCGCCGGGTTGTATGAGGGGTTCTTACTATTAACTGATCGTCTGCAGAAAGCTTTTGAGGTCGACGCAAACATTCCGTTTCAGTACATAGTGACCACTACCACACCTCCGCCAGCGGAGCTGATCAGTAGCGAGCAGGTGTGTCTGGTACTCGATCCGAGTTTTGACGATGGCATGCTTTTCAAACGTCGATTTTCTGAAGCGATATGAAAGCAGCGGATTTCTCTCAATGGTTCAGCCAAGTTTGTCGGTTACGGCTTAATTGTCGCATTTTCTCGATACAGGGATTTTTTGCCATGACGTTGCCTGGAAAATCCCGAAATCGTGCGCAGCTCTGTTGCCTGTTCGACCAGCATAAGCAAGCACAGATGAGGCTTCGATGAATTCTCTTCAGCGAGCCTTAATAGAAAAAAGCGGCACGGACAATGGTTTTGAGCACACACTTATTGTTGAGGTGGGTAGCGTCACCCTTGCGTCGGCTCGACATCCAACCTGTGCCACAGTAGCGGTCGTGGGCAGTGGTTTTGACATCTACTTCAAGTCTGACATGGTTTCTTTGCTTCCTGAGTTGATACGCAGCTTTCCAGCAGAACATCAGGCCGGAGGCGGATTTAGGGTAGCCGACGAAGCAGCATTGGCGGCTTTGCTGCGTCGAATTGCTAGTTTATCCAGTGCACTGCCTAGCCAAGCTGCAATTGGCTACGGTAAGGCTGTTGTCGAGGCGTTGTCGGCTCTGCCTAATGGTTTGGCGGGTACCGAAATTGAGCGTTTGGTGCGTCTACGTGTGGGCCAGCAAAAATTCCGTGAGGCATTGCTTGAGTATTGGGGGAGCTCATGTGCCGTGACGGGTGTTGCACTGCCTGAGGTGCTACGTGCCAGTCACGCCAAACCCTGGGCGGAATGTCTATCCGATGCTGAGCGGCTAGATGTTTTTAACGGCTTTCTGCTTACCGCTAATCTGGACGCCTTATTCGATCGATTTCTGATCAGCTTCGATGATCAGGGTGTTCTGCTGGTTTCTTCTCGACTTCTTGCGGTGGATCTACAACAGATAGGCATTCATCCCGGGATGCGGCTGCGCTGGTTGGCTGCGGAACATAGGAAGTACTTGTGCTTCCATCGCTCGATTTATGAGTCTTGTAGTGGTCAACTAATCCCGGACACGACGTTAAGTTTTTCTTCGGCCCGAGCTCGCGCCAGCCCACCGTTGATTTGATGGGGTCGAATCCAGTTGTAGCGATGCATCAAGAATTGACTGATGTCGCGCTGGGCTTCTTGAGCCGTTCGGTAATCCGTGGTCGGTATCCATTCCGTTTTCAAGCTGCGGAATACGCGCTCCATTGGCGCGTTGTCCCAACAATTTCCCCGGCGACTCATGCTCTGGCGCATTCGATAACGCCACAGCCGCTGGCGAAATAAACGACTCGCATACTGCGACCCTTGATCCGAGTGAAACAGCAGGCCCTGAGGCCTTCCTCGTTGCTCATAAGCCATATCCAGCGCCTTGATAACCAGATCGGCGTCCGGCTTTTCTGACAATGCCCAGCCCACCACCCGTCGCGTGCAAAGATCCAGCACGACAGCCAGGTAATGCCATTTCCCCTGGGCCCAGATGTAGGTGATGTCGCCGCACCACACCTGGTTGGGGGCCGGAACATCGAACTCGCGGTTCAAGGTATTTGGGATATCGAGTCGTTCTACCGTCGCTCTTTTGTAGGCATGTGATCCGGGTTGTTTACTGACTAAATCAAGCTCGCGCATCAGGCTGCGCACTTTGAATCGACCGAGCTGCTCACCGTCGTCACGCATCAGCGACAGGATGCTGCGGCTGCCCGCAGCACTACGACTTTGCGTGAACAACTCGCTCACCCGACTGCGCAACCGAAGCCGTTCGACATCTGGCGTGCGGTGCCGAAGGCGCTGGGCGTAGTAGCACGAACGGGTGACTTCAAACACCTTGCACAGCCAATCAACCGGCTCATGGACGCTCAGCTGATTGATCAGCGCGTACGCTCGTGATCTTCCGACATCAAGAGCGCGGTAGCCTTTTTTAATATCGATTTTTCCCGTTCAAGGCGGGCAATCCGGGCTTCTAACTCCTGAATTTTCTGCTGTTCCGGGGTCAATGCTTTGCTCTGCGGAGTGACGCCTTGGCGTTCCTGCTGAACCTGATCAACCCAGCGGCGCAGGGCTGACTCGCCGACGCCGAGTGAACGGCTGGCTTCGATGTAGCTGTAGTTTTGCTTGAGTACGAGGTCGGCAGCCTCGCGCTTGAATTCAGCAGAAAAGGAACGGCGTTGTTTGGTCATCTGACACCTCGATCTGGCGAGCATTCTCGCCTAAATGGGTGTCCGGTTTCATTAGACCACTACATCTCGCGGCGAAGGAGGAGAGGTCTAATTACAGTAGTGTGTTCGAAAATTATGAGTCGTAATCAGATCAAAGCAAAAAATCTCGACCTTCGCCTTGCACTTTGAATAGCCAGGGCTTGCCTAGGCGAATAGTAATTAACTGCACTGTCAGCAGATAGTAATAACGCGTCGACTCCGCGTGCTGGTTCAGATGTTGATTTAGAAACCAGGCGAGATGCTTTCGCTGCCAGTTCCATGGGTTATCTCGGTGCCAGCGATTAAAAATCGCCTCTTGAATGGTCTTTGCCTGGCGAAGGTGACGCTCGCGTGTGGGATGCGACCCGCTCAGCACCCCTGCCAGAAAAACCTCCATATCGAATGGCTTGCTCACTTTCGACTACCGATGTAGGCAGACGTCACGTCAATTCGACCGTGTCCCAGCTCATAGCTGATTTGTAAGCGTGCCTCTCGATCAAGGCGTGGATCGAGCCGCCTGCAACTGCCACCGTTGATGGGCGCTGGGTGATTGGTGATCTGCTCATAGCGTTCGCACGCATACGCTGCGCGTAGTTCGTGGAAGCCTTTGAGGTAGTGCGTATGGAGGATATCTCGGGCGGGGCGTACGACGCGTTGCTGGAAATTGAGGTAGCTCTCGTTTGGTGCCAGCAGGTTGCGGCTGCCATGTGGTAAGACCTGTTCGGCATATCCGAGCGCTTCGCGAATATGGTCATCCACCATGATCCAACGAGGTGCTGTTGCACCGCCGCGGCCACCTTTGGTGCCATCCTGGATGTTGATCTTGCCGTAGTGTTCGGCTTCACGTTTGAGACGCGGCATGTTGGCCAGTATGGCTTCGCGCAAGCGCATGCCGGTGGTGCGGGGCCAACTGTGCAATGGCCGCCGCGCGCGCGAGTTGGCGTTCGCAAAGTGCATCGACGATCCGCTTTATTTGTGCACGATCCTGACCTTGGGCCGCTGTTGTGCGAGTGGTGGAGCGTTGCATTCCCAATGACTTGCTCGGACTCACGACCGTCACATACTGATCACCGCGAAGCGCCGCCATGGTCCGATTCACACTAGACAACCGGTTTTGCGCGGTGGCGATGCCGATAGCGCCTTGTTCAACGTGCTGACGCAGATGTATCGCGTAGTCCAGCAAGGTCTGCCGATCAATTTGTCGCGCGTCGTTAAAACCCGGCCCATCCTCCGACCGACACCAGCGCACAAATGCCTGCCACCGATCACTGTGAGCCTTGACCGTGCCGTAATGCCCGCCGCCAAACAGGTCGCGCAGCGCTTGCGGTCCGGCATAGCTCAGTTGCCTGCCATAGCCAAAATTCCGCCCATCCCGTCTGCCTACCAATGCCATGATCAAACTCCTCTCTAAGCCAAACCTTTGAAACTTTCCCCACGTCATCCCGCCAAGAATGCTGAGTGTTATCAGGGATCAAGGCCCCTGCGACCTGTGAGGTTTGTCCACTAACGCGGGACTGACGACTCCTTACGACCGGGAGCTTGGGCATCTCATGATCTGGCCTCCTGAGCACTTCCGAGGAAGTGGGCGGGTGGAGGCTGCACTGGCTGACGAGACCGGCGCCGCGAGATCATGAGTCGGGTGAAGGCAGTGAAGCGATGACCGGGGCATGCCTGACTGTCAGTCAGATGCAGTCCATTCCGTGGGCTGCGGCACCATCATCTGCATCGCTGTTGCTGGTGACTTCGGTGTTTGTCACGCCGATTGTCACGAGGGGGGAATGCCGCAAAGCCTTGTACGAGTTGGGCTGCAGCAGCGGTAGGAGCGCCCGTCTCTTTCCGGGAGAAAGAGACGGGCGCAGGTTGGCGCAAGGAAATGGCCAAGCGGATAGGTTGCTGCAGGGCAGCTATGAAAGGGAGGAAGTTGCCGCAGTGGGCACACTGGTAAAAGTAGGCATCCATCACATCGCTGTGACCGTGCGAGCCGCCGGACGCTAATCGCACTTTGGGAGAACTACCACGGTGTGGCGTAGCCTTAAAGGTTCTGGCTACCTGGGTTGCTGTCAACGACAGCGCTTTGCCCGATCTTTTCTACGCCAGTGGATAATTCGGGTCAAGGTTCGAATTTTCGGGCTTTCTGCGGCTGTGGATGAAATTATCCACTGGTGGAAATCTATGGTTTTCCACAGACAGTTTGCGTGGGCTTTAGATTTTTTAAATGAGGTCCATCCAAGCAGGGCGGCTTTGCAGCCCTGTTTGGATGGACCCGGCTTGAAAGTCGATAACCAGAGACCTTGTGGCCTTACACCGATGTTGGTTGCGTGGTTGCGGCCTCATCAATCTCCCGAGGTTTCGCGATGAGTCTCATCAGCGCGTTCAGGTGTGGATGTAGCGTAGATGGCCCATGCGTTCATCAGCTCCCGTCGCTTATCAAAAAAATCTGATCGAGAGTATGCGCTTTCCGTTTCTCCGCGCTCGTCATGGGCCAGCGCGAGCTCGCAAATATCTCTTGGGAAAGGCGTCATTTCACCTGCCCAGTCCCGGAAGGTTGAGCGGAAGCCGTGACGAGTGATGTGCTCATAACCCAGTGCATGTAGCAGATTGCGAATGCCATTAGCGTGCATCACGCCGCTTCGGCCGTGACCGGGGAAAACGTAAGGGCTCTTGGTGTCGATTTTCGGAAGGCCTTTCAAAAGGGAGACCACTTCCGGCGCTAGCGGGATCGCGAAGGCTTGTCGCGTCTTCATGCGTTCGTCGGGCAAGGACCAGCGGCCTGAGTCCAGATCAAACTCATCCCAGCGCGCAAACCTCACCATATGCGTTCTTGCTCCGGTCAGAATCAGCAGCTGAGCCGCCACTGAGACGTGACTCGGATCCTTGCTCAAGGCCTGCATCAGCTTGGGAAGATCCTGCCACTGTAGTGCCGGATGGTGGATGCGTTTTCGTGCTTTCTTCTTCTCATGCCGGCTTAGCAGGTTTTCCAGGTGGCCGCGCCAGCGTGCTGGATTCTCTCCGGTCCTGAGGCCTCGGGCTCTGGCGGCATCGAGTATCTGTTCGATTTGCCCACGTACTTCGTCAGCCGTCCGCGTTTTGGTTGACCATAGTGGCTGGAGGGCCTTGATCAGATGTTTGGTCTCGATCTGGTCAGCTGATAGCTTCCCTATTGTAGGGAAGGCATAGAGCTCGAGTTTTCTCAGCCAGCCCTTGCGCCATTTCTCCGACCAGCTCAAGCCATGGGCATCTCGGTAGTCGGCGGCCAGTTTCTCGAAGGTAATCAGCTGTGCCATTTCTCGGCGTTCAGCTTCACGCTGAGCGGCTTGTTCAGCCTGTCGTTTTGCTAGGGGATCTGTGCCGTTGAGGATCTGGACTTTATGTTCATACGCGGCTGCGCGGGCTTTTTTCAGGTCGAGTTGAGGATAGCCACCCAACCCCATCTCTCGCCGTTTGCCGTGTAGCTGGAAGCGCAGCACCCAAAATTTTCGACCTGAGTCCTTGATGACCATGCGTAATCCATCGCCGTCTTCATAGGTTCCTGGTTCGGTCAAATTTTCGACTTGTTTCGCGGTCAGCTTGCCCATTTTTCTACCCTCAGTTCCCCCACCGGTTCCCCCACTTTGCCGTGGAAGAGGGTGGTTAAAAACGGAAGTCACAGGAACAAAAGTAGGCTGAAACCCTTGATCTAGCAAGGCTATCGCGGTTTTCAGTAGATGAGGCTGGCTTTCAAAAAGGCATTAAAAAGCCGGCTTGTGGCCGGCTTCTCGGGGACTGGCTTGGTTCATTTTTGGTAAACCGCACCAGCCTTCAAAACGTACACCCAGCTCTTGCGTCTGGCTGTGGGACTGGGCGAGAAAATCATCCGCTTCGTCGTGCGATCTGACCGCGGAAGGGCCGATGCGCAAATGTGGGGCGCAGCATACGCATATTTGCCGCAAATTCCCAGCGCGAAGGGCCAGCCAGAGGCCTTGAGAGCCAAAATAGTGCAACGGAATTTTACCTGCCCCAGGCACCGGGTTTCCGGCATGCACAAAAAAGCCCCGAATCACCGGGGCTTTTCCTTGCAGCTTACGACTGGAAGCTTACCGCTGCTTCTCAGCCTTTATAGGCTGCAACCGACTTCATGATCTCGGCACGGGCTGCGTCTGCGTTGCCCCAACCGTCGATCTTCACCCATTTGCCTTTTTCGAGGTCTTTGTAGTTCTCGAAGAAGTGCTTGATCTGTTCCAGCAGCAGTGGCGGCAGGTCGGTGTATTCCTTCACGTCGACGTACAGCTGGGACAGCTTGTCGTGTGGCACGGCGATGACTTTAGCGTCGCCGCCGCCGTCGTCGGTCATGTTCAGGATGCCCACTGGACGAGCGCGGATGACCGAGCCTGGGGTCACTGGGTACGGGGTCACGACCAGCACGTCGAGGGGGTCACCGTCGTCGGCCAGGGTGTTGGGGATAAAGCCGTAGTTGGCTGGGTAGAACATCGGGGTCGCCATGAAACGGTCAACGAACAGGCAGTCGCTGTCTTTGTCGATTTCGTACTTGATCGGCGCGTGGTTAGCCGGAATCTCGATCGCGACGTAGATGTCGTTCGGCAGGTCTTTGCCAGCCGGAATCTTGCTGTAGCTCATTGGGCGGTGCCCCCGTTAGATGACCAAATGACTTGGCCGGATTGACCAAAAAGTGGCGGCGATTATAGACACACTCCGCTATCGATGCCACGTACCAAGGGTCGTACAACCCTTAGTCGTGTGGCTGATAGACCGGATCTTCGGCCTGAAGTTGCCGCAGCCTGGCGAGCGGATTCTGCCGGTAAAACAGCTGCAACTGTTCATAGACTTTCGGATAGGCCTCGTTGAGCAGATCCGGGGCGCTGAAGAAGTATTCGCTGGTGACGGCAAAAAACTCGGCCGGGTTTTCCGCGGCGTAGGGGTCGATGGCGGTTTCGGCGTCCGGGTTCTGCTCGAGTTGGCGATCCAGGTCGTCGTAGGCTTCTTGCATCACCTGCGCCCAGTCGCTGACCCGCATATCGCTGTGCAGCGGCGGCAGGCCGTTGGCGTCGCCGTTGAGCATGTCCAGCTTGTGCGCCAGTTCGTGGATCACCAGGTTGTAGGCTTCCCAGCCGCCGCTGGCCAGGACTCCGGGCCAGGCCAGGATGATCGGCCCTTGTTGCCAGGCTTCGCCACTGTGTTCGCCGTCCCACTCGTGCTCGACACCACTGGCATCGCGATGGCGCTGGGGGCTGAGGAAGTCGTCGGGGTAAAGGACGATTTCATGGAAGCCCTGGTACCAGTTGAGGTCGCCCAGGTGCAGCAGTGGCAGTTGGGCCTGGGCCGCCAGCAGCAGGCGCTGTTCCTGGTGCAGTTCGACGCCGGGGAGGGCGGTCAGGTGTTTTTCATCGAGAAACAGCACGCTGGCTTCACGCAGCCACTGGTCTTCGGCCGGGGTGATGCCATCAAGGAAGGGCAAGTGCTGGCGCACCCGCTGCCAGGTGTCGTCGGCAATCGGGTGCTTGGCCAGGATACGCTTGCGGCGCCAGGCGCTGAGGGACCACATGCCGGTCAGCGCGGCTCGGCGTTTGACGTCGAGCGGCCAAAGCGGCTGCGGGCCACGCCGATGATCATCGGGACCAGGGACAGGAGAATGATGCCCACCACCAGCAACGACAGGTTTTTCTTGATGAAGGGCACGTTACCGAAGAAGTAACCCAGGGTGACCAGGCCGCCTACCCAGAGGATGGTACCGGCCACGCTGAAGCCGAAGAAGCGCGGGTAAGGCATCCGCGCCACACCGGCGACGAACGGCGCAAAGGTGCGGATGATCGGCAGGAAGCGCGCCAGGGTCACGGTCTTGCCGCCATGCTTGTCGTAGAAATCGTGGGTCTTTTGCAGGTAATCGCGGCGGAAGATCTTCGAGTTCGGGTTGTTGAACAGGCGTTCGCCGGCTGTTCGGCCGATGACATAGTTGGTGCTGTCGCCGAGGATCGCCGCCAGCATCAGCAGGCCGCCCAGCAGCACCGGGTCCATGCCGCCACCCGCGGCCACGGCGCCGGCAATAAACAGCAGGGAATCACCCGGCAGGAATGGCATGACCACCAGGCCGGTTTCGCAGAAGATCACCAGAAACAGAATGGCGTAGATCCATGGGCCGTAATTGGTCACCAGCAAGTCGAGGTAGACGTCGAGGTGCAGGATGAGGTCGATCGGGTTGAAATCCATGGAGGCACCTGTGGTGACGGCCCGGCTCGGCGGACCTGTGCAATGACTCGGGGTAAGGTCTTACAGCGAGGGCAGACGTTTCTTACTTGCCGAAAAGGTCAGCATTATAAAGTGTGAACTGTGAAATGCGCGTTGAGATTGTAGCGGGGCGTTTCGAGGGCCAGGCATCGTCTGGCGGCGGGCAGAGGCGGGAAATTCGGGAAATGCCACAGCGGCCCGAAGGCCGCTGTCGAGCGGATCAATCATCGCTGATGGGCAATACGTAGTTCTTGAACTCGGTGTCTTCGCGAAAGCCGATGGACTCGTAGGTTTTCTGCGCCACTTCGTTATCGCTGCTGGTGGAGACGCGCATGCGCACGGCGTGGGTTTCCTTGGCCATTTTTTTCGCGGTGCGGATCAGGTTGTCGGCCACCAGTTGGCGCCGGGCGTCTTCAGCGACGTAGATGTCGTTGAGGATCCATACACGCTTGAGGGACAGGGACGAGAAGCTGGGGTACAGCTGACAGAAGCCGAGCAGTTTGTTGTCGTCATCGGACAGCGCCAGGTAAATCACCGATTCCTTGCGGCGCAGGCGTTTTTCCAGAAATGCCCGGGACGAGTCCGGGTAAGGCAGCGCGCCGTAGAATTCGCGGTATTTGACGAACAACGGCGTCAACAGGTCCAGGTGTTCCAGGGTTGCTTGAGTAATCCGCATGGTAGGCCTCAACAGCAAGTGGATATGACGGCAAACGGTTCATTACTCGGGGCAGCCGTGTTCGGATGCTGCCTAAAGCTGAAAAAAAGCGCAATCGTCTTGAAAATCACGCGTCGGGTGGGCTCAACAGGAAGTTGCCCTTCATGTTCTCCGGTGTGTCCGACTCCAGGGTTTGCACCTGGGCTTCATCCTTGAGGTTGACCCCCGACAACTGCCGCCGGCACGCCTCGCGCATCAGGTACAGCAGGCGGTGGGCGGCCATGCCGTAGCTCAGGCCCTCCAGGCGCACGTTGGAGATGCAGTTGCGGTAGGCGTCGGTCAGCCCGACCTTGGGCTGGTAGGTGAAATACAGCCCCAGGCTGTCCGGTGAACTCAGGCCCGGGCGCTCGCCGATCAGGATCACCACCATTTTGGCGCCCAGCAGTTGGCCGATCTCATCGGCTACCGCGACCCGGCCCTGTTCCACCAGGATCACCGGCGACAGCGACCAGCCTTCGGCGTTGGTCTGCTCTTCCATCCGCGCCAGGAACGGCAAGGTATGGCGATGCACCGCCAGCGCCGAAAGCCCATCGGCCACCACCACTGCCAGGTCGACCCCGCCGGGGTGGGCGCTGGCGTAATCGCGCAGGGTGTGTGCCGATTCATCACTCAGGCGCCGCCCCAGGTCGGGGCGTTGCAGGTAGCTGTGGCGATCGACGGCGGCGCTGTGCAGCAACAGGCTGTCACGCCCGCGCTCGGCCAACTGGCTGCTGAGCCCGGCGTGGTCGAAGGGCAGGTGCACGGCATCCCGGGCCTGGGCGTGGGCGTACTGGAAGTCCAGTTGCGCGCCGGTCGGCAGGCTGGTGCCGGTGCGGCCCAGGGCGATGCGGGCCGGGGTCAGGCGGCGCAGTTCCAGCCAGGGGTTCTGGCTGTCGGTGGGGTGCTTGTCCATAAGTGTCTCGCTTATCCCAATTGCGCCAGCGCCTGGCGGAAGGCCGGTGGCAGGTTATTGCCGAAATGCACCTTGCCATCGGCTTGGGTGAAGATTCCGGTGCGCGCCAGCCATTGCTCGAACTCCGGGGCCGGCTTCAGGCCCAGGGTCTGCCGGGCGTAGAGCGCGTCGTGGAAGGAGGTGGTCTGGTAATTGAGCATGATGTCGTCGGAACCGGGGATGCCCATGATGAAGTTGATCCCGGCCACGCCCAGCAGGGTCAGCAGGGTGTCCATGTCGTCCTGGTCGGCTTCGGCGTGGTTGGTGTAGCAGATGTCGCAGCCCATGGGCACGCCCAGCAGCTTGCCGCAGAAGTGATCCTCAAGGCCGGCGCGGATGATCTGCTTGCCGTTGTACAGGTATTCCGGCCCGATAAAGCCAACCACGGTGTTGACCAGAAACGGCTTGAAATGCCGGGCCACGGCATAGGCGCGGGTTTCGCAGGTCTGCTGGTCGATGCCGAAGTGCGCGTTGGCCGACAGGGCGCTGCCCTGGCCGGTTTCGAAATACATCAGGTTTTGCCCCAGGGTGCCGCGGTTCAGGCTCAAGCCGGCGTCGTAGCCTTCCTGCAACACATTGAGGTTGATGCCGAAACTGGCGTTGGCTGCCTCGGTGCCGGCAATCGACTGGAACACCAGGTCCAGCGGCACGCCCCGGTTGATCGCCTCGATGGAGGTGGTGACGTGGGTCAGGACGCAGGCCTGGGTCGGGATTTCATAACGCTGGATGATGGCGTCGAGCATTTCCAGCATGGCGCAGATCGAGGCGATGCTGTCGGTGGCCGGGTTAATGCCGATCATGGCGTCGCCGTTGCCGTACAGCAGGCCGTCGAGCACGCTGGCGGCGATGCCCGCCGGTTCGTCGGTGGGGTGGTTGGGCTGCAGGCGGGTCGACATCCGCCCGCGCAGGCCCACGGTGTTGCGAAAGCGCGTGACCACACGGATCTTCTGCGCCACCAGAACCAGGTCCTGCACGCGCATGATCTTCGACACCGCGGCGGCCATTTCCGGGGTCAGGCCTGGGGCCAGGGCGCGCAGGCTGGTTTCGTCGGCGGCATCGCTGAGCAGCCAGTCGCGAAAACCACCCACGGTCAGGTGGCTGACCGTGGCGAAGGCCTGTTGGTCGTGGGTGTCGATGATCAGCCGGGTGACTTCATCGGACTCGTAGGGGATCAGCACTTCCTGCAGGAAGTGTTTCAAGGGGATGTCCGCCAGGGTCATCTGCGCGGCGACCCGTTCGCCGTCGTTCAGGGCCGCGACCCCGGCCAGGAAGTCTCCGGAACGCGCCGGGCTGGCCTTGGCCATGACCTCCTTGAGGCTATCGAAGCGATAGGTCTGGGGGCCGACGGTATGGGAAAAACTGGCCATCTCTGTCTCCGTTTCAACGATGAAGGTGCGTTGTCGTGGGGGTGGCAGTCGTCAGAATGCCACCTTTTTCGACCGCTGTTCCAGGCGCTTGCCGGTGCACGTGCAAGCCGATGTTTCGCGCCGGCCTCAGGCCGTGGCCTTGTGTCCGGCAGGCAGCGGGGCCTCGGGCTCGGCGTCGCCCAGGTATTCGCCTTCGGCGATGATCCCGGCGGCGCGGTCCTGGGCTTCCAGCTCCAGGGCCTTGGGCACCGATAACCAGTAAGCCAGGCCCACGGCGATGAATCCGGCGCTGATTTTGCCGATCAGCACCGCAAGGATGATGGTCGGTTGGAAGTTGGCGGTGAACGACAGGTGGTCGCCCAGCAGAAAGGCCGCGCAGACGCCAAAGGCGATGTTGATCACTTTGTCTTTGGGCGGCATAAAGCGCACCAGGCGGAACATGGCCAGGATATTGGCGATGGTCGCCAGCATGCCGGCACTGCCGACGGCGCTCAGGCCCACCTTGCTGCCGAGGTTCTCCAGGGGTTTGCCCAGGTATTTGCGCAGCAGGTAGACCATGGGGAAGGCGCCGGCCAGCATGATGCCGATGTAGCCGGCGGTTTCCAGGGCGCGGGTCTGGTCCTCGGCGTCGGCGATGATCGGGTGGAAGCCCCAGCCGCCGAATACCAGCGAGAACACCCCGGTGAAGTATTCGACGATGGAGAACACCAGCACCAGCTTGATCGCCGCGTCCATGGCCCGGCCGAAAATGATGAAGCCCTTGATCATCATGTCCGGCAAAAAGCGCAGGCCGACGGCCAGGGCCACGACGAAGATCAGGATCGGCAGCAGGTTGGCAAAAATACTGCCCATGCCCAGGGCCAGTTGGTAGCCGGCCTCGCCATTGGTGGTTACCAGGTCGCGCACCAGCGGGTTGCTGAACGCCAGGATCACGCTGGCGATCAGTACGCCGATGGGGATGGTCAGGATCCCGGACATGATCCCCAGCGCCATGTATTTATGGTCGCGCTTGTCGAGCATCGCCAGGCCCATGGGAATCGAGAAGACGATGGTGGCACCGCCCATGAAACCGGTGATCAGGGCCATCACCAGCGCTTCCTTGCTGGCCGCCAGGGCCGAAGCCAACTGATAGCCGCCCATGTCCGAGGCGATGATCATGGTCGCCGCCAGCGCCGGGTCGGCGCCCAGGGAGTTGAAGAACGGACCGAAAACGCTTTCGATCACCACCGTGAGGTAGGGGATGGAGGCCATGATCCCGGCGGCCGGTACGAAGATGTACCCGGTGGCGTGGATGCCCTCCATGAATTCTTTGCCCAGCCCTCGTTCGCTGTCGTAAATCGCGGCGAATGCCCCGAGCACGGCGCAGAACATGATGAGGTAGAGCACGTAGTTGCCGATCTGATCCATTAGGTTGTTCCTTGTTCTTATTGTTCTTTAAAAGCCGCGTGGACTTTCAGCACGACAGCCCGATGCGAGGCCAATCGGGAATTTTTGACAGCAGCATCCTTCTCGGCCAGTCGTGGACGCCGAAATGGATGGCGGATGGAGGGGCGCTTCAGGCCCGGGCGGGCCGCAACCCCCGGCGACCTGGGTCGCCGGGGGCGTGGATCAGAAGAAGCCCAGCGGGTTGATGTCGTAGCTCACCAGCAGGTTTTTGGTCTGCTGGTAGTGATCGAGCATCATCTTGTGGGTTTCACGGCCGACACCGGACTTCTTGTAACCGCCGAACGCGGCGTGCGCCGGATACAGGTGGTAGCAGTTGGTCCAGACGCGACCGGCCTTGATCGCCCGGCCCATGCGGTAGGCGCGGTTGATGTCGCGGGTCCAGAGACCGGCGCCGAGGCCGAACTCGGTGTCGTTGGCAATCGCCAGGGCTTCGGCTTCGTCCTTGAAGGTAGTGATGCTCACCACCGGGCCGAAGATTTCTTCCTGGAACACGCGCATATCGTTGGTGCCCTTGAGCAGGGTCGGCTGGATGTAATAGCCGGTTGCCAGGTCGCCGGTGAGTTTTTCCACCTTGCCGCCGGTGAGCAGTTGCGCGCCTTCCTGCTTGGCGATTTCCAGGTAGGAAAGGATTTTGTCGAACTGTTGCTCGGAGGCTTGGGCGCCGACCATGGTGTCGGTGTCCAGCGGGTCGCCGCGCTTGATCTGCTCGACCTTCTTCATCACCACTTTCATGAAGTCGTCGTAGATCGACTCTTCCACCAGGGCCCGGGATGGGCAGGTGCAGACTTCGCCCTGGTTGAAGAACGCCAGCACCAGGCCTTCAGCGGCCTTTTCAATGAACTGCGGCTCGGCCTTCATGATGTCGGCGAAGAAGATGTTCGGCGATTTGCCGCCCAGCTCCACGGTGGACGGAATGATGTTCTCGGCCGCGCATTTCATGATGTGCGAGCCCACCGGAGTGGAGCCGGTGAAGGCGATTTTGGCGATGCGCTTGCTGGTGGCCAGGGCTTCGCCCGCTTCCTTGCCGAAACCGTGCACCACGTTGAGCACGCCCGGCGGCAGCAGGTCGCCGATCAGCTCCATCAGCACACTGATGCCCAGCGGGGTTTGCTCGGCGGGCTTGAGCACCACGCAGTTGCCAGCGGCCAGGGCCGGGGCGAGTTTCCAGGCGGCCATCAGCAGCGGGAAGTTCCACGGGATGATCTGCCCGACCACGCCCAGGGGTTCATGGAAGTGGTAGGCGGCGGTGTGCTCGTTGATTTCGGCGCTGGTGCCTTCCTGGGCGCGAATGCAGCCCGCGAAGTAGCGGAAGTGATCGGCGGCCAATGGGATGTCGGCGTTGAGGGTTTCACGCACGGCCTTGCCGTTGTCCCAGGTTTCGGTGATGGCCAGCAGTTCGAGGTTCTGTTCGATGCGGTCGGCGATTTTCAGCAGGACCAGGGAGCGGTCCTGGGCCGAGGTCTTGCCCCAGGCGTCGGCGGCAGCGTGGGCAGCGTCCAGGGCCTTGTCGATGTCTTTGGCGGTGGAACGCGGGAATTCGGCGATGGCCTTGCCGTTGACGGGCGAAGTATTGGTGAAGTAGTTGCCATCGACCGGCGCGACAAACTCACCGCCGATGTAGTTGCCGTACTTGGCCTTGAACGAAACGATAGCGCCTTCAGTACCGGGGTGTGCGTAACGCATGGTGGGTATCTCCTGGCTTTTGTGCTTATAGGGGAGGACGCGCTGTTGCGCTTGTTAAGCCTAGAGCAAAGGTCGGGCCAGCGTGTTGAAAGGCCACAGAATCAAGGGTTTTGTGCTGTTTCGACAGGCACCTTGTGGCCAGCTGTGACAGATATGGCACAGCCCGGAGTGACAGTTTGTAACCTGTATGGCACAACCTGTGACTGATCGGTCGAGCCGGCATTGCAATGAATCCGCCGCAGGAGGATGCTGGTTTGCTCGTGAAAATCACGGGTTTTCAGCCATCTCGCGGCAGCGGTTAAAGGTGGTTCCGTCTGAGCGTGACAGCGCAGCAGGAGAATAATAAGAAATGCATAGCAGCAATCATCTGACCCGGCACGCCCAGCAAGTGCTGACCGTCACCCAGGGCAAGGCCCGCTTGCAGGGCCCGGGCAGCGACCCGTCGATCGCCCGCTCGTGGCTGCGTTGCCTTGAGGATTACCACCTCGACCCGGCCCAGGCCATGGCGCCGACCGTGCTCGAGCAGGCGCGGCTCCTGGAAAGTCGCGAGCGCCTGCAGCAAGTGCTGCAGATTGCCGGCAGCGAGATGGCCAGCCTGCATCAGCAATTGTCCGGTGCCGGCCATGCGGTGCTGTTGACCGATGCGCGGGGGGTGATCCTCAACTGCATCACCGCGCCCACCGAGCGCAAGATTTTCGAGCGCGCCGGCCTGTGGCTGGGCGCTGACTGGAGCGAAGCCTGCGAAGGCACCAACGGCATCGGCACCTGCCTGGTGGAGCGCCAGGCGCTGACCATCCATCAGGACGAGCATTTTCGCGGGCGTCACACGGGCCTGACCTGTTCCGCCAGCCCGGTGTTCGACCCTCACGGCGAACTGCTGGCGGTGCTCGATGTATCGTCGGCCCGCCAGGATGTCTCGCGGCAGAGCCAATTCCACACCATGGCCCTGGTCAATCTTTCGGCGAAGATGATCGAGAGCTGCTATTTCCTGCGTTATTTCGACAACCAGTGGTTGCTGCGTTTTCATTTGCAGGCCGAGTCAGTGGGGCTGTTCAGCGAAGGGCTGCTGGCGTTCGACGGCGATGGGCGGATCAGCGCGGTGAATCAGAGCGCGTTGAACCTGCTGGGGCATGTTCGTGGCGGTTTGCTGGGGAAACCGGTGGAATCGTTCTTCGATTGTTCGCTCGATGAGTTGCTGAGCCGGGCCAGCGTCAATGCCAGCGCCAGTTGGCCATTGCGCAGCCGTGATGGGCGCAATCTGTTTGCCCTGCTGCGTGGCCAGCCGCGCACGGTGCCGCAGCCGGTGGTGATGCCGACCCCTGTGCTCGAACGCCCGCGGCTGCCAGGCATATGCCTGGGCGATGCGGCGCTGCAGGACGATTTTCGCAAGGCCCTGAGGGTCTTCGAGCGCGATGTGCCCTTGCTGGTCAACGGCGAAACCGGCTCCGGCAAAGAGGCCTTTGCCAAGGCCGTGCACCATGCCAGCCAGCGCGCGGAAAAAGCCTTTGTCGCGCTCAACTGCGCGGCGATTCCGGAAAGCCTGATCGAGAGCGAGTTGTTCGGCTATCGCGGCGGCAGCTTTACCGGCGCCCGCAAGGAAGGCATGCGCGGCAAGTTGCAACAGGCCGATGGCGGCACGCTGTTTCTCGATGAGATCGGCGACATGCCCCTGGCCATGCAGACCCGACTGTTGAGAGTGCTGGAAGACCGGATGGTGGTGCCCATTGGTGGCGAGCCCCAGGCGGTGAATGTGCGGATCATCAGCGCCACCCACCGCGACCTGCTGGAGCGGGTGCACAACGGCAGTTTCCGCGAGGACTTGTACTACCGCCTCAATGGCCTGGAAATCGGCTTGCCGGCGTTGCGCCAGCGCAGTGACAAATCCCAGTTGCTGGACTTTCTCCTGGCTGAAGAGGCCGGTGAGCAGGCGGTGCTGCTGGATGCGGCGGCGCGCCAGGCGTTGCTGGACTTTCACTGGCCGGGCAACGTGCGCCAACTGCGCAATGTGCTGCGGACACTGGCGGCGCTTTGCGAGGACGGGCGGATCGTCCTCGAAGATCTGCCGGCAGTTATCCGTCACCGCCGTCCGGACCCCGTGGCGGCCACGGTCGAGGATATTTCGCAGCACCCGCTGGACGATGCCGAGCGCCTGGCGCTGCTCAACGTCCTGGAGCAACAGCGCTGGCACATGACCCACGCTGCGGAGCAATTGGGCATCAGCCGCAACACCCTGTATAGAAAGCTGCGCAAACACGGCATCGCCCGCTAGCACCACCCCGCAGGGGATACCTCGGGGAGGGCAAGCGGCTATAGCGGCGACCATAAGCGGCGGTGTTCGATTTGCTCGGCAGCTAAAGAGTGCGAATTGCAGCCCTCTACGCTAACCTGCCGCGATGTTTACGAGGTCGACTATGCACATTCATATTCTCGGTATTTGCGGCACTTTCATGGGTTCAATGGCGGTTCTGGCCAAGGAGCTGGGCCATCGTGTGACCGGTTCCGATGCCAACGTCTATCCACCCATGAGCACCCAGCTCGAGGCCCAGGGCATCGAGTTGACCCAGGGTTACGACCCGGCGCAGCTCGACCCGGCGCCGGACCTGGTGGTTATCGGCAATGCCATGTCCCGCGGTAACCCGGCGGTGGAATATGTGCTGAACAAAGGCCTGCCCTACGTCTCCGGCCCGCAATGGCTGGCCGAGCATGTACTGCGAGGTCGCTGGGTACTGGCGGTCGCTGGCACCCATGGCAAAACCACCACCAGCAGCATGCTGGCCTGGGTGCTGGAGCACGCGGGCATGAGCCCGGGTTTTCTGATCGGCGGCGTGCCGCAGAATTTCGCAGTTTCGGCACGTTTGGGTGACACGCCCTTTTTCGTGATCGAGGCCGATGAGTACGACAGCGCCTTCTTCGACAAACGCTCCAAGTTCGTCCACTACGGCCCGCGCACCGCGATCCTCAATAACCTTGAGTTCGATCATGCGGACATCTTCCCCGATCTGCCGGCCATCGAGCGGCAGTTCCACCACCTGGTGCGCACCATCCCCAGCGAAGGCCTGGTGATCCATCCGACCACCGAGCCCGCCTTGCTGCGGGTGATCGACATGGGCTGCTGGACCCCGGTGCAGACCACCGGCGCGGGTGGCCAATGGCAAGCCAGGCTCCTCAGCGAAGACGGCTCGCGCTTCGAAGTGCTGTTCGAAGGTGTGGTTCAAGGCGTGGTCGAGTGGGACATGACTGGTCAGCACAACGTCGCCAATGCCTTGGCCACCCTGGCGGCGGCACGCCATGTGGGCGTGGTGCCGTCCATGGGCATCGACGGGTTGAGTGCGTTCAAAAGCGTCAAGCGGCGCATGGAAAAGGTCGCCGAAGTACAGGGCGTCACCATCTACGACGACTTCGCCCACCACCCGACGGCCATCGCCACCACCCTGGACGGCCTGCGCAAACGCATTGGTGATGCTCCGCTGATCGCCATCATCGAGCCGCGCTCCAATTCGATGAAGCTGGGTGCCCACCGTGATGGCCTGCCGGAAAGCGTCAACCAGGCCGACCAGGTGATCTGGTACGCCCCCGCCAATCTCGGCTGGGACCTGGGCGCCACCGCCGCATTGTGCTCGGTGCCGGCCATTGTCAGCGACTCGCTGGAAGGCATCATCGAGCGCGTGAAGAGCCAGGCCAAACCCGGTACTCACGTGGTGATCATGAGCAACGGCGGTTTTGGCGGCCTGCACGGCAAACTGGCTGAGGCCCTGCAATGAACAACGGTCCGGAACGCATCACCCTGGCCATGACGGGTGCCTCGGGCGCCCAGTACGGCTTGCGCCTGCTCGATTGCCTGGTCCGTGAAGATCGGGAAGTGCACTTTCTGATTTCCAAGGCCGCGCAATTGGTCATGGCCACCGAAACCGACGTCTCGCTGCCGCCCAAGACCCAGATGATGCAAGCCTTCCTCACCGAGTACACCGGTGCGGCGGCGGGGCAGATCCGGGTCTATGGCAAGGAAGACTGGATGTCGCCCGTGGCCTCGGGCTCCGGCTCGCCGGCGGCGATGGTGGTGGTGCCGTGTTCGACCGGAACCCTGTCGGCGATTGCCACGGGGGCTTGCAACAACCTGATCGAGCGTGCGGCCGATGTGACGCTCAAGGAGCGTCGCCAGTTGATTCTGGTGCCGCGCGAGGCGCCGTACTCGAGTATTCATCTGGAGAACATGCTCAAGCTGTCGAACATGGGCGTGACCATTCTGCCGGCGTCGCCGGGCTTTTATCATCAGCCACAGACCATCGATGACCTGGTGGATTTTGTGGTGGCGCGGATTCTCAACCTGCTGAACATCCCTCAGGACATGCTGCCGCGCTGGGGCGAACACCATTTGAGCAGTGATGAGTAGGGCGTTGCTGCTGGCGTTGATCGCCCTGCAACTGGGCGGTTGTGCCACCGCGCGCACCCTCAATGCCGCCCAGCCGGGAGCACCGGTGGTGTACTCGGGAACGCGGCTGGATTTGTACGCGATGCAGGGTGGCTGTTGCGCCATGGACCGTTTTGGGGCCGAGGCGCCGAGCTACCCCGGTGTCGACCTGCCCGCCAGCGCTCTGCTCGACACGCTGCTGTTGCCGTTGTCGGTGCTGACGGTGTTGGGTGTGGGGTTCCAGGCTACCGGCGGGTTGTAGCGGCGCTTGCTGGAGCGCCGCACCAGCCCGGTTTTATTTGCCCAGCTTGCGTAACTCGTCGGACTCGACCACCCGAATCCCGTCCTGTTCTTCCAGGGCCAGGCGCCACATGGCGCGAGCCAGTTGGCAGGCTTCGATACCGCGGTACTTGCCGGGAATCAGCTTGGACAAGGGGCCGGCCAGTTGTTCCGCCAGGCGTGGCTCAAGGCGCTCGCCCAGCAGCAGCGAAGGGCGGCAGATGGTCAGTTGCGGCCAATCCTGGGCTTTGAGCGCCTGCTCCATTTCGCCCTTGACCCGGTTGTAGAAGATCGAAGACTTGGCGTCGGCCCCCACGGCGCTGATCACGATCAGGTGCCGCGCGCCCATTTCCCGCGCGCGCTTGGCAAAGGCCACCACCATATCCAGGTCCACGGCACGAAACGCCTGTTCCGAGCCGGCCTGCTTGATGGTGGTGCCCAGGCAGCAGAAGGCGATGTCGACCTGGCCAGTGAGTTGGGGCAAAAATACAGCCGGGTCGCCGACCGGGTTTTCCAGGTGCGGATGCTCGCTCAACGGGCGGCGGCTGGGTGCCAGAACGCGGGTCACGGTGGGTTCGTTGAGCAGGCGATCAAGCAGGTGTTCGCCAGTCAGGCCGGTGGCTCCAGCGAGCAGGATATGCTGAGGCGTCAAGTACATAGTGTTTCCCCCTTGATACTGTTTCAGCTTAGTTGCTCTTTGCTTCCTTGCTGTCGATTGAGACACTTTGCAGCGCTTTTCGTGCCTGCTGTTTTCGCAATTGTTGCCAGTGCGCCAAGACCCCCTTGGGCGCCCAGATCTGCGGTTCCGAGGCTTCGAAATTATCGGCCTGCTCACGTTCGGCGACGTTGGCCCGGGCCAGTTTGAAGGCTTGTTCCAGATCATCGGTCTGGTTCAGCGCCTGGGCGAACAGCGCGTCGCCAAAGTAGGTGAAATCCGCTTCTTCCGAGCAGCCGAAGGACACCCGGTCGGCCTGCGAGGCGGTCATGATCAGCGTGCGTTCGTCCTTGAGCGTCGGGATAAAGCCGCCGGAGTAACAGGCCGAGATCACGATGATCTTGTCGCGGTTCTTCAGCGGGGCCAGAGCCGTCGCCAGCTCATCGGCCGGCAGGTCGGCCAGCTCCAGGCGCGGCTGGTCGAGCACCAGTTCGTGGGCGCTGGTGCCGTGGCTGGTCAGGTAGATGAAAATAAGGTCTTCCGGGCCGCTGCGTTCGGCCAGGGTCTGGGCCGAGCGGTGCAGGCTCTCCCGGGTGGCCATGGGCCGGTCGGCCAGGTGGTCGCGGTGGTTGACCAGGCGGATCTGGCCGTAGGCGCCGAAACGGCTGGCGAGCATGTTGCTGACGTAGTCGGCTTCGCGCAGGAACACGCTTTGCTTGCCGTCACCGGCCAGGGTCAGGCTGTACAGCTCTATCGCCGGTGTCGAGGCGGGAACGTTGGCCAGTGCTTGCTCGAGCAGGCGGCCCTGGGCCAGCAAGCCGAGCTCCAGTGGGTCCGGCAGCAATTTGCCGCTGGCATCGCGCACGCGCAGGCCGTTGATCCAGTCGCCGCTTTGCACGGTGCCGTCACGCAATACCAGCACTCCGTGGCCCTGGTAGCTGTCGCTGTCGAAGCCGCCGATATAAAAGCTGCCGTCGCTGAGGTTGAGGCGGCCCTTGCCGCTGAAGCGCCAATCGCTGAATTGCCCGACATAGTGGCTGCCGTCGACGCCTATCAGTTCACCTTTGCCGCTCAGGGCGCCTTCTTTGAACTGGCCGATCCACACGTCGCCATCCGCGTTTTCGTAACGACCCTTGCCGTGCAACTGGTTCTGCTTGAAGCCGCCGACGTAGATGTCGCCCTCGGCGCTGTTGAAGGTGCCGTTGCCTTCGAGCTGGCCATTGACGAAGTGGCCGCTGAACTGATTGCCGCTGGCGTCGCTGCGCTGGCCTTCGCCATTGGGCTTGCCGTGGGCGAACTGGCCCTGGTATTGGCTGCCGTCCTCCAGCTCCAGGCGCCCCAGGCCTGAATATAGGTCGGCCTTGAACTCGCCTCGGTAGGTCATGCCGCCCTCTTTGAGGGTGCCTTCACCATCGCGGCGACCAAACTTGAAACCGCCGGTGTAGCTGCTGTCCTGGGTGGTCAAGCTGCCTTGGCCGTGGAACAGGCCTTGCTGGAACTGGCCGCGATAGACCTCGCCGTTGCTGCCATGCCATTCGCCGTTGCCATGCCATTGGCCATTTTCGAATTGCCCCGCGTACCAGCTGCCGTTGGGATAGTCGATGCGCCCCTGGCCCTGCAGCAGGCCGTTGACCACGTCGCCCCGATAGCGCCCGCCGTCGGGCAGCCGGGCGTCAGGCGGCAGCAGCGATTCGCCGTCTCCGCAGGCGGCGAGCAACAGGGTCAAAACCAGGGGTACAAGTGGGCGCATAGCGGGATCCGGGTAATTAGGGGACCGAGTATGCCGCAGCCATGTGGCTTATATATAGAGAGGCCGTGCGAAACAGCGTGAGCTGTTTCGCATCAACGGTGTTTCAGACGAAGCAGAGCGACAGTGGCTCGGCGATATAGGCGGGTTTTTCCTGGCCTTCGATTTCCAGGGTGGCAGTGGCCTTGAGCAACCACTGGCCGGGTTTCTTCTCGGTGACTTCGGTGAGGTCAACCTTGAGTCGCACCTTGGAGTTGACCTTGACCGGCTGGATGAAGCGCACGCTGTCCAGGCCGTAGTTGACCACCATCTTCAGGCCTTCGGGCAACACCAGAATGTCTTCCATCAGCTTTGGAATCAGTGACAGCGACAGGAAACCATGGGCAATGGTGCCGCCAAAGGGGGTTTGCGCAGCCTTGACCGGGTCGACGTGGATAAACTGGAAATCGCCAGTCGCCTCGGCAAACAGGTTGATGCGCTCCTGGTCGATGGTGAGCCATTCGGAACGTCCGAGTTCCTTCCCGACATAATCTTTGAGCTCTGCAACAGGAACGTAGGGCATTGAGACTCTCCTTGGTTTATCGGTTTTATAGTTTTTCACGGGGTGGGGGCGGTGCCCTGACAACCACTTTAGATCATCATGGCCAATTGCTTGGGTCAACCATCCATGCTTTTGGCGAATGCCGGTCCATAGCCCTTGCGTGCTTATAATGCGCGACGCGTTTTTGCTGGAGAGTGGGGATGTTGTTACGCGGTCTGACATGGCTGGTGCTGTTCCAATTGCTCGGCACGGCGATCAATCACCTGTTTCTGCCGATACTGCCGGGGCCTATCGTCGGCCTGCTGCTGATGCTGATCTTCCTGATTGCACGGGGCGAAGTCGGGGAGCCCCTGAGCCTCGCGGCCAGCAGCCTGCTGCGTTACCTGCCGCTGTTGCTGGTGCCGCCGGCCGTGGGCGTGATGGTCTACGCCAAGGACATCGCCGCTGATTTCTGGGCGATTGTCGGGGCGCTGGTGCTGTCCCTGGTGATTTCCATGGCCTTTGTCGGCGTGCTGATGCAGAAGCTGGTCAAGCGTCAGGCGCGGCGGGAGCAAGGGCAATGACGTTCGACTGGCAAGGCGCCTGGGCGGCCGTGATCCACCACCCGTTGTTTGGCATCGGCATTACCCTGGGGGCTTATCAACTGGTGCTGGCGGCGTTCGAGAAAACCCGCTGGATCTTTCTGCAGCCGGTGCTGGTGTCGATGCTGCTGGTCATCGGCGTGCTGCTGGGCTGTGGCCTGACGTACGCCGAGTACCGTAAGAGCACCGAAATCCTGAGTATTCTGCTGGGCCCGGCCACGGTGGCGCTGGCGGTGCCGCTTTATCTGAATCTGCGGCGGATCCGGCAGTTGTTCTGGCCGATATTTACTACGCTGGTGGTGGGTGGCGTGGTCGCAACCGGCCTTGGCGTATTGCTGGGCTGGTGGTTTGGCGCCGAACACATGATCTTGATGACCATGGCACCCAAATCGGTGACTTCACCGATTGCCATGCTGGTGGCCGAGCAGATCGGTGGCGTGGCGGCCCTGGCGGCGGTGTTCGTGCTGATCACCGGGGTTATCGGGGCCATTTTCGGCCCGAGCATTTTGAATCGCCTGGGTGTCCATAGTCCTGAGGCGCGCGGCATGGCCCTGGGCATGACGGCGCATGCCGTGGGCACCTCGGTGGCTTTGCAGGAAAACGAAGAGTGCGGTGCCTTTGCGGCGCTGGCGATGAGTCTGATGGGCGTGGCCACGGCGGTATTCCTGCCGCTGGCGGTATCGTTGGTGGTTTAAGGATTTCTCTATGAGCCTGGCGCTTTTTCCGCTGAATACCGTGCTGTTTCCGCAGTGCATCCTCGATCTGCAGATTTTCGAGGCGCGCTACCTGGACATGATCGGCCGCTGCATGAAACAGGGCAGTGGTTTTGGCGTGGTCTGCATCCTCGAAGGCGAGGAGGTCGGCAACGTGCCGGAAGGTTATGCGCTGATCGGCTGCGAAGCCTTGATTACTGATTTTCATCAGCAGGACAATGGCCTGCTGGGCATTCGGGTCAAGGGTGGACGGCGTTTTCGCGTGCTCGGCAGCGAGGTGCAGAAGGACCAACTGGTGGTTGCCCAGGTCGAGTGGCTCGATGAGGCGCCCGAGCAACCGTTGCAGGATGAGGACGCCGACCTGATCGCCTTGCTCAAGGCGCTGGCCGAGCATCCGATGGTCGAGGCCTTGAGCATGGGCACGGAGGCCACCGGTCAGCAGTCGCTGGCGAACCAGTTGGCCTACCTGCTGCCATTTTCAGAGCTGGACAAGCTGGACCTGCTGCAACTGGATGATCCGCAGCAACGCCTGGATGCGATCCAGGCGCTGCTGGATGAGTTGCAGGGCGAGCTGTTCGCCTGACCGCTCAATAGTGGTGTGCAAGGTCAGGGTGACGGCCCTTGCCGCCACCCTCTAGCTGATTTACTCAATAGGCGTAGCGCAGCAGGGCGTGGGGTAGGTGCCGCATGGACATGAATGCGCACAGCGCAATCATGCTCGGCAGCACCAGCCACCAGACCCTGGCGGGCATTGCCGGCAAAGGCGTCTGAAGCTGGCTCAGGGCCAGGCTGGCGGCACAGACGCAGGTCGCGAGCATCGCGCCGGCCAGAATATCGGTCGGCCAGTGCGCCCCAAGATAGACCCGCGACAAGGCAATCGAAGCGGCCGGCAGGCAGCCCAGCAGGAGCCAGGTCAGGCGCATCCTGGGTGGCTGGCCGCGCCCGGCAAGCACCGCCAGGGTCAGAAACAAGGCAAAGGCCCCGGAAGAGTGCCCGCTGGGCATGCTGTAGCTGGTCAGTGGGTCGGTCAGCACCTCGGGGCGGACCCGGGCGAAGAACCACTTGCTGCCGGTGTTGGCCAGGGCGGTGCACATCAGCGTGGCGCCGGCGAAGATCGCCTGTCGCCATTGGCGAGCGATCAACAGCAGCAGGGTGAGCACGCCGCTGATGATGAACATGGTGCGGAACTCGCCGATCTGCGTGACCATCACCATGATCCGGTCCAGGGATGCGCTGCGATGCTCCTGCACCAGGGCAATCAGGCCCTGGTCGAACTGGTTCAGGTAGGGGTAGCCGATAAACAGCCCAGCCAGGATCACCAGGCTCATCACGCTCATGATCAAGGTGGCATTGCGGTGTCGACGCAGGCTGCTGGTAATGCTCAGGCCCACCAGCACGGCGATGCTGCCGACCACGATCCCGGCCTCGGGCCAGAACCCCTCGGGCAGCGGCAGGCGTATCGCGGCGCCGGTGGCCCAGCCGGGCAGCAGGTAGGCAACGGTCCAGCCGGCAGCGGCCAGCAGGCTGACGGCAATAAAGCGCGGGAAGGGCATGTCGAACATGCCGGCGACCATCGGCAGCATCGGCCGCAACGGGCCGATAAAACGTCCGACCAGCAGGCTGGCGATGCCATAGCGCTGAAAGTACGCCTCGGCGCCACTGATCCATTGCGGGTGTTGGCGCAGCCCGGGCAGTCGACGAATGCTCTGATGAAAATGCCTGCCGAGCAGGTAGGAAACGACGTCGCCCAGCAGCCCGCCGAGGAAGCCCAGCAGCAGGGTTTCGCCCAGGGACAGGGCGCCGTTGCCGGCCAGCACGGCAATGGCGAACAGCAGCACCGTGCCGGGCACGATCAGGCCGGCAATCGCCAGGCACTCGACACAGGCCACAATAAATACCGCGGCGGCCAGCCACTGCGGGTTGGCCGTCAACCAGGTGGTCATGCCATCGAGCCATGGGCCCATAGAGTCAACTCCGTCATGTGCACATTGAGCGCAGAAGCGCGCCGGATCGCGATAGCGCTATCGCGGGCAGGTTCGTTGCTGCGGGATTTCAGTCGAGCAGAAAGTAATCGCGTCCTTCGACTTGGCCGCGACGCAAGGGGTTCCGTGTGCAATAGGGCGCGTAGGACGCGTCGACAAAGCGGTACATCAAATGCTCGTCTCGGCCGTGGGGAATGCCCAGGCGGGTGGTCTGGATAATCTGTCCGACCGGGGTGCCGACATCTTCGACAAACAGCAGTTCCTGATCAAAGCGCTTGGCATCCCAGGTTGGGACTTTCAAGCCCAGGGCCTTGCACAGCAGGGTCTGGCCGGCGCACAGCTTCTGCGAGGGACGGGGGCGGCCGCTGGCATCGGGGTTGTTGAGCAGCATTTGCGCCAGGCTGGCCGGGCCTGAGACGGCGTCGACCCAGGGGTAGGCCGACTTTATCAGCACCGCGTTGCCCGGGCCCTGGGCGCTGAAGTTCAGCGAGTCGCCGCCACGGGCGTAATACATGTAGATGTGGCCGCCATCCAGAAACAAAGCCTTACGCTTTTCTGTGTAGCCGAGGGAGGCGTGGCTGCCTTTTTCCTCGCAGTAATAGGCTTCGGTCTCGATAATGCGCGCCGATAACCACAGGCCGTCGACTTTATGCCGGATGATTTTGCCCAGCAGTTCGCGGGCCAGCAGTTGCGCATCACGGTCGAAGAAGCTGTCAGGCAGGGCGTTGGGCAGGTCTGCGTTGGTCAGAATGGACATGGTGGCAACGGTGAGCGACGAAAAATGTGACGCAATGATATCAACATCAGCCTTAACTCATGCTTAACGCGCGCTATTTGCCCTCCATTTTGACCATCCGCCCGTGACCGCTGTCCGTGGGCCGATGCGACAGCTATAATCTGCCGCTTTCCTCTTTGCCAAGACCACACCAGACCATGACTGAGTCCGTTCTTGACTACATGACCCGTTTGGGTCGCGCTGCCCGCGAAGCTTCGCGCGTCATCGGCCGTGCCAGCACTGCGCAGAAAAACCGTGCGCTGAATGCTGCTGCCGCTGCTTTGGACGCCGCTCGTCCAGAGTTGACCGCGGCCAACGAGCAGGACCTGGCTGCCGGCCGGGCCAATGGTCTGGAACCGGCCATGCTTGAGCGCCTGGCACTGACCCCGGCCCGTATCGACGGCATGATCGTCGGTCTGCGCCAGGTGGCGAGCCTGCCGGACCCGGTGGGCGCGATCCGCGATATGAGCTACCGGCCTTCGGGTATCCAGGTCGGCAAAATGCGCGTGCCGCTGGGTGTGGTTGGCATCATTTACGAATCACGGCCGAACGTGACCATCGATGCCGCGAGCCTGTGCCTGAAGTCGGGTAACGCGACCATCCTGCGTGGCGGCTCCGAGGCCATCCACTCCAATCGCGCCATCGCCCTGTGCATCCAGCGCGGCCTGGCCGAAGCCGGCTTGCCGGCGGCCGTGGTCCAAGTGGTCGAAGTGACCGACCGGGCGGCTGTCGGTGCCTTGATCACCATGCCGGAATACGTCGACGTGATCGTGCCGCGCGGCGGCAAGGGCCTGATCGAACGCGTCAGCCGTGACGCCCGCGTGCCGGTGATCAAGCATCTGGACGGCATCTGCCACGTTTATGTCGGTGCTCACGCGGACCTGGCCAAGGCCCAGCGCATTGCCTTCAACGCCAAGACCTACCGTTATGGCATCTGCGGCGCGATGGAAACCCTGCTGGTGGATCAAGCTGTGGCTGCCGAGTTCTTGCCGGCGATGGCCGCGCAGTTCCGCGAGAAGGGTGTCGAGTTGCGGGGTTGCGCGCGTACTCAGGCCATCATCGACGTGATGGCCGCCACCGAAGAAGACTGGAATACCGAATACCTGGCACCGATTCTGTCGATCCGCGTTGTGGACGACCTGGGCCAGGCCATCGAGCACATCAACCATTACGGCTCGCACCACACGGACTCGATCGTCACTGAACACCAGGGCGAAGCCCGGCGTTTTGTGGCTGAGGTCGACTCCAGTTCGGTGATGATCAACACCCCGACCTGCTTCGCCGATGGCTTTGAATACGGATTGGGTGCGGAGATTGGCATTTCTACTGATAAGCTGCACGCCCGCGGCCCGGTAGGTCTCGAAGGCTTGACCTGCGAGAAATACATTGTGGTCGGTGATGGCCAGTTGCGTGGACAGGAGTCGGTCTGACTTGGGCGACCTTGGCCAGCCAGCCGTCCTGCCCGTCAGCGAACCCCGGCCCAGACGCATCGGTGTACTCGGCGGGACGTTCGATCCGGTGCATATCGGCCATTTGCGCGGTGCGCTGGAAGTGGCCGAATCGCTGACTCTTGATGAATTGCGCCTGACACCCAGTGCCAGGCCGCCTCATCGCAACACGCCGCAGGTGTCGGCGTTGGACCGTCTGGCGATGGTCGAGTGCGCGGTCACGGGGGTATCACCGTTGGTGGTGGACGACCGTGAGCTGAAACGGGACAAGCCGTCCTACACCCTCGACACCCTGGAACTGATGCGGGCCGAGTTGGCCGCGGATGACCAGTTGTTTCTGCTACTGGGCTGGGACGCTTTTTGCGGCCTGCCCACCTGGCATCGCTGGGAGGAGTTACTCCAGCATTGCCACATCCTGGTGCTGCAACGCCCGGATGCCGACAGCGAACCGCCGGATGCCTTGCGCAACCTGCTGGCAGCGCGGTCGGTAAGTGACCCCTTGGCCCTGACCGGGCCGAGCGGGAATATTGCATTCGTCTGGCAGACCCCGCTTGCGGTGTCTGCCACCCAGATCCGTCAACTGCTGGCCAGCGGTAAGTCGGTACGTTTCCTGGTGCCTGACGCGGTCCTGGCCTACATCGATGCGCACGGGCTTTACCGTGCGTCGAACTGAAAAGGCGCGCTTGAAGGCACGAATAGTCGTGTATTGAAGCGCCCGAACATACGAGCAAAACGAGTTTTATATGACGAACAACGACGTAAACAAAGTTAAGCGCAAAGGCACGTTCAAGAGTGCCCCGCTGCCTGAGAAAGTCATCATCGGCGAGCCCCTCAAAGGCGATGAGCTGGTCAAGGTTGCCGTAGCGGCCCTGGAAGACGTGAAGGCCCAGGACGTGCTGGTCATCGATGTGCGTGACAAGCAAAGCATCACTGACTACATGATCATCGCCACCGGTACCTCCAACCGCCAGATCGGCGCAATGCTGGACAAGGTTCGCGAAGCCGTGAAGGCCCTGGGCGTCAAGCCACTGGGTGAAGAAGGCAAGGGCGACAGCGACTGGGTGTTGCTGGACATGGACGACGTGATCGTTCACATGATGACCTCCAACGCCCGCCAGTTCTACGACCTGGAGCGCCTGTGGAAAGGCGCCGAGCAGAGCCGTGCCGCCGATGGCAAGCACCACAGCCCGGAAGTGGGTCACGAGCATTTCAACAAGCTCAACAAAGACCAGGAATAAGGAACGGCTGTGCGCCTGCGTCTGATCGCTGTCGGTTCACGCATGCCCAAGTGGGTGGAAGAGGGCTGGCATGAGTATGCCAAGCGCTTGCCGTCCGAGCTGGCGCTGGAACTGGTGGAAATACCGCTCAATACCCGGGGCAAGAACGCCGACGTGGCACGCTTTATCCGTCAGGAAGGCGAAGCCATGTTGGCCAAGGTCGGCCCCAACGAGCGGATTGTCACCCTCGAGGTGCACGGCAAGCCCTGGAGCACCGAGCAACTGGCGGTCGAACTGGACCGCTGGCGCCTCGATTCGCGCACGGTCAATTTCATGGTCGGCGGCCCGGAAGGGCTGGCGCCGGAAGTCTGTGCACGGGCGGATCAGCGCTGGTCGCTGTCACCGCTGACCTTGCCCCACCCGCTGGTACGCATCCTCATCGGTGAACAGCTGTATCGCGCCTGGACAGTCCTGTCCGGGCACCCTTATCACAAGTAGCCCTGCGCCCTAATGTCCCAGCCGATCCGCATCAAGGACCACGAGAAAGACGCCCGTCTGGTGCGTGGCCGGGTCGTGTTCGGTGCAATTGCCGTGGTGTGCCTGATCGGGGTGCTGATCGCGCGGCTATATTTTCTGCAGGTCATCCAGTACGAGTACCACTCGACCCTGTCGGAAAACAACCGCGTCCACGTACAGCCCATTCCACCGACCCGCGGCCTGATTTTTGACCGCAACGGCGTCGTGGTGGCGGATAACCGGCCGAGTTTCAGCCTGAGCATGACCCGCGAGCGTTCCGGCGACTGGCGCCAGGTCCTCGATGTGATTGTCGAGGTGCTGGAGCTGACGCCTGAGGACCGCGTGCTCTTCGAAAAGCGCATGAGCCAGGGGCGGCGGCCATTCGAGCCGGTGCCGATTCTGTTTGAGCTCAACGAAGAGCAGATCGCCCGGATCGCGGTCAACCAGTTCCGCCTGCCGGGCGTGGAAGTGGTGGCCCAGTTGGTGCGCCATTACCCCCAAGGCGCGCACTTTGCGCACTCGGTGGGCTACATGGGGCGGATCAACGAGAAAGAGCTGAAGTCCCTGGATCCGGTCAACTACAGCGGCACTCACCATATCGGCAAGACCGGTATCGAGCGCTTCTACGAGCCGGAACTGCACGGCCAGGTGGGCTACGAAGAAGTCGAGACCAACGCCCGCGGCCGCGTGCTGCGGGTGCTCAAGCGCACCGACCCGATTCCTGGCAAAGACATTGTCCTGAGCCTCGACATCAAGCTGCAGGAAGCCGCCGAACTGGCCCTGGGCGGGCGTCGTGGCGCGGTGGTCGCGCTGGACCCCTCCACCGGTGAGGTACTGGCGATGGTCAGCCAGCCAAGCTTCGACCCGAACCTGTTCGTGACCGGCATCAGTTTCAAGGCCTATGCCGAGTTGCGCGATTCGATCGATCGTCCGCTGTTCAACCGGGTACTGCGCGGCCTTTATCCGCCGGGCTCGACCATCAAGCCGGCGGTGGCGATTGCCGGTCTTGATTCGGGCGTGGTCACGGCCTCGACCCGGGTCTTCGATCCGGGTTACTACCAATTGCCCAATTACGATCACAAGTACCGCAACTGGAACCGCACCGGTGACGGCTATGTCGACCTGGACACGGCGATCATGCGTTCCAACGACACCTACTTCTATGACCTGGCCCACAAGCTGGGGATCGATCGGTTGTCGGCCTACATGAACAAGTTCGGTATCGGGCAGAAGGTCTCCCTGGACATGTTCGAGGAATCCCCAGGGCTGATGCCGTCCCGTGAGTGGAAGCGCGCCACCCGGCGCCAGGCCTGGTTCCCGGGGGAAACCCTGATTCTCGGGATCGGCCAGGGCTATATGCAGTCGACCCCTTTGCAGCTGGCCCAGGCCACTGCGCTGGTGGCCAGCAAGGGCAAGTGGAACCGCCCGCACCTGGCCAAGACCATTGAGGGCGAAAAGCCGGTGGATGAAAATCCGATGCCGGACATCGTCCTGCGTGACCCGTCGGACTGGACCAAGGTCAATCACGGCATGCAGCAGGTGATGCACGGCGCTCGCGGTACCGCGCGCAAGGCGGCCGTCGGCGCGCAGTACCGGATTGCCGGCAAGAGTGGTACCGCCCAGGTGGTCGCCATCAAGCAGGGCGAGAAGTACGACCGCTCCAAGGTCCAGGAACGCCACCGCGACCACGCCCTGTTTGTCGGGTTTGCCCCGGCGGACAACCCCAAAATCGTGGTCTCGGTCATGGTCGAGAACGGCGAGTCGGGTTCCGGCGTCGCGGCCCCGGTAGTGCGTCAGATCATGGATGCCTGGCTGCTTGGCCAGGACGGTCAGCTCAAGCCCGAGTTCGCCAGCCCTATCAGCGCGGAGGCTACGGCCCGTGAAGAGTAATTTTGATCGCATCCTCTCCAGCGAGGATGTGATGCGGCGTCGCGCGACTCTGTTGCAGCGCATGCACATCGATGGACCGTTATTGATCCTGTTGCTGACCCTGGCGGCCGGCAGCCTGTTTGTCCTGTACTCGGCCAGTGGCAAGAGCTGGGACCTGCTGGCCAAGCAAGCCACCTCGTTCGGCATCGGCCTGGTGTCGATGATCGTGATCGCCCAGTTCGAGCCGCGTTTCATGGCGCGCTGGGTGCCGCTGGCCTATGTGTTCGGCCTGGTGCTGCTGGTGGTGGTGGATGTCATGGGGCACAACGCCATGGGCGCCACCCGCTGGATCAACATTCCGGGGGTGATTCGCTTCCAGCCGTCGGAATTCATGAAGATCATCATGCCCGCGACCATTGCCTGGTACCTGGCCAAGCGCACCTTGCCGCCACAGCTCAAGCACGTGGGGATCAGCCTGGTGCTGATTGGCCTGCCGTTTATCTTGATCGTGCGCCAGCCCGATCTGGGCACCGGGCTGCTGATCCTGGCCGGTGGCGCCTTCGTGCTGTTCATGGGCGGGCTGCGCTGGCGCTGGATCCTCAGCGTGCTGGCGGCGGCGGTGCCGGTGGCGGTGGCGATGTGGTTCTTTATCATGCACGACTACCAGAAGCAGCGGATCCTGACCTTCCTCGATCCGGAGAGCGATCCGCTCGGCACTGGCTGGAACATTATCCAGTCCAAGGCGGCCATCGGTTCCGGCGGCGTATTTGGCAAAGGCTGGTTGCTGGGCACCCAGTCGCACCTGGACTTTCTCCCGGAAAGCCACACCGACTTCATCATTGCGGTGATGGGCGAAGAATTCGGCCTGGTGGGCATCTGCGCACTGCTGCTGATCTATCTATTGTTGATCGGTCGCGGGCTGGTGATTACCGCCCAGGCGCAGACGCTGTTCGGTAAATTGCTCGCCGGCAGCCTGACCATGACGTTTTTTGTTTACGTTTTCGTCAACATCGGTATGGTCAGTGGCCTGTTGCCGGTTGTGGGGGTGCCGTTGCCGTTCATTAGCTACGGAGGAACTTCGCTGGTGACACTGCTGTCAGCGTTTGGGGTTTTGATGTCGATCCATACCCATCGTAAGTGGATCGCGCAGGTTTGAAAAAGGTGAAGAATTCAATGCAAGTAATGCGTGGCTGGGCCGCTCGGTATGCACCGTGGGTCGGTCTGGTAGGCATCCTTGGTGCAACGCAGGAAGCGTTGGCCGGCGATTACGAGGGTTCGCCGCAAGTGGCCGAGTTCGTGGGTGAAATGACCCGCGATTATGGTTTTGCAGGCGAGCAGCTGATGGGTGTGTTCCGCGAGGCTGAACGCAAGCAATCGATTCTGGACGCCATTTCAAGGCCTGCCGAGCGCGTCAAGCAGTGGAAAGACTACCGGCCAATGTTCATCACCGACGCGCGCATTGCCCGTGGGGTGGACTTCTGGCGTCAGCACGAAGCCGCGTTGGCCCGCGCCGAGCAGGAATATGGCGTGCCGGCCCAGGTGATAGTGTCGATTATCGGCGTTGAGACCTTTTTTGGTCGAAATACCGGTAATTACCGGGTGATCGATGCTTTATCCACCCTGAGTTTCGATTATCCGCCGCGTGCCGAATTCTTCCGCAAGGAGCTGCGCGAGTTTTTGCTGCTGGCCCGTGAAGAGCAGGTCGACCCCTTGACCCTCAAGGGCTCCTACGCCGGGGCTATGGGGCTGCCGCAGTTCATGCCGAGCAGTTTTCGCGCGTACGCCGTGGATTTCGACGGTGACGGCCACATTAATATCTGGACCAATCCGGACGATGCCATTGGCAGCGTCGCCAGCTACTTCAAACGCCACGGCTGGGTGGCCGGCGAGCCGGTGGTCAGCCGCGCCGATGTACGCGGCGATCAGGTCGATGAAGGCCTGACCACCGGCATCGAGCCGACGAAAACCGTCGGGGAGTTGCGGGCCCTGGGCTGGTCGAGTCATGATGCGCTGCGCGATGATTTGCCCGTCACCGCCTTCCGCCTGGAAGGCGACAATGGCCCGGAATACTGGATGGGCCTGAAGAATTTTTACGCGATCACGCGTTATAACCGCAGCGTGATGTACGCCATGGCCGTACATCAGTTGTCTGAACAGCTGGTCCAAGCACGGGGCGTCAAGTAATGCTGGCATCGCCAATTCGCAAACCCCTGAAGCTGGTGGCTTTCGCCGCATTGTCCTTGCTGGTGGTCAGTTGCTCGACGAGTCGAGCGCCGCAACAGAAATCCTCGACCGCGGTGCGTTCCGCCCCGGGCCTGGATATCAACCGTGCCCACAAGGATGGCGCGCCCTGGTGGGATGTCGACGTTTCGCGCATTCCCGATGCCACCCCGACCCTGCACACCGGGCCTTACAAGGCCAACCCTTATACGGTGCTGGGCAAGACCTATTTCCCGATGGCCGAATCCAAGCGCTATGTCGCGTCGGGCACGGCCTCCTGGTATGGCACCAAGTTTCACGGGCAGAACACCGCCAATGGCGAGGTGTATGACCTGTACGGTATGAGCGCGGCGCACAAGACACTGCCGCTGCCCAGTTACGTGCGGGTGACCAACCTGGACAACAACAAGACCGTGATTCTGCGGGTCAACGATCGTGGGCCGTTCTACTCCGACCGCATCATCGACCTGTCCTACGCTGCGGCGAAAAAGCTCGGGTATGCCGAGACCGGCACCGCGCGGGTCAAGGTTGAAGGCATCGATCCCCAGGAATGGTGGGCCCAGCGTGGTCGCCCGGCGCCGTTGATGCTCAATGAACCGCAGGTGGCGCAGAATGCGGCGCCAACGGTCACGGCCTCGACCGGCACGGTAGAGCAATGGACGCCACCGCCCCAGCAGCACGCCGCCGCGGTGGTTCCGGTGCAGCTGGAGGCCAAGAAAGCGGCTGCTTCCCCAGCCTCTGGCCAGTATCTGCAGGTGGGCGCCTTCGCCAACCCGGACGCAGCCGAGTTGTTGAGGTCGAAGTTGAGCGGCATGGTCAGCGCCCCGGTGTTCATCAGTTCGATCGTGCGTAACCAGCAGACCCTGCACCGGGTGCGCCTGGGGCCGATCGGCTCGCCGGGTGAGATCCAGCAAGTGCAGAACAGCGTGCGCCTGGCCAATCTGGGTCAGCCGAGTGTCGTGACTGCCGAGTGATTTTTTGATTCAGGGTCTGCCCGCGTGCGGGTGGCCTAGGTTGTTGGCTCTGTGAACAACAAAAACCCGGCAAGGGTCAGTGAGTGAACAACTGAACACGCGACAGCCCGTCAGAAGGCTGTCTGATTAGTTTTGCCCGAGAGGGCAAGTTTCCATTAGCTACTTCGAGAGACGGATGAACATCACCACCTTTGCCAAACGCCTGTGCCTGCTTGTCCCGCTGATCATCACGCCCGCTGCCTGGGCGGTAGAGGCGATGCCGTCGCCACCGCAACTGGCCGCCAAGTCCTATGTGCTCATGGATGCCAGCAGCGGTAACGTGCTGGTGGAGAACAATGGTGACCAGCGTCTGCCGCCAGCCAGCCTGACCAAGCTGATGACCGCCTACATCGCGACCCTGGAAATCCGTCGCGGCCAGATCGGCGAGAACGATCCGGTGACCGTCAGCGAGAACGCCTGGCGCACCGGCGGTTCGCGGATGTTCATCAAGGTCGGTTCGCAAGTGACCGTCAGCGACCTGCTGCACGGCATCATCATCCAGTCGGGTAACGACGCCAGCGTTGCGGTTTCCGAGCACATCGCCGGCAGCGAAGACGCATTCGCCGACATGATGAACAAGACAGCCGGCGACCTGGGCATGAGCAACAGCCACTTCATGAACCCGACCGGCCTGCCGAACCCCGAGCACTACTCGTCGGCCCACGACATGGCCGTGCTGGCTCGCGCGATCATCCACGAAGACCCGGCTCACTATGCGATCTACTCGCAGAAAGAGTTCTTCTGGAACGGCATCAAGCAACCCAACCGCAACCTGCTGCTGTGGCGCGACAAGACCGTCGACGGTCTGAAAACCGGCCATACCGACGAAGCCGGCTACTGCATGGTGTCCTCGGCCGTGCGTGATGGCATGCGTCTGATCGCGGTGGTCTTCGGCACCAACAGCGAGCAGGCTCGCGCCGCTGAGACCCAGAAGCTGCTGACCTACGGTTTCCGCTTCTTCGAAACCCAGACCTTCTATCAGAAAGGCACCGAGCTGGCCCAGGCACCGGTCTGGAAAGGCACCACCCACCAAGTCAAGGCCGGCCTGGCTGAAGACCTGACCATGACCATGCCCAAGGGCCAGCTGAAGAAGCTCGCCGCCAGCATGACCATGAACCCTCAGCTGGTCGCGCCTATCGCCAAGGGCGACGTGATCGGCAAGGTTGAGGTCAAACTGGACGACAAGGTCGTACACAGCGCTGACCTGATCGCTCTGGAAGCGGTCGAGGAAGGTGGTATCTTCCGCCGCATGTGGGATAGCATCCGTCTATTCTTCTTCGGCTTGTTCAACTGATTACTGTTGTCGACGGACATGGGCCCTGCTCTGAAACAGACCAGGGCCCATGTCCGTCGCCACGGCTTACGAGGCCGTTTTGCCATGACAGACACTGAAGTAAAGGCGCCAAAGATCGAATTCCCTTGCGCGGATTACCCGATCAAGGTGATTGGCGACACCGGTGTGGGTTTCAAGGACAAGATCATCGCAATCCTTGAGAAGCACGCCACCGTTGACCACAAGACCCTGGCCGAACGCCAGAGTACCAACGGCAAGTACACGACTATCCAGTTGCACATCATCGCCACCGGTCAAGAACAGCTGTACGACATCAACAGCGAGTTGCGGGCTACCGGTTTCGTACACATGGTGCTGTGATGCAGCAACCGCTCGGCTTTCGCGAGCTTGGCCGGATGGATTACGAGCCGGTCTGGCATGCCATGCAGCGTTTTACCAATGAGCGTGGCAGTGATGCCGCCGATGAAATCTGGCTGGTCGAGCATTCACCGGTGTTTACTCAAGGCCAGGCCGGCAAGGCGGAACACCTGCTGATTCCCGGGGATATCCCGGTAGTCCAGGCGGACCGAGGCGGGCAGGTGACCTATCACGGTCCCGGCCAGCTGGTGGCTTACCTGCTGCTGGATGTGCGTCGCCTCGGGTTCGGTGTGCGCGAGCTGGTCAGCCGGATGGAGCGCTGCCTGATCGAGTTGCTGGCCAGCTATGGCGTGACGGCGGCAGCCAAGCCGGATGCGCCTGGTGTGTACGTCAACGGGGCGAAAATCGCTTCTCTGGGCCTGCGGATCCGCCATGGTTGCTCCTTTCATGGCCTGGCCCTGAATGTGGATATGGATCTTCAGCCGTTTCGACGGATAAACCCCTGCGGCTATGCCGGGCTGGCGATGACCCAGCTGCGCGAGCACACAGGGACGATTGAATTTGCCGAGGTAAGTGCCCGGCTGCGCGCGCAGCTCGTCAAACACCTCGACTATGCTGAGCAGACGACCCTAACGGGCGGAATCGACTGATATGACTACTGCGCAAGACGCTGTGCAAACCATGATCCCGACGCTCGATATCACCGAGCGCCCGGCCCCGCGTGCCAAGGTTGAAGCCGGCGTCAAGCTGCGCGGCGCCGAAAAGGTTGCGCGCATCCCGGTGAAGATCATTCCGACCACCGAGCTGCCGAAGAAGCCGGACTGGATTCGCGTACGGATTCCGGTGTCCCCGGAAGTCGATCGCATCAAGGCCTTGCTGCGCAAGCACAAGCTGCACAGCGTTTGCGAAGAAGCCTCCTGCCCGAACCTGGGCGAATGCTTCTCCGGCGGCACCGCGACCTTCATGATCATGGGTGACATCTGCACCCGTCGTTGCCCGTTCTGTGACGTCGGCCACGGCCGTCCGAAACCACTGGACGTCAACGAGCCGGAAAGCCTGGCCATCGCCATTGCCGACCTGCGCCTGAAGTACGTGGTGATCACCTCGGTCGACCGTGATGACCTGCGTGACGGCGGTGCCCAGCACTTTGCCGACTGCATCCGCGAAATCCGTAAATTGTCGCCGAATGTGCTGCTCGAAACCCTGGTTCCGGATTACCGCGGCCGGATGGACGTGGCGCTGGCAATCACCGCTGCCGAGCCACCGGATGTGTTCAACCACAACCTGGAAACCGTGCCGCGCCTGTACAAGGCTGCGCGTCCGGGTTCGGACTACCAGTGGTCGTTGACCCTGCTGCAGAAATTCAAGCAAATGATGCCGCTGATCCCAACCAAGTCCGGCTTGATGCTGGGCCTGGGCGAGACCGACGATGAAGTGATCGAAGTCATGAAGCGCATGCGCGAACACGACATCGACATGCTGACCCTGGGCCAGTACCTGCAGCCGTCGCGCAGCCACTTGCCGGTCCAGCGTTTTGTGCACCCGGACACCTTCGCCTGGTTCGCCGAGGAAGGTTACAAGATGGGCTTCAAGAACGTTGCCTCGGGCCCGCTGGTGCGTTCGTCGTACCACGCCGACGAGCAGGCGAAACTGGTCAAGGCCAGCCTGGTCTCCTGATACGCGACCGGTAAAAGCGCCCGCAAGGCTTGCCTTGTGGGCGTTTTCGTTTCTGCGGTATCGACATCACCTTTCTTTGCAGACAAATCCCACGTCTTTCCAGGCACCCCGGGGCTTTTTTTGCTCAGCAATCCTGTCTACTGTGAGCCACACAATCCACGTCGGGAGAACCATGGATGACCACCCAGCCGATTGAAACATTGCTCGCCCATCTGCCGGTGCCCGCCCTGCTGCCTGAAGGGCAAATCGGCTTGATCGCGCCTGCCGGACCCGCAGCCCTGGATGTGGATAAAGCCGTGCAATGGATGCGCGCGCGGGGCTATGCATTGCGGATCTTCCCGGGCGTGAGCGAGGCTGACGGCTACCTGGCGGGCAGCGACGAGGTGCGGTTGCAGGACCTGCACGCGGCCTTTGCCGACAAGGCGATCGGCGCCATTCTCTGCCTGCGTGGGGGCTACGGCAGCCCACGGTTACTGGATCGGATCGATTACGAGCTGCTGCGGCGCAATCCTAAGCCGTTTATCGGCTACAGCGATATCACCGCCTTGCACCTGGCCATACATCGTTATGCGGGGTTCGTGACCTTTCACGGGCCGATGCTCAACGCCGACCTGCTGGGCGGCAAGCAGGCACCGACCGAGGCTTCGTTGTTCGGCATGCTGCGTGGTCAGTTCAAGGCCGGCAGCGTGCTCGCGCATCCGGTGGCCTACCCCTTGAACACCATCGAGCCCGGGATCGCCTGTGGCCAGCTGCTGGGGGGCAACCTGTCGATGATTGCGGCGACCATGGGCACGCCCTACGAGATCAATACCCAGGACGTCATTCTCTTTATCGAAGACATCAATGAGCCGCTCTACCGCATTGACCGTCTGCTGACTCACCTGCGCCTCGCGGGCAAGCTGCAGCAGTTGCGGGGGGTGTTGGTCGGGGATGTGGCGGGAGTGGACCCTGAGGCGCTTGCCCGCCTGCTCAAGCAGACCTTTGCCCCCCTGCGCATTCCGGTACTTGCCGGGTGGCGCAGCGGGCATTGCGATCCCAACCTGACCTTGCCGCTCGGGGCATTGGTCAGGCTGGATGCGGGTGAGCAGCAGCTGGTCCTGGAGCAGGACGTGGTGCTGAGGTAGCGCGATGGGCCAGGGACCTGCTCCCTGGCCATCTCTCGTCATTGATTACGCAGGCTTTCCAGCAACTTATGGGTCGGGTAGCCGTCTGCCGGCCAGCCGAATGATTGCTGCGCGCTGCGGATCGCCTTGCGGGTATTGGCGCCGATGATGCCGTCTGCAGTGCCTGCATCATAGTTGCGGGCGGTCAGCAGGTTTTGCAGCTCGATACGCTCGGAGCGGCTCAGTGGCAGGTCATCCTTGGGCCAGGCGCCGCTGATCAGGCCGGCACCGGTGAAGCGTTCGGAAAGCAGATTGACTGCCAGCGCGTAGGACGACGAGTTGTTGTACTTGAGCACGGCGCGGAAGTTATCGAGGATCAGGAACGCCGGTCCCCGGTAACCCGCCGGCAATAGCAGGGCCGCCGACAGGTGCTCCGTACCCGCCGGCAGATTGCTGCCGTTGGGTAGCTTCAGGCCCAGCTTTGCCCATTCGGCGACACTTTTACGGATGGCGCCGTCGGCCAGGGAGTAATCGAAGTTATCGGCCAATCGCACCTCGAAGCCCCAGGGTTGGCCTTTTTGCCAGCCCGAGCTTTGCAGGTAGTGGGCGGTCGAGGCCAGGGCGTCAGCCGGGCTGTTCCAGATGTCGCGACGGCCGTCGCCGTCGAAGTCCACGGCGTGGGTGTTATAGGTGGTCGGAATGAACTGGGTCTGGCCCATGGCGCCAGCCCAGGAGCCGAGCATCTTCTCCGGCTGGATGTCACCCTGCTGGAGGATCTGCAGGGCGGCAATCAGTTGGCTGTTGGCGAAGGCTGGACGCCGTCCCTCATAAGCCAGGGTTGCCAGGGAGCGAATGACCGACTTGTTGCCCTGGAAGTCGCCGAAATTGCTTTCCATGCCCCAGACAGCCACCAGTGCCTGGCGATCGACGCCGTAGCGCTGTTCGATCTTTTGCAGAGTGTCGGCGTATTGGGTGAGCAGGGCCTGGCCTTTGCGCACTCGCAGCGGTGATACCGCGCCGTCGAGGTATTCCCATACCGGCCGGCTGAATTCCGGCTGGCTACGGTCGGCCTTGATCACGCTCATGTCTGGGGTAATACCGGCGAAGGCGCGATCGAACAGCTCGGCACGGATGCCAGCATTCAAGGCTTCGACGCGGAACCCGGCCTGCCATTCAGCGAAGGTCTGGGTGGGTTGGATATCCAGATTGTCGACGGTCAGCGGGGCGATGGTCGCGGGAGCGGCCAGGGGGGCGGCTTGAAGGTTGGGCAGTGGCTGGGCGTCGGCGGCTGTAGGTTTTTCCGCGCAGGCGACAAGCAGAATAAGACTGGAGGCGGCGGCCAGTTGACGAAGGCGCCAATGACGGGAATTACGGAAGGGCATGCACAGGTCCAGGGAATACGAATCAGGTGCAGACCTTACCATGCCAAAGGGGAGCTTGCCTTCAGGCGGCCAGAAAGTAAGAAGCCTCCCAGCTTTTAGACTGGAAGGCTTCGCGGCGGTAGCTGCCTTTGCCCTTGGCGGGTTGTTCCTGACGGCTGCGGAACAGTGGCTGGGCAATGATGGATTTGGCCTTGTTGGGGCCATGCTTGGATGGCTTGCTCATGGGGATCTCTCGCTGTGCTGGTGGGTTGTACGGCGCAGATGATCGGCCAGAGTTCGGCTGTTGTCCAGCCCCTATGATGTGTAGGTGTTTTCGCAGTGATCGCTAATCGATAGCGGCTTGGTGCGGCCAATCACTCCGCCGGCAGTGCCAGGCGTTGCCCCGACATCAGCAGCGACAGGCGGCTCAAGCTGCTCCAGGGCGAGCCGGCGGCCTGGCCCTTGATCTGGGCATCGATGCGTTGGGCATCCAATAGCAGTTGTCCCCAGCGTTGCGCCGAATAGCGTTGCAGGGCTTTGCTCATCAGCGGCTTGCGTTTGTCCCAGACCGGAGGCCGGGCCTGGCTGAAGACTTTATCCAGTGGCACGCCTTGGCTGAATTGCAGCGACAGATTACCCAGCAACCGCAGTTCCCGGGACAGTGCCCAGAGAATCACCGGAGGCTCAACGCCTTCGCCGCGCAGGCCTTCGAGCATGCGCAAGGCGTGCGCGGCTTCGCCATTGAGAATGGCGTCCACCAGCCCGAACACATCGAAACGAGCGCTGTCGGCGACTGCAGCCTGCACGGTCTCGACGGTCAGTTGTCCGCCTTCGGCCATTAGCTTGAGCTTTTCGATTTCCTGGGCGGCGGCCAGCAGGTTGCCTTCGACCCGCGCGGCAATCAGTTCCACCGCGTCTTGGCTGGCAGAAAGCCCGGCCTGGGACAAGCGCTGGCGAATCCACTGTGGCAGCTGGTTGGCGTCCACTGGCCAGATCTGCACGAACTGAGTCTGCTCGCCTTCGACCAGGGCCTTGCCCCACTTGGTTTTCTGCGCGCTGCCATCGAGCTTGGGCAGGCTGATAAGCAGCAAGGTGTCTTCGGCAGGGCGTGAGCAGTACTCGATCAGCGCCGCTGCGCCCTTGTCGCCAGGCTTGCCCGACGGCAGGCGCAACTCCAGCAAGCGCTTCTCGGCGAACAGCGACATGCTCGCGCCGGCTTGCAGCAGCGTGCCCCAGTCGAAACTGGCATCGGCGCTGAACACCTGGCGCTCGTCATAGCCTTGCTGGCGTGCCGCGGTGCGGATGGCATCGGCAGCTTCCTGGCACAGCAACGGGTCGTCGCCACTGATCACATAGACCGGTGCGAGGCTGCCTTGCAGGTGTTTAGCGAGTTGGGCGGGGGCGAGTTTCATAAGGAAGGGCAAGCGGGGCGCCTGGGCGCCCCGCAAGGCTTACTGGTTCGGCAACTGCATTGGCGACTGTTGCGGAGTTTCCGCTTCAGCCTTCTGTGCCGCTTCCAGGGCGTCGGCGTCGGCCTTGGCCTTGTTTCTTGCCGTCTGCTCAAGCTGCTGCAGTTGCTCCGGGTTCAGCAGTTGCAGGCGCAGCACCATGCGCTGCACCAGGTCGCGGCGCATTTCCTTGCGCACTTCGATCGCCTCCTGGTCGGTACCCACCAGGTTGCTGCCGTCGTGGATGTACACCTTCTGTACTTGCATTTTGTCATCGAGCAGCACGAGGTTGTCGCTGCTGAGGATCTGGTAGTTCAGTACGTTGGTCATCTCATACTCGGTGGAGCGACCGGCGCCGGCGTAGCTGAGGCTGCGCTGGTTTTCCTGTTCATTGGTCAGTACCAGCTTGTATGGCGCGCCAGTGTGTATCTCGACGCCACTGTTCTGCAGTACCTGGCGCAGTAGGGTGACGGTTTCGCCATAGGCGTTGCGTGCACTCAGGTCGAGTTCCTTGAACGCCATATCGTAGTTGCCGGTGCCGCGCAGCTGGAAGCCGCAGGCGCTTAGCAGTACAGCCAGGCCCATCACCAGCAGATTGCGTTTGATCATCTTGTTGCTCCCCTTGAAACCATGTGGGCCGACTCTGCGGCCCTGGAGGTTTTATGCGGCGCCAGGTCAATGACCTGACACCTGATCCAATTAGCTAGCGACGATATTGACCAGTTTGCCGGGCACGACGATCACTTTGCGAATCGTCAGGCCTTCAGTGAAGCGCAGCACGTTCTCGTTGCTGCGAGCAGCGGCTTCGACCTCTTCGCGGCTGGCGCTGGCCGGCATTTCGATCTGCCCGCGCAACTTGCCATTCACTTGGATGACCAGTTGCAGGCTGTCCTGTACCAGGGCGCTTTCGTCCAGTACCGGCCAGCCGGCGTCGATCACCGGGTCGGCGTGACCCAGGCGATTCCACAGCTCGTGGCTGATGTGCGGGGTGATAGGCGCAAGCAGCAGGACGACCGTTTCCAGGCCTTCCTGTACCAGTGCGCGGTCCTGTTCGGTGATTTGCGGTGCTTTTTCCAGCACGTTCATCAGCGTCATCACCTGGGCGATGGCGGTGTTGAATTTGTGATTCTGGCCCACGTCCTGGCTGGCCTGGCGGATAGCCAGGTGAGTGCTGCGACGAATGATTTTTTGCTCATCGTTCAAGCCGGCCACGTCCAGTTTGCCTGGGAGACCCTGGCTGATATGGGCATGCGCCAGGCGCCAGACGCGCTTGAGGAAGCGGTGCGAACCTTCCACGCCGGAGTCGGACCATTCCGCGCTCATGTCAGGTGGCGAGGCGAACATCATGAACAGGCGGCAGGTATCGGCGCCGAACTGATCGATCATCGACTGAGGGTCGACCCCGTTGTTCTTGGACTTGGCCATCTTCTCGGTGCCGCCGATCTCTACCGGCAGACCGTCGCTGATCAGCTTGGCACTGATCACCTTGGCTTTGCCGTCACGCTCCAACTCGACGTCGGCCGGGTTGAACCAGGTGTAGGCGCCATTGGCTTCGCGGCGATAGTAAGTCTCGGCAACCACCATGCCCTGGGTCAACAGGTTCTTGAACGGTTCATCAGAGCTCACCAGGCCTTCGTCGCGCATCAGCTTGTGGAAGAAGCGCGCGTAAAGCAGGTGCAGGATCGCGTGTTCGATGCCGCCGATGTACTGATCCACCGGCAACCAGTGGTCAGCCGCGGATTTTTCCACCAGCCCGCCTTCATAGTGTGGCGAGGCATAGCGGGCGTAGTACCACGAGGACTCGACGAAGGTGTCCATGGTGTCGGTTTCACGCTTGGCCGGAGCGCCGCATTTCGGGCAGGCGCACTCGTAAAACTCGGGCATGCGCGCCAATGGCGAGCCTGCGCCGTCCGGCACCACGTCTTCGGGCAGCACGACGGGCAGTTGGTCTTCCGGGACCGGAACATCACCGCAGCTGTCGCAGTGGATGATCGGGATCGGGCAGCCCCAGTAGCGCTGGCGGCTGATGCCCCAGTCGCGCAGGCGGAACTGGGTACGCGAGGCGCCCAGGTTTTTCTTGACCAGCGCCACCTCCATGGCGTCGAAGGCGCCGGCGAAGTCGAGGCCATCGAACTCGCCGGAGTTGATCAGCGTGCCGTGCTCGCCATAGGCGTCCTGCCAGGGTGCCGGGTTGGTGTCACCGGAGCTGGTGCGCACCACCGACTTGATTGGCAGGTTGTACTTGGTGGCGAACTCGAAGTCGCGCTCATCGTGGGCTGGAACAGCCATCACCGCGCCATCGCCGTAATGCATCAGCACATAGTTGGCGACCCACACCGGAAGTTTCTCGCCGGTCAGCGGGTGCTCGACGAACAGCGAGGTCGGCAGGCCTTTCTTTTCCTGGGTGGCGACGTCGGCTTCTGCGACGCTGCCGCCTTTGCATTCGGCGATAAAAGCCTGCAGTTCAGGGTTGTTCTGGGCCGCCAGAGCCGCCAGTGGATGCTCGGCAGCCACGGCAACGTAAGTTGCGCCCATCAGGGTGTCCGGGCGGGTGGTGAAGACTTTCAATACGCCCGCTTCGCCGATGGAGTCGACGTTGTACGGGAACTGCACTTCCATGCCGCGGGACTTGCCGATCCAGTTGCGCTGCATGGTCTTGACCTGCTCGGGCCAGCCCGGCAGATCGTCGAGGCTCGACAAGAGTTCATCCGCGTAGGCGGTGATCTTGAAGTAGTACATCGGGATTTCGCGCTTTTCGATCAGCGCGCCGGAACGCCAGCCGCGCCCGTCGATCACCTGCTCGTTGGCCAGCACGGTCTGGTCGATAGGGTCCCAGTTCACGGTGCCGTTTTTACGGTAGATCACGCCTTTTTCGAACAGGCGAGTGAACAGCCATTGTTCCCAGCGGTAGTAATCCGGCTTGCAGGTGGTCACTTCACGGGACCAGTCCACGGCCAGGCCCAGGCTGCGCAGCTGGGTTTTCATGTAGGCGATGTTTTCGTAGGTCCACTTGGCGGGAGCCACGTTGTTCTTCATCGCGGCGTTTTCCGCCGGCATGCCGAAGGCGTCCCAACCCATGGGTTGCAGGACGTTCTTGCCCAGCATGCGCTGGTAGCGGGAGATGACGTCGCCGATGGTGTAGTTGCGCACATGCCCCATGTGTAGCTTGCCGCTGGGGTAAGGGAACATCGATAGGCAATAGAAAGTTTCCTTGCCTGGCTGTTCACTGACTTCAAAGGACTTTTGCTCATCCCAGAATGACTGGGCGGCGGCTTCAATTTCACGGGGCTGATAATGTTCGTGCATGGCTACTTTTGAACTGAATAGGGGTGGCCTAATCCTCTTCATTGCAACGTTGGGCGGTGATGGCGCCAGATACGGCGTTTTCGAGGCCCAGTCGAGCTGGAAGTGGAGTTACAGGAAGCGCCGTAGCATACATGACCGCGCTCTACCGAGGGAAACCCTGATTGCGCGCCCTGGGCCGTTGGTCGCGGCGCCAGGCCGCTTTCATCTGCCCGGCTAAGCTGAAATTGGGGAGCAAGACTGATCTTCAATGAGGTGAGCGGATGGCTGAGTCGCAGCAAAAAGCTACAAAACCCGAGTTGTACGAAAAGCTTATAGATCGTTTGGCATTGGCGCTGGATGCAGCAAAAACGGCGGGTCGCTTGCGCGATGAGCGTCCCCTGGAATTGGAGTTGCGAGGTCTGAGTCGCGCCGAGTTCGAGTTGGTCAAGGCGTATCTGGATCGCAGTGAGCGTATGACGCAGGCAGGCGTGCTGGAGAGTTTGAAGCAGTGCGCAGCGCCACGTTCAGCCAAAGTCATCTGGTTGAAAGACAGGCTGCCATTGAGGGAACAGGTAAAGGCTCGTTCCCTGAGGTGCAAGTAGCCCTGAGCTTCTCGTTTTGGTCTGCCTCCGGCTGCTGGCGCGGGCCTTGAGGTTTGAAATTCATCTCGCGCCTGTTGTTGCAGGGCGTCTATCCACTTAGGCTTCGGGCATCTTTGGAGATGCCCGATGCCCCTTCGTTATTTCATCAAGCAATTGCTGTTGCCGCCCGGTGTCCTATTGCTGTTGCTGGCCCTTGCCTGGTGGTTTCGCAATACGCGCCCACGCCTGGCCGGGCTGTGTTTTGCCCTTGGCCTGGGCGGTTTCTGGGTGATGAGCCTGCCGATCATGGTGGAGTGGGGGGCCAGAGCCCTGGAGCGCGAGCCGGCGCTGGCGACAGATCAGTGGGCGGCGCTGGCCGAGCGGGCGGATGCGATTGTGGTGCTGGGCTCCGGGCGCGAACGGGGTGATCCGGCCTGGGGGTATGACCAGCCGACCGGTGTGGGCCTCGAGCGGGAGCGCTATGCAGCGCGACTGGCCAAGGCCTCTGGCCTGCCGGTATTGACCAGTGGCGGCTTGCACTATGGCACGCCGCCGACCGAGGCGGCGCTGATGGCCGAGTCGTTGATGGGGGACTTTGGGGTGGCGGTGCGCTGGCAGGAGGGACGCAGCCGTACCACTTGGGAGAATGCCCAGTTCAGCGCCGAAGTGCTGCTGCCCCAGGGCATCAAGCGAGTGGTGGTTGTGACCCAGGCCTGGCACATGCCGCGTGCGGCCTGGAGCTTCGAGCGGGCAGGTTTCACCGTGGTGCCGGCGCCCGTGGGTTTTCTGGGGGTGGATAATGCGCGGCCGCTGGGCGGCTGGATGCCGGAGTTCAAGTCGATCTGGCAGAGCGGCCAGTTGTTGAACGAAGCCGTGGGGCAGGTGGGCTACAAACTGTTCTATCGCTGAGGGCCGACAAGCCAGGGCCCGCAGCCAAGGGCGCGGGAACGGCTTGCCGGCGTCGGGTCAAACGGTCTTGGCAATACGGCTGGCCAGCAACGCCCAGCCAAACAACAGGCTGCACAGGATGATCAGCGGCCAGGAGCGCCATTGCAGATAGGGCGTGAGGTTATGCATGGGCACCACTTCTCCGTAGAGAATCCCGCGCTCGAACTGCGGAATCTGCACGGTGATCTTGCCAGACGGGTTGATCAGCGCGGTCACCCCGTTGTTGGTGGCACGGATCATCCAGCGCCCGGCTTCCAGGGCGCGCATCTGGGCCATCTGCAAATGCTGCAGGGGGCCGATCGAGGTGCCGAACCAGGTGTCGTTACTGATGGTCAGCAACAAGTCGCTGCGAGCCGAGAGGCCGGCGGCGAACTCCGGGTAGACCACCTCGTAACAAATGAACGGTGCGATCTGATAACCCTTGGCCTGCAGCAGCGGCTGGTCGGCGGGGCCGCGGGCGAAGTCCGACATCGGCAGGTTGAAGAAGTCGATCAGGCCGCGCAGCAGGTCCTGCAGGGGCACGTACTCGCCAAAGGGCACCAGTTTCTGTTTCAGGTAGGTGCCATCGCCCTCGCCAACCACGGTGATGCCATTGAAGAAGCGTTTTTCGTGGCGCAGTTCCTGGCGAATCGGAACCCCGGTGATCAGCGCGGAATGCCTGTCAGCCGCAAAGTTGCCCATCATCGTCAGGTAGCCTTCAGCTGACTCCTTGAGCACAGGGACTGCGGTTTCCGGCCAGATCAGCAGGTCCACTGGCTTGGAACTGAAGCTCATGTCGCGGTACAGCGCCAGTTGCGCGTTGAGCTGGGCCGGGTCCCATTTCATGCTCTGTTCGATGTTGCCCTGAATGGCTGCAACAGACAGCGGCTTGCCCGATGGGCTGGTCCAGGCGTGGTCCTTGAGGCTGAGGCCGATCACCCAGGGTGCAGCCAGTAGCAGCAGGCCGGCGACGATAAAGCCTTTGCGCCCGACCCGGATCAAGCGCGGCAGGTTGTAGAGCAGCGCAGCGGTCAGGGCGAGGGAGAAGGAAATCAGCCACATGCCGCCCAATGGCGCGAGCCCGGCCAGGGGGCCATCGAGCTGGCTGTAGCCGGAATAGAGCCATGGGAAACCGGTCAGGAACCAGCCGCGAAAGGCCTCCTGGGCCAGCCACAGTGCAGCGAACGCCAGGGCATCGGCCAGGGGGGCTTCATTGCGTCGCAGCCAGCGTGCCCAGAGCCAGGCGGGCAGGGCGAAGAACCAGGCAATTGCGGCAATGAACGCCAGCATCAGCAGGCCGGCCAGCAGCGCTGAGGCGCCGCCGTAGGTATGGATGCTGACGTAGATCCAGCTGGTGCCGGCGCCGAACAGGCCAAAGCCGAAGCACCAGCCACGGCCCAGGGCTTGACGGGGTTTCAGCTCACGCAGGCCGGCGTAGAAAAGTCCCACCGCCAGCAGGGCCAGCGGCCAGATGTCGTACGGTGCCAGGGCCAGGGTGGTGATTGCGCCAGCCGCCACGGCCAGCAGGTTACCGGGCCAGCCGGGGCGGGTGATCCAACGCATGTCAGTCCTTAGCGGGAGATAGGGGTCAGGCGCAGCAGGTGGATCCGGCGGCTGTCGGCATTCAGGATGCGGAAGCGATAGGCGCCGATTTCGGTGATTTCATTGCGCTTGGGCAAATGCCCGAACGCGCTCATCACCAGGCCACCCACGGTGTCGAATTCATCGTCGGAGAACTCGCTGTCGAAAAACTCGTTGAAGTTCTCGATCGGCGTCAGTGCCTTGATCAGGAAGTCGCCGCTGGGCAACGGCTTGATGTAGCTGTCTTCCTCGACGTCATGTTCGTCCTCGATGTCGCCGACGATCTGTTCCAGCACGTCCTCGATGGTCACCAGACCGGCCACGCCGCCGTATTCGTCGATGACGATCGCCATGTGGTTGTGGTTGGCGCGGAACTCGCGCAGCAGCACATTAAGGCGCTTGGACTCCGGCACGAACGTCGCCGGGCGCAGCAGATCCTTGATGTTGAAGCTGTCGCCGTTCTCCTTGAGGATCAGCGGCAGCAGGTCCTTGGCCAGGAGGACGCCCATTACGTCGTCATGGCTTTCGCCGATCACCGGGTAGCGCGAGTGCGCCGAATCGATGACTGCGGGCAGGAACTCGCGCGGGGTCTGGGTCGCCTTGATGCTGATCATCTGCGAGCGCGGGACCATGATGTCCCGTACTTGCAGGTCCGCAACCTGGATGGCGCCTTCGACGATAGCCAGCGCTTCGCTGTCCAGCAGCTTGTTCTGATGGGCTTCACGCAGCAGCTCAAGCAGCTCCTGGCGGTTTTTCGGCTCATGGGCAAAAGCCTGGGTGAGCTTACCCAGCCATGACTTCTGCCCGTTGCTCGATCGATCTTCGCTCATAGCGATTACTCTAAATCCTTGGTTGTTACAGGTGGATGTAATTAAGACTCGTCGTCGGCATAAGGGTCGCGATGACCCAATTCTGCAAGCAATGTTCGTTCCAGTGCTTCCATTTCTTCGGCTTCGTCGTCATCTATATGGTCGTAACCCAGTAGATGCAAGCAGCCGTGAATGACTAGATGGGCCCAATGGGCCTCAAGTTCCTTGCCTTGTTCCGCCGCTTCGCGCTCGACCACTTCAATGCAGATCACCAGGTCGCCGAGCAGTGGAATATCCAGCAGCTCGTCCGGCACATCGGCCGGAAACGACAGCACGTTGGTGGCGTAATCCTTGTGGCGCCAGGTGTGGTTCAGCTCGCGCCCTTCAGGCTCGTCCACCAGGCGAATGGTCAGCTCGGAGTCGGCGCTGCGCTGGCGCAAGGCCAGTTCGCACCATTGGCGGAACTGGGACTCGCTGGGGGCAGGCTTGTCACTGGCCAGTTGCAGATCAAGCTCAAGCATCGTGGCGATGGCCTTTTTCTGCAGTTGGCTCTTCGGGCGCAGGGTTTTCGAAGCGGTCGTAGGCTTCGACAATGCGCTGGACCAGCGGGTGGCGCACCACATCCTTGGCCAGGAAGTGAGTGAAGCTGATGCCCGGAACGTCCTTGAGCACGGTGATGACCTGGGACAGCCCGGACTTGGTGCCTTTGGGCAGGTCGACCTGGGTGATGTCACCGGTGATCACCGCTGTCGAGCCGAAGCCGATACGGGTCAGGAACATCTTCATCTGTTCGACGGTGGTGTTCTGGCTCTCGTCGAGGATGATGAAGCTGTTGTTCAGGGTGCGGCCGCGCATGTAGGCCAGCGGGGCGATCTCGATGATTTGGCGTTCGATCAGTTTGGCCACGTATTCGAAGCCGAGCATCTCGTAGAGCGCGTCGTACAGCGGGCGCAGGTAGGGGTCGATCTTTTGCGCCAGGTCGCCGGGCAGGAAGCCGAGCTTTTCACCGGCTTCGACGGCAGGGCGTACCAGCAGGATGCGTCGCACTTGCTCGCGTTCCAGGGCGTCGACGGCACAGGCCACGGCCAGGTAGGTCTTGCCGGTGCCGGCGGGGCCGATGCCGAAGTTGATGTCGTTATTGAGGATCTCTTTGACGTAGCGCTGCTGATTCAGGCCGCGTGGACGGATCATGCCTTTCTTGGTGCGCAACGCGACGCTGGCTTCGGCCACCGGGTTGTTGGCGAGATCCTCTACGGCGGACTCCTGCAGGTACAGGTGCACGGTTTCCGGCGACAGCTCGGTCCCCTTGGTTTCCCGGTACAGGCGGCGAATGAGGTTTTCCGCGGAGGCGGTGAGTCTGGATTCACCAATGAGTTCGAACTGGTTTCCGCGATTGCGGATCTCGATGCTCAGGCGTTGTTCGATCAAGCGCAGGTGCTCGTCGAATTGTCCGCACAGGTTGGCGAAGCGGCGAGCCTCAAAAGGCTCGAGGAGGAAGCGATGTGGTTCTATGGGTGCGTTCAAGGTCGTTTTAAGCCGCCCTGGGGCAATTAAGATGAAATCAAGGATAACGCCAGTGGCGCGGGTGCGAAAGCACTTAAATAGTGGAGCCGGTCCTCGGCAACCCAGCCTGGCCAGTGTGAACACTGGTCAGGCTGTTGTGAGGTCGTCCGGCTCAGGCGAGCGGCAATCCTTCAGGCCACGGTGGCAGGCGCGCCGACTTCTCTCGCGGTGCCGCTTTGCTCGGTCACAGGCAGCAATGATCCGCGCAACGAGTGCGGCTGGGCGGCGTCGATGTGCACGTCGGCGAACTGGCCGATCAAGGTCGGGTTGTCGCAGCGGAAGTTGACGATGCGGTTGTTCTCGGTCCGGCCCTGCAGTTCGCCAGGGTCTTTCTTCGAATAGTCGGTGACCAGGATCCGCTGGATCGACCCGACCATTTGTCGGCTGATCTCGAAGCCCTGCTGATTCAAGCGGTGTTGCAGGGCATTCAGGCGTTCTTTCTTCAGTTCTTCCGGGGTGTTGTCGACCAGGTCGGCAGCCGGGGTGCCCGGACGCTGGCTGTAGACAAACGAGTAGGAAAAGTCGAAGCCGACGTCTTCGATCAGCTTCATGGTCTGTTCGAAGTCTTTTTCAGTCTCGCCCGGGAAGCCGACGATAAAGTCGGAACTGATGCAGATGCCGGGTACCGCCGCGCGCAGTTTGCGCAGCTTGGATTTGTACTCCAGGGCCGTGTGGTTGCGCTTCATGGCCGCGAGGATCCGGTCGGAGCCCGATTGCACCGGCAAATGCAGGTGTTTCACTAGTTCCGGGACTTCGGCGTGGGCCTGGATCAGGCTGTCGGAGAATTCCAGGGGGTGCGAAGTGGTGTAGCGAATACGTTCGATGCCGTCGACCGCGGCCACCACTCGAATCAGCTCGGCCAGGTCAGCCAGGCGCCCGTCATGGGTCAGGCCGCGATAGCCGTTGACGTTCTGCCCCAGCAGGGTGACTTCGCGCACACCGTTTTCCGCGAGGTGGATGATCTCGGCGATCACATCGTCAAAGGGGCGGCTGACTTCTTCGCCACGGGTGTAGGGCACGACGCAGAACGTGCAGTACTTGCTGCAGCCTTCCATGACCGACACGTAGGCGCTTGGGCCATCGATGCGCGGCTCTGGCAGGTGATCGAACTTTTCGATTTCCGGGAACGAGATGTCGACTTGCGGCAGCTTGGTGATGCGCGCCGCATCGATCATTTCCGGCAGGCGGTGCAAGGTTTGCGGGCCAAAGACCACGTCGACGTAGGGCGCGCGATCGCGGATCGCCGCGCCTTCCTGGCTGGCCACGCAACCGCCGACGGCAATCACCATGTTCGGGTTGGCCAGTTTCAGTTCGCGCCAGCGGCCGAGCTGGGAGTACACCCGGTCCTGGGCGCGTTCGCGGATCGAGCAGGTATTGAGCAGGATGACGTCGGCATCTTCAGCGCGGGCAGTGACTTCCAGGGCCTGATGTTCACCCAGCAGATCGACCATGCGCGAGCTGTCGTACTCGTTCATCTGGCAACCGTGGGTTTCGATGTAAAGCTTCTTGGCCATGGGGGATCGTCAACTGGTGGTAAAGAACCGCGCATTATAGGGGGCATGCCGATAGGTTCCTAGCACTGTGCATCGGGTGCCATGCTATAGTTCGCGCCCTCTTTTATATCCCCCGATGTGTTACCCGCCCACCATGACCAAACGTGAAGCTCCAATCTATAAGGTGATTTTCCTCAACCAGGGCCAGGTGTTCGAAATGTACGCCAAGCAGATCTATCAAAGTGATCTGTGGGGTTTCCTGGAGGTGGAAGAGTTCGTCTTTGGCGAGCGCACCCAGGTGGTCGTCGATCCGAGCGAAGAGAAGCTCAAGGCGCAGTTCGAAGGCGTGGTCCGCAGTTTTGTGCCGATGCATTCGATCGTGCGCATCGATGAAGTGGAGCGTCTGGGTACACCGAAGATCAGCGAAGCCCGTGGCATGAGCAACGTCATGCCGTTCCCGATGCCGATGCCTGAAAAGTAGTATCGGCCCACTGGCTGAGCGTGGGCGCATGCCCCGCTCGACAGCCAGGCAGGCGTAAATCTACCCGCGATTCATAAGGTAGGCGCTGTGATCGGCTCGGGTCCCTGATACCGCTCAGGGCAGGGGAGAGAAGGGCGAACGCCCGTCGGCGCTCTGCAGTTCCATCAGGTATTTGCGGAAGATCTGCCCCAGCACCTGGGTCGCTACTTCCAGTTCATCACGCTGCATATGCTCGGCGACTTCGTCGGCCGTATCCAGCGCATCTTCGGCACCATTGACCGCCGCCATCTTCAGCACGATATACGCCTGGACGTTATTGGCGGGCACGCCTTCACCGTGGAAAAACATGGTTCCGAGCTTGAACTGTGCCTGGGCGTGGCCTTGCAGTGAGGCTTTCTCGAAGTAGCTGAGGGCCAGGTTGAGGTCGCGCGGCGCGCCCTTGCCCTCGTAATAGAACTCGCCCAACTCGTACTGTGCTTGTGCATCGCCTTCATCGGACGCTTTCTGGCAGGCGGCGAGCGCCTCGGCCAGGTCCTGCGGCTGAGTATTCAGGGTGCAGCGACCCATCGCTGGGATCAACAACGAGTTGCCGCCCGCTTGTGCGTGCGCGAGCAGGGGCTGAAGGAGCAACAGGCAGCCCAATGCAAGGGCGCGGCCGGTGCGGTTCATGGGAATCGACTTACCTCTGGAGGGCACGCGGACCCATCGAGGGATCCAATAAGCGCGCATTATGAAATAAGCAGGGCCAACCTTACAAAGTCTTTACTCGTTTTTCTGCTGCGCGGGCGCTATATCCGCAGCTTTCGGCGGATTTATGGCTTTACGGGGCGCAAACAGCGAGTGACGAAGTGCAACCGCCGCCGGCAAATGCTGGCGGCGGTCGAGGCAGGCTTTACTTCAATGCGGCAAATGCGCGTTCGGCGGCGTCCAGGGTCAGTTTCAACTCGGCATCGCCGTGGGCGATCGAGGTGAAGCCGGCCTCGAAGGCGCTCGGCGCCAGGTACACGCCACCTTCGAGCATCAGGTGGAAGAAGCGCTTGAACAGGTTGGCGTCGCTGGCCATGACATCGTCAAAGGTGACGATGTCGTCGGCGCCACTGAAGTACAGGCCGAACATGCCGCCTGCCTGAGTGGTGACGAACGGTATGCCCGCGGCATCGGCACGCTGTTGCAGGCCGTCGAGCAGGCGGCTGGTGTAGTCGCTGAGTTCGGCGTGGAAGCCCGGGCGGCTGATCAGGCGCAAGGTGGTCAGGCCGGCAGCCATGGCCAGCGGGTTGCCCGACAGGGTGCCGGCCTGGTAGACCGGGCCCAGCGGGGCGATGTGGTGCATGATCTCGCGCTTGCCGCCGAAGCAGCCGACCGGCATGCCGCCGCCAATGATCTTGCCGAAGGTGCTCAGGTCCGGAGTCACGCCGTAATGGGCCTGGGCGCCGCCGAGGGCGACCCGGAAGCCGGTCATCACTTCATCGAAAATCAGCACCACGCCGTGCTGGTCGCACAGGCTGCGCAGGCCTTCGAGAAAGCCCGGCGCCGGCGGCACGCAGTTCATGTTGCCAGCCACTGGCTCGACGATGATGCAGGCCACTTCCTGGCCGACTTCGCCCAGCATCTTCTCGACCGCAGCGATATCGTTGAACGGCAGCGTCAGGGTGTGTTTGGCAAACGCCGCAGGAACGCCGGCCGAGCTTGGAACGCCCTGGGTTAGCGCGCCGGAACCGGCTTTTACCAGCAGGCTGTCGGAGTGACCGTGGTAGCAGCCTTCGAACTTGATAATGCTGTCGCGGCCGGTGAAACCCCGGGCCAGGCGGATGGCGCTCATGGTGGCTTCGGTGCCGGAGCTGACCATGCGCACCATCTCCATCGACGGCACGATGGAGCAGACCAGGTCTGCCATCTCGGTTTCCATGGCCGTCGGCGCGCCGTAGGACAGGCCGTGTTCCAACTGCTTGCGTACTGCGTCCAGCACGTCCGGGTGGCTGTGGCCGAGGATCATCGGGCCCCACGAGCCAACGTAATCGACATAACGCTTGTCATCTTCGTCAGTGACGTAGGCGCCTTCGGCGTGCTTGAAGAACAACGGGGTACCGCCAACGCTCTTGAACGCACGCACGGGCGAATTCACGCCGCCGGGGATGTGTTTCTGGGCATTGGCAAACAGCGTTTCGGAACGGGACATGATCGGGCTCTCAGCAATCAGCAATTGAATAAGGCGTTGAAGGCGCGGGCGCGGCGCGTCACGTCCTGGGTGCTCGATGCACCAAACAGGCCGTGGACCACCGCCAGCAGGTCGGCGCCATGGGCCACCAGTGGCGCGGCGTTGTCGAGGGTGATGCCGCCGATCACGCAGATCGGCAGGTGCAGGCTGGCGCGGGCCTGGTCCAGCAGTTCAAGGTTGGCGGTCGGCGCGCCGGGCTTGGTGCTGGAATTGAAAAAGCGGCCAAAGGCGACATAGCTTGCGCCCTCCTTGGCGGCCTGCTCGGCGAGTGCGAGTTGGCTGTGGCAGGTCGAGCCGATGATTGCCTTGCGCCCGAGCAGGGCCCGGGCGGGCGTCAACGGACCATCGGTCTGACCCAGGTGCACGCCGACACCAATGCGCGCCGCCAGCTCCGCGTCATCGTTGATGATCAGTTGGGTGGTGTAGCGCTCGCACAGTCGCTGCAGGGTCTCGGCCTCGCGCAGGCGACGGGCTTCGTCGTTGCTCTTGTCGCGGTATTGCAGCAGGGTCACGCCGCCATCCAGCGCGGCCTCCACGTACTGCAGAAACTTGCCGGCCAACAGTTGGCTGTCGGTGATGGCGTACAGGCCACGTAGTTTCATTGAAAGCCTCAAGGCGTTACGAGCAGAAATCCAGGGGCAGGCGGCGCGGTACGAACTGGCCTTTGCCCAGTTGTTCGGCGTCGCGCAGGGTTCGCCAGGTGTAATCCAGGGCGGTTTTCACTGCGCTGGCCAAGTGTTCCCCCTGGGCCAGGCGACCCGCCAGGGCGCTGGCCAGTGTGCAGCCGGAACCGTGATAGCTGCCGGGCAGGCGCTGGCAGGTGTAGGTTTCACGCAGGCCGTCGCGACTATAGAGACGATTATGCACCTGGTGCTCGTCGCCATGGCCGCCGGTGATCAGCAGGTGTTTGACGAACGGCAGGAGTTTTTCAGCGCACTCATCGGCGGTGCCTTCGGGCAATTCGGCCAGGATTCGTGCTTCGGGGAGGTTGGGCGTGGCAATGGTGGCCATCGGCAACAGGCGCTCGCGCATGGCATAGCCGACTTCATCCTTGCCCAGGCGCCCGCCGCCGCCGGCCCTGAGCACCGGGTCGCAGACCATCGGCAAGTGCGGATGCGCCTGGAGCAGTTCGACCACGGTGTCGACCATCTCCAGGGAGCCGAGCATGCCGAGCTTGACCGCGGCCACGGTCGAATCGTTGAGCACGGCATTGGCCTGGGCCAGTACCCACTCACGATCCAGGACCCGGAAGTCGCTGACGTTGACCGTGTCTTGCACGGTCAGCGCGGTAACAGCCGGAGCTGCATGACAACCCTGGGCGAGCAGGGCTTCGATATCTGCCTGCAAGCCGGCGCCACCACTTGGGTCGTGGCCGGAGAGACAGAGGACAACGGGGCGAGAGCTGTAGATATTCATGGTGCGCGAGCTTACCACCAAACGTTTTTTTTCGCGGCTCTCGGCGCGCCTTTGCGCCGGGTTGCAACTTCCCATGAATCGACTTGACTGAACGAACAGCTCTAGCTCAATGGATAGCGCTGAAATGCCCGTTCTAGAGCCTTTAGACTAAAACTTTCAATGGTGCTCAATGGCCATCAGCGGCTATGCTAGAGTGGATCCAAACCAATAACAGGTAATGCCGGTTTTACGTCTGCTCAAAAGGAATGGGGGCTTTTTGACACAACCGGACAGGCCACGCTGGGGCTTTATGCGCTATTTGTTGATGTTGCTGTTGTGTGTGCCGATGTTGGCTGGCGCGGTCGAGTTCGACGAGTTCACTCAGCGCCTGCCCTTGGGCCAGGTCATGCAGGTGTTCGAAGATGTGAGTGGCGAGGCGACCATCGCCGAAGTCAGTTCACAGGTTTTGGCTGGCAATTTCAAAACCCACGAAAAGCCCACCCTCAATGCCGGTTACTCGCACTCGGCATTCTGGTTGAAAGTCGACCTGGATTACCGGCCCGGCAACCCCACGGCGCAGCGCACCTGGTTGCTGGAACTGGCTTACCCACCGCTGGATCATCTCGACCTCTACCTGCCCGATGAAGGCTCCGGCTACCGCCTGGCTGGCCGGACGGGCGATGCCTTGCCCTTCGATAGCCGGCAGATCCGCCAGAACAACTACCTGTTCGACCTGAGTTTTGCGCCCAACGAGCACAAGACGGTGTTCCTGCGCCTGCAAAGCGAGGGTTCGATCCAGGCCCCGCTGACGCTCTGGTCGAGCACCGCCTACCTCGAGGCGCAGCCGATGCGCCTGTACGTGCTGGGGCTGATTTACGGCGTGCTGCTGGGGATGCTGGTCTACAACCTGTTCATCTACCTCAGCGTGCGCGACACCAGCTACCTCTACTACATCTTCTATATCGCCTCGTTCGGCCTGTACCAACTTTCGGTCAACGGCGCGGCGGTCGAGTATTTCTGGCCGAACAACCCATGGTGGGCCAACGCCGCCACGCCCTTCTTCATCGCCTCGGCCGCGCTGTTCGGCAGCCAGTTCGCCCGCAGTTTCCTGCAGACCTCAAACCACAGCCGTTGGGTTGATCGCCTGTTGTTAGTGCTGATCGCTTGTAGCGCCGTGGTGCTGGGCCTGTCGCTGATGACCAGCTACGCCCTGGCCTTGCGCCTGGCGACCGGCCTGGCACTGATCTTCACCGTGGTGATCTTCGTTTCCGGGATTGTGGTCTGGTACCGAGGCTTGCGCGTGGCGCGCTATTTCATCATCGCCTGGTCGGCGTTTTTGTTCGGCGGGGTGATCAACACCCTGATGGTGCTCGGCTACCTGCCTAACGTGTTCCTGACCATGTACGCCAGCCAGATCGGGTCGGCGATCGAGGTGGCGCTGCTGTCCCTGGCCCTGGCCGATCGGATCAATTCGATGCGCGAGCAGCAGGCGCAGACCCTGTTCGATGCCGGGCAGAAGCTTGAAGTGCTGAACCAGCAACTGGCCCACAGCAACCGGCTCAAGGACGAGTTCCTGGCCACCCTGACCCACGAATTGCGCACCCCGATGAATGGGGTGATCGGCTCCCTGGAGCTGATGCAGACCCTCGATCTGGATCCGGAGCTTGAGCAGTATCAACAAACCGCTGCCGGCTCGGCGCGGGACATGATGCGCATGGTCAACGGCATCCTCACCCTGACCGAATTGCAGGCTGGCAAGCTCAGCGCGCAACGCGAGTCGTTCAGCCTGCGTGCGATGGTTGATGGCCTGCGCCTGCAGTTTGCGGCCAATGCCTCGGGCAAGGCCCTGGGGTTCGATGTCGACCTGGCGGCCGGGGTGCCGGACCGCCTGCTGGGCGATCGCGGCAAGCTCAATCAATGCCTGGAGTGCCTGCTGGACAACGCCATCAAATTTACCCGTGTCGGTGGCGTGGTCCTGCGTATCACCGCCAAGCCGGAGGTTGATGGGCGCCAGGCGCTGAGCTTGGCCGTGATCGACACCGGGATCGGCTTCGTCAATCTGGACGAAGCGACCCTGTACCAGCGGTTTTTCCAGCTCGACAGCTCAATGACCCGGGAATATGGCGGGCTGGGGGTGGGCCTGGCCATTTGCCGGCAGTTGATTGAGCTGCTGGGTGGCCACTTGACCCACGAGTCCGAGCCGGGGCGCGGCAGTTGCTTCCGCCTGGAGGTCGAGTTCGAGGTGGACGCCAGTCCGGCTCTGCGCACTCCTTCGGTATTCCAGGCGCGCTCGGTGTGCCGGCGGGTGCCGGAGGATTGCACGATGCTGCTGGTGGATGACAACAGCATCAATCAGTTGGTGGTGCGCGGCATGTTGCTCAAGCTCGGTTATCGGGTGCTCTGCGTCGACAGCACCGCCCAGGCCCTGGAGCAACTGCGGGTGGAGAAGGTGGACGGGGTGCTGCTTGATTGCCAGATCAGCGCCCAGGACGCCACGGCGTTCAGCGCCCAGGTGCAGGCCTTGCCCGGTTGCGCCAGGTTGCCGGTGCTGGTGGCGCTGGCGTGCACCCATGCTGCCGAGCGCGAGCATTGCACGGCCTATGGCTGGATCGAGCACGTGGCCCGGCCGGTGAAATTCGAGGAGTTGCAAGTGGTGCTGTTCAAGCGTGTGCTCTGTCCTGAGCAGGGTGAAAGTGCCGATATTTAGGCGCATATGACACTTTGAACCCCGGGGGTGGGGTGCTTAACTGAGGCCAGTCACGCCTTCAGGAGCCCCGTCATGAACCTGCACCAGTTCGCTGAAACCCACGAAGTCACCAACCAGCCGCCTTCTCTGGATGGCATCAACCTGTATCGCATCGACCTGCCGCTGCAAGAGTGGACCCGGCGTTTTGGCGGCGCCTGGGCCGAGCCGCGGATCGATGCCTATGGGGCGCTGGCCGGTGGCCCGCTGATGGAGGCGGGCTTTCTGGCGAATCAGAATAAGCCGGTGTTTGTCAGCCATGATCGCTTTGGGCATCGCCTGGACCTGGTGGAGTTTCATCCGGCCTATCACCAGTTGATGCGTACCGCCGTCGAACACGGCTTGCCGTCGCTGCCCTGGACCGACGCCCAGCCCGGTGCCCACGTGGCCCGCGCCGCGATGACTTACCTGCACAGCCAGGCCGAGGCCGGCAGTGGCTGCCCCCTGACCATGACCTTTGCCTGCGTCCCGGCGCTGAAGTTGCAGCCCGACCTGGCCGAGCAATGGCTGCCCAAGGTGCTGGCCACCGAGTACGACCCGCGCAACGTCGGCATGGCGCACAAGGCCGGTGTGACCATCGGCATGGCGATGACCGAGAAGCAGGGCGGCACCGATGTGCGGGCCAACACCACCAGGGCTTATCCGGTGGGAACGGGTGGGCCCGGGCAGGCCTATGAGTTGGTAGGGCACAAGTGGTTCTGTTCGGCGCCGATGTGCGATGCCTTTCTGACCCTGGCCCAGACCGAAAAGGGCCTGACCTGTTTCCTGCTGCCTCGGCATCGCCCCGATGACAGCCGCAATCAGTTCTATATCCAGCGCCTGAAAAACAAGCTCGGCAACTGCTCCAATGCTTCCAGCGAAGTGGAGTTTCGCGGCGCCCTGGCGTGGATGGTGGGCGAGGAAGGTCGCGGGGTGCCGACCATCATCGAGATGGTGGCCATGACCCGTTTCGATTGCATGGTCGGCTCCAGCTCACTGATGCGCCAGGCGCTGACCCAGGCCAGCCATCATTGTGCCCATCGGCTGGTGGGTGGCCGGGTGCTCGCCGAGCAGCCGCTGATGCAGAACGTCCTCGCCGATCTGGCCCTGGAAAGCGAAGCGGCCCTGGCCTTGAGCCTGCGCGTGGGACGGGCCCTGGATCATCTGGATGATGGCCAGGAGGCCAAGTTCTCGCGGCTGGTGACGGCGGTGGGCAAGTATTGGATCTGCAAGCGGGCGCCGGCCATGATCAACGAAGCCGCCGAGTGCATGGGCGGCGCCGGGTACGTGGAAGAAAGCATCCTGCCGCGGCTGTACCGCGAGGCGCCGGTCAACTCGACCTGGGAAGGCTCGGGCAATGTGCAGTGCCTCGATGTGCTGCGTGCCCTGTCGAAAGAGCCCGGGGTGCTCGATGTGTTGTTCGCCGAGCTTGGCGATGGTCATGGCGACAAACGCCTGGCCGCTCATATCACCGCGCTGCAACAGGCCTTCAAGGACACCGACGATATCCAGTACCGCGCGCGGCAACTCACTGAAGACATTGCCCTCGGGTTGCAGGCCAAGCTGTTGCTGGAGGCGGGCAATGCGGCGGTCAGTGATGCCTTTATCGCCAGCCGCCTGGGCAATGCCGGGCGCGTCTATGGCACCTTGCCGCGGGGCCTGGATGTGGCGGCGATAGTGGCACGCTGCACGCCCCAGGCCTTTTGATGAACCTTTAGCACTGCGGGCGATTGGGCGGTTCCCGTGAGGCGGCGATGCAGGCAAGATGAACGCCTGCAAGATCAGAACACAGGATGCTTATCGTGACCGAAGCTTTTATTGTCGTTCAAACCGCCGAGCAAGCCGTGGATCGGCTTGCTCAACTGCATGAGCGGGCCACCACCGCCTTGAGCCAGGCGCTCAAGCGCTATCTCAAGGATCGCGTCGAACCCACCGCCGAACAACGGGCGCAGTTTCGCTACCCCGAATTACGTTTGACCTACCTCTGCCAGGGCGAAGTCCCACAAACCACCCGGGCCTATGCCAAGGTCCAGTTGCCGGGCACCTACAGTGTCACGGTCACCCATCCGGCGGCGTTTCGTAAGTACCTGCTGGAGCAACTGGTGCCGTTGATGCACGACTTCACCGTGACTGTGGAAGTGGGCGTCAGCGAGCAGAATATTCCGTACCCCTATGTGGTCGAGCAGGGCGACGAACTGGCCGGTTCCGGCGTGACCGCCGCTGTACTGGCGCGGGTCTTCCCCAGCACCGACCTGTCCGCCGCCACCGACGGCATTGCCGACGGCCTGTATGACTGGGAAAACACCGACCCCTTGCCCCTGGCGCTGTTTGACGCCGCACGGGTGGACTTTTCCCTGCGGCGCCTGGTGCATTACACCGGCAGCGACTGGCGTCACGTGCAGCCCTGGATCCTGCTGACCAACTACCACCGTTACGTCGACCAGTTCATTACCCACGGCCTGGAACAACTGCGCAGCGACCCACGCTTTGTACGCATGGTGTTGCCGGGCAACGTGGTCATCGAAAAAGCCATGGACCATGGCGAAGCCTCGGCGATTGCCGCCGGGGTGGTCTGGCACCGCTACCAGATGCCGGCCTATCACCTGCAGGCCTCCGATGGTCATGGCGTGACCCTGGTGAACATCGGCGTCGGCCCATCCAACGCCAAGAACATCACCGATCACCTGGCGGTACTGCGTCCGCATTGCTGGCTGATGATTGGCCACTGCGGTGGCCTGCGGCAGTCGCAGACCATTGGCGACTACGTGCTGGCTCACGCCTACATGCGCCGCGACGGGATTCTGGACCGGGTGGTGCCGCCCAATATTCCGATCCCGGCCCTGGCCGAAGTGCAGATGGCCTTGCAGCAAGCCGCGGCCAATGTCACCGGGGAGAAGGGCGACGACCTGAAAAAACGCCTGCGCACCGGCACCGTGCTGACCTACGACGACCGTAACTGGGAGTTGCGCTGGGCTCAGGAGCGGCCGCTGATCAACCTGTCCCGGGCTGTGGCCGTGGACATGGAAAGCGGCACCATCGCCGCCCAGGGCTATCGCCTGCGAGTGCCGTACGGCACCTTGCTCTGTGTCTCGGACAAACCGCTGCACAGCGAAATCAAACTGCCGGGTTCGGCCAACGCTTTTTATGAGCGAGCGGTCAGCCAGCACCTGAAGATTGGCATCGCGGCGGTGGACCTGCTGCGCACCGACCTCAACTCGCTGCACTCGCGCAAACTGCGCAGCTTCGACGAGCCGCCGTTCCGCTGAGTGTTTATTGAATGGTCATTTGGCGATCAGGCCACTAGCATTGTCGGTCCTGATCGCTGAATGTCCTTTTCACCATGCCCCGTCCCCCTCGTCCCGCTTCCCGCCGTCCTGGCAGCAACAGCCCGTCTTCCAGCCAGGCACCGCGGCGTGTCGCCAAGGCGCCGCCGACCGAGCCGAAACTGATTCTGTTCAACAAGCCATTCGATGTGCTGACCCAGTTCAATGATGAGCAAGGGCGAGCGACCCTCAAGGATTTCATCGCCGTACCGGGCGTCTACCCGGCCGGTCGCCTGGACCGTGACAGCGAAGGCCTGTTGCTGCTGACCAACGACGGCCAGCTTCAGGCGCGCATCGCCGACCCCAAGCACAAACTGGCCAAGACCTATTGGGTGCAAGTCGAGGGCGTGCCCAGCGCCGAGCAATTGCAGCAACTGCGCGATGGGGTGCAGTTGAATGACGGCCCGACCCTGCCCGCCGAGGCCCGAGCCCTTGATGAGCCCGAGCTGTGGCCGCGCAATCCGCCGGTGCGCTTTCGCAAGAGCGTGCCCACTAGTTGGCTGGAGTTGGTGATTCGCGAGGGGCGCAACCGCCAGGTCCGGCGCATGACCGCTGCGGTTGGCCTGCCGACCCTGCGCCTGGTGCGGGTCAGGATTGGCGACTGGACGTTGGACGGGCTGGATCAGGGGCAGTGGAAGGAAGTCCCGGCGCGCTTATAGAACCCCGGACTCGATGAGGCCGATGACCACGCTCTTGATAATGAAGGCGGCCACGCCCAGGCCCAGGACGAAGAACAGAATGAACGAGCCGAAGCGCCCGGCCTTGGACTTCTTCGCCAGATCCCAGACGATGAACGCCATGAAAATGATCAGGATGCTGACCAGGACCGTCATCATCCATTCTTCGAAAACTGCAGGATCCATCGAACATCTCCAGCGCAGGCAGGGCAAAAAAGGCCGGCCGAGTATACGCCAAGGGGTATGGGCAGGGCATTGATCTGCGTGCGTTACGTCGCCACAGGCAGGCTCGCTGGCGCGGCGTTATCAGCCGCGCAGGTGGGTCAGTGGCAGTTCGGTGCTGTTGAGTACCTGGTTGAGGACGAAGCTCGAGCGCACGCTGGTGACGCCTTCGATGCGGGTCAGGTGGCCCAGCAGCAGTTTCTGATAGTGGTCCATGTCGGGCACCACGACCTTGAGCTGGTAGTCGGCGTCCATGCCGGTCACCAGGCTGCATTCCAGGACTTGAGGCAGGTTGCGGATCGCCGCTTCAAAGTTCTCGAAGCGCTCGGGGGTGTGCCGGTCCATGCCGATCAGCACGTAGGCGGTCAGGCTCAGGCCGAGCATCTTGCGATCGAGCAGGGCGACCTGGCGCGAGATGTAGCCGTCGTCTTCCAGTTGCTTGACCCGGCGCGAGCAGGGCGAGGGTGACAGGCCAATACGCTCGGCCAGCTCCTGGTTGGAGATACGGGCGTCGCGTTGCAATTCAGCCAAAATGCTCAGGTCGTAACGGTCGAGTTTGCTCATGGAACAGGCCTTTGTCATAACTATTGCGCCAGATTATCTATCCTGAGTTAAAAATTGCGCAAGCTATGTTTATTTGAGCAATCTTCGCAATCCTGTGTCGACGCCCCAGGCCTATTCTTAACACCAGAATCACTGCCCGGACATAGAGTCCAGTGCGGCCCGCCGAATCAGGCCAGCCGCGGTCGCCACCCCCACAGGGTTGAGCCGACCCCCGGGCTACACACTGTCCAGAAGACGGAGTGAGGTGAGCCGGGGCCACAAGCGCCGAGCACGGACGAAAATCTCAAGGGGGGACCGACGGGTCCCCCTTTTTTATTGACCCTAAATAAGTCTCGTGACTGATAACCTGTCGCAGAACCGGCCTGTGCTTTTCCAGTCTTATCTATAGGCCCTAATCCGCAGTGAGGAATAGCATGAAGTCGCGCATCTGGCGTTTGGCAGGTGTTGGTTTGCTGTGTATCAGTGTCAGCGCGCAGTCGCTGGCCGACGAGCGGGATGAGGCCCAACAACGTCCTCAGCATGGCGCCGGTGGTGGCAATGGCGGCGGCCAGCGTGAACATGCGCCCGAGGCGCGTCCGGCACCCGCCCAGCCGCGTCCGGAAAACAACCAGAACCGTCCCCAGAATAATCAGCCCCGGCCGCAGAATGAGATCATTCGCGGCGATAACAGCCGCCAGTTCGAACATAACGGCCAGAACCCGGGAAGTCAGAACCCGGGCGGACAATGGCAGAACCGTCCCCAGCACGATCCAAACGGCCAGGGCCGCCCAGTGCAGCCGCCGCCCGTCCAGCCGACAACCCGACCTGAGAACAACCTGCCGATCCAGGGGCGTCCCGATACCGTGCGCCAGACCCAGGAGCCGCAGCGCGGCTACTACCAGGACACGCCGCGCCGCAATGATTACAACCAGCACTGGCAGGCGGGCGGGCCGGGCTCGCGTCCGGGCGGTGGACATGCCGACGATCATCGCTGGCCAGGGCGCCCGGATGGGCATGGCAACGGCTGGGGGCCGGGCCCGCAGTATCGCCCGGGGTATGTGATCGACCGTTTTCCGGATCGCAATTACCGCGTGCCTTATCGGGGCCAGGACTATTTCTTCTCCGGTGGCTATTGGTATCGCCCGCAGGGCCCGCGCTACGTCGTGGTGACTCCGCCCTATGGCATTCGCGTGGGGTATCTGCCGGATTACGCCCGGGAAGTCTGGATCGGCAGCGCGCTGTTCTTTCTCGCGGCGGGCGCCTACTACACCTACGAAGCCAGCACCCAGGACTACGTGGTGGTGCAGCCGCCGGTGGCCAGCCCGCCGCCGCAACAGGCGGACAATGGTTATGACGTGGTGGCTTACCCGGTCAGCGGGCAGTCGCCGCAGCAGATCGACCAGGACCGCTACGACTGCTATCGCTGGGCCGTGCAGCAGAGTGGCTTCGATCCGGCCGTGGCCACCTATCCGCCTGCGCCCGAAGTGGTGCAGACCTATCGCCAGGCCCAGGGCAGTTGCCTGAGCTCGCGCGGTTATCAGGTGACTTACTGACCCCTGGCGGCCAGCACCACTTCCTGTGGGTCGGCGTGCACCAGCACTTCGGCCCTCGGGTAGGCGGCATGGATCGCATCGGCGGCCTGGTCGCTGATGCCATGGGCCACTGACAGGCTCAAATTCCCCGGCAGTTCCAGGTGCAGTTGCACGAACCAGTGACTGCCGGAAATCCGCGTGCGCAAGTCATGAGCACCCAGCACCCCTGGAACGGCGCAGGCCAGTTCGAGCATGTGCTGGCTGACATCCGGCGGCAATTCTTCGTCCATCAGCACGGCCACGCTCTCGCGGGCTATCTGCAGCGCACTCCACAGGATGTAGACAGCGATCGCCAGGCCAAACCAGGCGTCCAATTGTTGCCAGCCGAAACTGGCGAGCACCAGGGCCACCAGGATGCTGGTGTTGAGCAGCAAGTCCGAACGGTAATGCAGGGAGTCGGCCCGTACCGCCGTGGAACCGGTTTCGCGGATGACCCGGCTCTGCAGCATCAACAAGGCCATGGTCAGGGCCAGGGACAGCAGCATCACGCCGATGCCGACCCAGGGCGCGCCCAGCGGCTCGGGGTTTTTCAGGCGTTCGATGGCCTGGATCGCGATCAGCACCGCACTGGCGGCGACGAACACCGCCTGGGCCATGCCTGACAGCGACTCGGCCTTGCCATGGCCATAACGGTGGTCGTCATCGGCCGGGCGCAGGGCGTAATGCACCGCCAGCAGATTGAGGAAGGACGCCGCACCATCGAGCAACGAATCGGTCAGGCCCGCCAGCAGGCTCACCGAGCCGCTAAGCCACCAGGCGACGGCCTTGGTCACGATCAGGATGCTGGCCACCGCCAGTGATGCGCGGGTGGCCAGGCGCAGCAGGCGCGCGTGTTCCGGACTAGTGCTCATAGGGGGCGAATTCCTTCAGTGGCCGTTTCAGGCCGCAGGCTGCAGGCCGTACAACGCCAACTGTTGCACGCTGCCTTTGTGCTGGATCAGGCGCGGATCATCCAGCGGAAAGCTGCCGCCCAGTTCGCTTTCGAGAATCGCTTGCAGTTTGCGGTTATCGACTTTGCCGTCGGCGCCTATGGCTTGCTGGAGTTTTTCCGGGGCGATCTGCGCGGTTTTGCCGGGCTCCAGGTAAATGGCGCCGGTGGCGAAGTCGACGCCGAAGGCGATCAACCCGGGGATCACGTAAAACAGCAGCCCCACGGCATCGAGCACGGCCACCAGGGGGTCGATCTTGCCTTCGATCTGGCCGCGCCGATCCGGGAAGAAAATCGAGCCGCAGGCGGTGACCTGGGTCAGCAGGGTGGCGACCAGCACACCGCCAATCAAACGGAAGGGAATACGCATGGAAATCTCCTGAGCAAAGCATGAAGCCAAAGGGGGTGAAGCGTTGTCGGTTTGAGTTCAGACCGTGATTAACGCCAGGCAGTTCGCCGTTATACTCGCGCCTCTGTTTTGGAGCCAGCATGAATTCTTTGCCAATTGATGAAGTTTTGCCTGCACTGCGCGCCGCCCTGGCGACACGCCATGAGGCGGTGCTCGAAGCGCCGCCCGGTGCCGGCAAGACCACCCGCGTGCCTTTAGCCCTGTTGAATGAAACGTGGCTGGCCGGACAGACCATCCTGATGCTCGAACCACGGCGCCTGGCAGCCCGCGCGGCGGCCGAGCGCCTGGCCAGCGAGCTGGGGGAGAAAGTCGGTGAAACCGTGGGCTACCGCATCCGCCTGGACAGCAAGGTCGGCCCCAACACCCGTATCGAAGTGGTCACCGAAGGCATCCTGACCCGCCGCCTGCAGGACGACCCGGCGCTGGATGGCGTGGGGCTGCTGATTTTCGATGAGTACCATGAGCGCAGCCTCGACGCCGACCTGGCCCTGGCCCTGAGCCTGAATGGGCGCGAGCTGTTTCGTGACGAGCAACCGCTGAAGATCCTGCTGATGTCGGCCACCCTGGAAGGCGAGCGCCTGTCGCAGCTGCTCGATGATGCGCCGATCCTGCGCAGTGAAGGGCGCATGTTCCCGGTGACCCAGCGTTGGGGCCGGCCTTATCAGCCTGGCGAGTTTATCGAGCCACGGGTGGTGCAGACCGTTCTTGAGGCTCTCAACGATGAGCCGGGCAGCCTGCTGGTGTTCCTGCCGGGGCAGGCAGAGATCCGCCGGGTGCATCAGCAACTGGCCGAGGCCCTGGGGGATCGGCGCGAGATCCTGCTGTGCCCGCTGCACGGCGAGCTGGATCTTGCAGCCCAGCGCGCGGCCATCGACCCGGCGCCGGCCGGCCAGCGCAAAGTGGTGCTGGCCACCAACATCGCCGAAACCAGCCTGACCATCGACGGTGTGCGCGTGGTGATCGATGCCGGGCTGGCACGGGTGCCGCGCTTCGACCCGGGCAGCGGCATGACCCGCCTCGATACCCAGCGCATCTCCCGCGCCAGTGCCACACAACGTGCCGGCCGTGCGGGGCGCCTGGAGCCCGGGGTGTGTTATCGCCTGTGGTCCGAGGATCAGCATGAGCAACTGGCCGCCTATGCCAGTGCGGAAATCCTCCAGGCGGATCTGGCCGGGCTGGCCCTGCAACTGGCTCGCTGGGGCGTCGCTCCGGGGCAATTGGTGTGGCTGGATGGGCCGCCCACTGCGGCCTACACCCAGGCCCGGGACCTGCTGGAACGCCTCGGCGCCCTGGAGGCCAAGGCCGGTGAAGAGCCCACGTTATCGCGCCACGGCCAGGCCATGGCGCAGTTGCCGGCCCATCCGCGCATTGCCCATTTACTGCTGCGCGGCCAGGCCCTGGGCCTGGCGGACATGGCCTGCGATGTGGCCGCGCTGCTCGGCGAACGGGACATCCTGCGCGGTGCCGGTGCCGACGTGCACAGCCGCCTGG